>NZ_JBYIVZ010000009.1:0-239350 GCF_057710365.1 Streptomyces sp. bgisy027
GATCGCCGTCACCGGGATCGGTCTGGTCACCGCCGCCGGCATCGGTGCCGACGCCACCTGGCAGGGGGTGTGCGCGGGCAGGTCGGCCGCCGCCCGCAACCCGCTGCTTGCCGGACTCTCCGTGGACATCTCCTGCACGGTCCCGGGCTTCTCCCCTCGCGAGCACGTGGGGCGGCGCAGTTCTCTGACGCACGACCGATTCATCCAGCTCTCCATCGCCGCGGCGCGTGAGGCCGTCGCCGACTCCGGCCTGGACCCGAGGACATGGAACGGCGCGCGCGTCGGAGTCGTCGTGGGCTGCGGTCTGGGCGGTGTGGCGACGTGGGAGACCCAGCACCGGCGCATGCTGGAGCAGGGGCCTCAGGCGGTGTCCGCACTGTTGATCCCGATGCTGGTGCCCAACATGGTCGCCGGTCACCTGGCCATGGACCTGCGCGCCACGGGTCCCAACCTCGTCACGGCGACGGCCTGCGCGTCCGGGGCCACCGCGATCGGCGTCGCGCTGCAGCTGCTGCGCGACGGCAGCTGCGACGTCGTGATCGCGGGTGGCGGCGAAGCCGGCGTGACTCCCCTCATGGTGACCGGCTTCGCCCAGATGGGGGCCCTGTCGGGGCGGCTCGACGAACCCTCGGCCGCCTCCCGGCCGTTCGACGCGGACCGCGACGGGTTCGTCATCGGTGAGGGCAGCGGCATGCTGGTCCTTCAGCGCGAGGCGGACGCACGGGCCCGTGGAGCGCGTGTCCGCGCGAAGCTGGCCGGATACGGGGCGTCGGCGGACGCCCACCACATGACCGCCCCGGACCCCGAGGGCGCCGGCGTCATCCAGGCCCTGCGCACGGCGCTGGCCGCGGCGGACGTCATGCCCGACGAGGTGGATCACGTCAACGCCCACGGCACGTCCACGCCGCTCAATGACGCGGCCGAGGCACGGGCACTGCGCAAGGTCCTGGGCGAGGGCGCCGCCGTGACGTCGGCCAAGGGCGTGATCGGTCACACGCTGGGGGCGGCCGGTGCGATCGAGGCCGCACTGACCGTGCTCAGCGTCGAGCGCGGGACAGTTCCGCCGACGGCCAACCTCCAACGGCTGGATCCGGGAATCGAGTTGGACGTGGTCGCCGGGTCTGCGCGCAGGCAGGGCGTGGAGGTGGCGGTGAGCAACTCGTTCGGCTTCGGCGGCCAGAACGCCGTCCTGGTCGTCACGGCCGCGTGAGCGACCGGGCACGGCGACGGATCTTGTCCGGAAACAACCCCGGCCAGTCGGCCACGACATCGGAAGAATCCGACAGGTGACCAAACGAACCCTGATTCTGCAGCGTGTCGTCGGCGTCCTCTACATCATCGCCGGCGTCGGCAAGTTCTTCCCGGAGATCGAGTCGGTGGAGCAGCGCCTCAAAGACGCCGCCGACGCCAACCACGACGTCGCCGTGATCGGAGACTTCACCGACTGGCTCGCCAAGAGCCCGACGGGCGTCACCGTCTTCGTCGCGGCCGCGATGGTCGTGAGCGGCCTGGTGTTGATCAGGAACCGGGAACTGGTGCTCGCGGCGCTCTACGGGCAGCTGCTGATGCTGGTCCTCTTCGTGATCGTCCTGGTCAGCAGTGTGCCCCAGATCCTGCTGCTCGACGCCGCGTTCTTCGCCGCCGCCGTCCACCTGATCATGGTGCACCGCCGTGCACCGGCCGGCTCCTCCCACGACCGCGCCGAAGCCGGGGCGGACACAGAGACGTAAAGGCCCGATGCCCATGTCCTTCACCGTTCCCCACGACGAGCTCGGTCACCTGGAGAAGCAGGTCCAGGCCGCGCTGCGCACCGCCGACGACAGCTCCCTGGACATCCTGGGCCATGGTGAGGTCACCCTGGTGCTGCGGCTGCGGACCGCCCAAGGCGCCTATGCCTGCAAGCGGCTGCCGGTCTTCCCCGACCGCGGGCGCTTCGAGAACTACCGGCGTGGCCTCGACGAGTACCTGCGACGCCTCACCGACAGCGGTCTGAACGTCGCCGGCACCCAGTTGTGGCACGCCCATCGACCGGCGGGGCGGATCGTGGCGTACTGCGTGCAACGCGAGCTGCCGGAGCGGCGGCTGTGCTCCCGGCTCCTGCACACCGAGGACGAGACATGGGCCAAGGACTTCTTCTCCCGCTTCCTCGACCAGGTGGACCGAACCGTGTCCCCCTCACTCGGGCTGGACGCCCAGGCGTCCAACTGGATGGACATCGGCGGCGAGTTGACGTATCTCGACGTGACCTCCCCTCTCATGCGGGACCACAGGGGCCGGGAGAAGCTCGACGTCCGGCTCTTCTTCACCTCGCTGCCGTGGGTGCTGCGCGACGCGGTCCGGCTGTCGCTGACCAAGTCGATCTTCGACAAGTTCTACGGGACGCGCGGTGTACTGCTGGACTTCCTCGGCAATCTCCACAAGGAGCGGCTCGACGCGCTGATCCCGGCCTTTCTGGACCAGGCCAACGGCCGCCTGGCCGAGCCCATCACGGCCGAGGAGGTCGCCGCCTACTACCGCGACGACGCGCGGATGTGGGAGCTGGTCCAGCGGCTGCGCAAGGCCGACCGTTTCTGGCACCTGAAGGTCCTGCGCCGCTCCTACCCGTTCCTGCTGCCGCCGCCCGTGGACCGCTGACATGAGCACGGCGACCACACCGTCGGCCTCCGTCACGGTGACCGGACTCGACGACTGCCTGACTCTCGATCCGGCGCGGCCCCTGTACGTCCGTCACGTGCGCGGGCCCCTGACACTGTCCGTGGTGTCGATCGCGTGGCTGCGTGCGATCGGCGACCGAGCTCGGACGGCTCTGGAGTACCGGCATCTCAGCGACGCCGAGTCGGTGCGAGTGCGGCAACTGCCCGTGCCCAAGCGGCGCCTGGAATGGCTGGCGGGACGCCTGGCGCTCAAGCACGGGGTGTGCGCCTACCAGCGGCGGCACTTCGACGCGCGGACCGGCACCCGCGACGTCCACATCAGCACCGTCGCGGACGGCCTGCGGGCCGGCAGGCCGTGGGTCGACTTCCCGGTCGAGGTCGGGCTGTCCCACTCGGCGGACTTCGCCGTCGCCGCGTGCGGACCGCGCGCCGTCGGCATCGACGTCGAGCGCACCCGGCGTATGCCCCCGATGCTGGCGCAGCTGCTCGCTCCCACGCCGGGGGCGACGGACACGGAGTCCGTCGGCGTGGCGGCCATGCCGCTGTCCCTGCGCTGGGCGTGCAAGGAGGCGGTGCTGAAGCACTTCGGTTTCGGCCTGCGCGTCGATCCGCAGGAGGTCGAGTTGACCGGCTGGCGTCCCGACGGCCGCTTCTCGTGGCGTGCCGGGCCGGGCCTCAGGCGTCATGTGTCCCAGGGCGACGGGAGGCGGTTCGACAGTTGGGCACGCGAAGTCGACGGCTACTGTGTGGCGTTGGTGTGGCGATAGGAGCTCGGCGGCAGTGACATCGACATTCCCGTTCCAGTCCGCTCCCGCGAACCGGGGAGAGGCGTTCCGGGGCGCGCTCCGGGTGGCGGCCGAGATCGCCGCCCGCAGTCCGTCCTCGCACAACTGTCAGCCCTGGGGCGTGGGGTGGACGATCGGCGCGGCCGCTCGGCACACCGCGGCGGCACTGCTCGCGGAGACTGCCGAGCGGACCAGGGCCGATCACGAGGCCGCCGCACAGGACGAAGCCGAATACCTGGTCCTCGCCCTGGACCGCGCACGACAGCTCACGGCGCTCCCCTCGCACGGGGTCGAGATGCTGGTCAGCTGCGGTGCGTATGGAGAGATCCTGTTGCGGGCGCTGGCCGCCCAGGGCTGGCGGGCGGACAGGGTCCGCTTCGTCGGCCCGGCCTCAGCAGCCCACGGGCTGAAGGACGCCGCCCCCGAAGGGATCTTCGGTGGCCGGTGGCCGCGTGCCTGGGTGCCGCTGTGCGTCGTCCGCCTGTCCCACACGCGCACCCCCGGGAACGACCTCGCCGAGCTGCGCGACACCGTTCGCGCCCGGCACACCAACCGGGGGCCCTACCGTCCCGACGGGATCGACCCCGCCGTGCTCGCGAAACTGCCGACGTCAGGATCGGGGCTGTCCTTGTTCCGGGCGGAACCGGGGCGCGACTCGCAGGTCACCGTCCGCCATGTGGTGGCCGACGCCGAGCGCGCCGCGGTCGCCGACCTGGTCTCCCGGCACGGCGGGCGCGACTTCAGCCACCGTGCCGCCTGGCGGGAGACGCACTCGTTCATACGCCGCGACGACGCCGACGCCGAGAGCAGCGGTGACGGCTTCACTCTCGGTCAGCTCTTCGGACCGATGTCGCCGCCGCGCCGGCTCGGCATGCGGATCGCCCTGGCGCCCGCGACCATGCGGATCCTGCGGCACGTGGGCTACCACCGGCTCCTGGCCCGTCGACTCGCCGCCGTGGTGCGGTGCTCTCCTGCCGCCGTCGCCCTGAGTTTCGACGACGAGGCACCCGGCGCCGAGTCCGTCGTCCGCGGCGGCGCCGTCCTGGCCGACTACTGGCTCGGTGCGACCCGCGCCGGACTGGTCCTGCACCCCGTGAGCGTCATCCTCCAGCACGACGATGTCCGGGCCGAGTTGGAGCAACGGCTCGGCCTGCCCGGGCGGGCGTTCTTCGTGAGCAGACTGGGACGTGCGGCCACGGCGTTCCCGCCTTCTCGCCGGCTCGCGGCGTCCCGCGCGCTGCGACTCGTTTGAGCCTCTCCGCATTCCCGGCACTCAACATTTCGGGCAACGGGGCATGAACCTGGAGTCACACAAAGCGTGATGGCTCCCTGCTGTCCTCCACAGGCAGAGACATCACCGAGCCGTCCCCCTATCCACACAGGTCCGACCGGCCATTCACCGGTGCCCGGCAAGTGGCCTGTGGATGAGCAGCGTCTTCCCAAGCCCCGTGCCGCTGCCGGATTACGTGCTAGCCTCAATGCGCCGCTTATGTGAAATATTACTCGGGCGAAAAGCGGCCGTCACAATCAGTCGCCCTGGGCAGCAATGAGTGTCGGAAGCGCGCTTCGGCGCACTCTCGGGGGAGGCACAGACTTTGCACCACCACAAGCGATCACGACCGAAATCCGCCTGCCGATCCACCCGGACGGTCCACCCATCCATCGCCCGATGAGGGCTTCTCAGGCCAACGTCACACCCCTGGCCATGACGGGTGAACCACCCTTGCACCCGCGCGGTCCCATCTCATGGGAGGCAGTCGGTGATCATTCGCGTACTCATTTGCTGCGAGGACGCAATCCTGGGCGCCGGGATACGGGCACTGCTCGACCAGCAACCCGACATCACCGTGGTCGGCAACACGACCGGCGCCGAATCCGCGGCGGCCGCCGCGGAAGAGGAGCCTGACGTCCTCGTGATCGTCTCACCTGCGCTGACCGTCGAGCACAAACGGGAGCTCGCGGCTCTGTGCACCGGTACGAAGGTGGTCCTCATCGCGAAGGCGGAGAACGCGCCGCGCTCCATCGAGGCCTTGCGCGTCGGCGTCCAGGCGGTCCTGACTCCGGGCACCTCGGCCGACGAACTGGTCCATGTACTGCGGACGGTCAGTGCCGGCGGGGCCATCGTCATGCCCGAAGAGGCCAGGCCCAGCCTCCTCCACCACCCACCGGACGAGACCTCCTCGGCGCCGGCCACGAGCCTGGTGACCACCCTGACACCACGGGAATCCGAAGTCATTGTGCTGCTCGCCCAAGGGAAGTCCAATGCCGAGATAGCGGAGAAATTGTCTGTTTCCACCGCGACGGTACGGACCCATGTTCATCATTTACTGAGGAAACTCGGAGTGGGCACGCGCGCCCAGGCCGTAGCCGTCGCCTACGAGTCGGGGCTCATCTCCGCCATCGGACGAAAATCAGCCACCTGAGACCACAAACTGAAAAGGGTTCAGTATGCGTTTCAACCGTACCGTCTGAAACCTCTACGCCCGGTACCCGTCGCCGATCCGCTCTCCCGTCACTTCCTCCACGACTTCCGCCAGTTGGCCGAAGTCCGCGACGAGCCGCTGAAACTGTGAGCTTTCCATGTCCTGCTCGAACTCCTCGCGGCTGGTCACCTCGATGATCTCGAAGTAGTGAAGCGGCCCGTCGGTGCCGGCCGGCCCGGCACCGACCGACGGTCCGGGTGACGCGGCCGCCACCCGCTGAACACCGAAGGCGAGGACACTGGGGAGCTCGGGGCAGGTCGCGTAGTCGACCTCCCGCACCCACTTCTCGAAGCGGTCGGCTTCGACGCCGTCGTGCAGTCGTATGCGGTGAATGATGATCGTCAAGGTGGACCTCCGGCCGGATCGGGCGGTTGGGACACCGTCGAGGGAGTGCGAGAACCTCAACGGCGGCGGCGCGGGCGGCGGTTGTTCCCCAGACCCAACGCGCGTGCGATGTTGTTCTTCTGGATCTCGCTGGTGCCCGAGAAGACCCGTGAGGGCAGGGCGTCACGGAGGAAGATCTCGGCCTCTCCCTCGACCATCCCCAGGCCGCCACGCACCTGGAGGGCATCCAGGCCCAGTTGTACGGCGGCCTCGCTGACCGCGAGTTTCGCGAGCGCCGGTGCGATCTCGTCCTGGCTGCCCCGCGCCAGTTGCCAGGCGGCCCGGTACAGCAGGAGCCGGGCGGACTCCAGACGCAGCGTCATGTCGACGATCCGGTGGCTGACCGCCTGGAAAGCGCTGATGGGGGAACCGAACTGTTCTCGCTCCTGGGCGTATTCGACCGTGGACTCCAGGATGCGACGCATGGCGCCCAGGTATATCGCGAACAGGCACACGCGCTCCCACTTCATGGACGCGGAGAACACACTGGCCCCCGAGCCCTCGGCGCCGAGCATCTGGCGGGCCGGGACGACGCATCCGTCGAAGTGGACATCGGCGGTGGGCGATCCGCGCAGTCCGACCTTGTCGTAGACCGGACCGACGCTGAGCCCCGGGGTGCCGGCCTCGACGATGAACGCCGTGAGTCCGAAG
Organism: Streptomyces sp. bgisy027; assembly: GCF_057710365.1. Classification (NCBI taxonomy): domain Bacteria; kingdom Bacillati; phylum Actinomycetota; class Actinomycetes; order Kitasatosporales; family Streptomycetaceae; genus Streptomyces; species Streptomyces sp. bgisy027. The sequence continues at coordinate 6,958 of NZ_JBYIVZ010000009.1, forward strand.
AAGCCCCCGCCCGGCTCGGTCGCCGCCTGCACGACGAAGGCGTCGGCGACGGGTGCGTTCGTCGTGAAGCACTTGCTGCCCTGGAGCACGTACTCGTCCCCCTTGCGCTCCGCGCGGGTCCGCAGGTTCAGCGCGTCGGATCCGGCCTCCGGTTCGGTGATGCCGTGCGCGGCGATCCGCTCCCCCGAGCAGAGCGCGGGGAGCCACTGCCTCTTCTGTTCCTCCGTCCCGAACTCGACGATCGGCATCACTGAGGCGAACAGATGGGCGGCGACGGAGAAGGCGAAACCCGTGTCCTCGGTGCCGTAGCCCAGGGCTTCCATGACAACCGACGAGGTGACCGCGTCCAGACCACTGCCGCCGTATTCCACGGGGACCGCGCCACCCACCAGCCCCTGTGCACCGGCAAGCCGCCAGCGCCTGCGGAAGTCGGCGGGGTCGAACACGGCGCGCGCCGTATCCCTGTGGCCGACGAGCTCGCGCCGGGCGAACGCGACGACCACGGCACGCATCTCCTCGGTGTCCGCATCGAATTCGAAGTTCATCGCGCTCCGTCCAGGTGCTCTTCGACGAGTACGTGGTAGTTGATGCCTCCCGTGCCGAACGAGCTCACGGCCGCGCGCCTGGGGTGCCCGGGCCGGCGGTTCCACGGCGAAGGCGCGGTCGGGACGACGGCCGGGATGGCGTCGAGGTCGAGGGCCGGATTCAGCGTCCGCAGGTTGGCGTTCGGGGGCATCGTCCCTGCCCGCATGGCGAGCAGCGTGCGCAGCAGCCCGGCACTGCCTGCGGCCGCGAACGTGTGGCCGAAGAACGACTTGGCCGACCCGATCTCAAGAGGCCGGGAACGCTGCTCGCTGCCGTACATCCGTGCCGCGGCCGCGATCTCGACACGGTCTCCGACCTTGGTCCCGGTGCCGTGCGCCTCCAGGTAGTCGACCGCGGACGGCCCGAAGTCGACTTCCGCGAAGGCTCGTCGCATGGCCAGCAGTTGCCCCTCCACGTCCGGGGCGATCAGGGACCTGGCGTCGTTGGACGCACCGATCCCGCGGATGAGGCCGACGGTTTCATCACCGTCGCGGCACGCGTCGCTGTATCGCTTGAGCAGGAAGAGGCCACACCCGTCACCCGGACTGAAACCGTCGGCTGCCTGGTCGAAGGGGGCGTTTGTGCCGTGCGACAACAATCCGAGCGCCGAACAGAGCACCATGTCCCGGGTGTTGCAGGCCAGTTCGACACCACCCGTCACGGCGAAGTCCGCGGTCCGCTGCCGAAGCGCACCGACGCAGATGTCGAGCGCGGCCAGGGAGGAAGCGCACGCGGCCTCGACGCCGAGGGGCACGGCGTCGAGCCGGTACTCGTTGGCCAGCAGTGCCGCCACGCCGCTCGCCAGGCAGCCGTCGAGGAAAGCCGGTGACATCGCGTTCTCCGGCGTTTGCGGCATCCCCTCGCGCACCGCTGCCAGCAGGGCCTTCTTCTGCAGTGACGACAGGCTGTCCAAGCCGGCGAGTCGTCCGACCGTCTCGTCCCAGGACCGCAGAGACATCTCCGCATGGGTACGGCGCTCGCGCGTCAGGCCCAGATTGGTGCCGATCGCGACGAGTCCGCTGCCCGTGAGCCGTCCCCCTTGCGCGGCCCGTCCCCGGAACAACTCGGCAGCCACGGCGAGCGCAAGGCGCTGGGTGTCGTCCATGGCCGCGTGGCGCAACGGGATGATCCGCACATCGCCCGGGGGATCCTCCGGCACCGGCACATGACCGCCCTGGTCGGTGTAGCTGTGGGTGAGGCTGAGTGCTCCTGGCGCGTGGTACAGATCCCGGTCGAGCACGGACTGCGGGACCGGGCCGATGCGGGTCTCCCCTGAGCTGACGACCTGCCAGAAACTCTCGGCATCGGCCGCGCCCGCGAAGCGGCCGGCGACACCCACCACCGCGATCGGTTCCGGGCCCGGCACCGAGGCCGGCATGGCCGCGGTCCTGCCCGCGGCTGCCCGGCCCCGGCCCGGCGTGGACGACGTGGGGCGTCCGCTCGGCCCCGCCGGCTCGTCGACGGGGCCCGCCCCGTCGTCCGCGTGCTCCTGGACGAGGAGATGGCAGACGGTCCCGGTGAACGAGGCTCCGAGCACCGCCGCTCGGCGCGGAGTGGCATCAGCGCTCGCGCGCCACTCCTCACCCCGCGACGCGATGCGCAGCGGGGTGCCGCCGGGAAAGTCGCTCTCAGCGGCACCGCCCAGCACGCGCTGAGGAGGAATCCGCCGGTGGTACAGGGCGAGAGCGACCTTGCTGACGGCGGCGACACCGGCGTTGGCGAAGGTGTTCCCCAGCCGCTCCCGCACACTGCCCACGGCCACGGACGCCGGAGCGGCACCCTCGTGAAGCCCTGCCAACGCCTCCAGTTCCGCCTCGGCCTCAGCGGTGACGGCCGAGCCCACGCATTCCACGTACGTCACCGACCCGGGGTCCACCTCGGCAGCGCGCAGGGACGCCTGTGCAAGCGAGCGGCGCACCTCGGCGGACCGTGAGGAGCGGAAAGCGCCCGGACGGGAGTCATGGCGCACGGAGGAGTCGAGGATCACGGCGTAGGTCCGGTCGCCGTCCCGGACGGCGGAGGAGAGCCGCTTGAGCAACAGGGCACCGACGCCTTCGCCGACCCCGCCGGACTCGTGCCCGGTGCTGCCCCGGCTCATCGGGCCCATGAGTCCTTTGGCCTGCAGCGCCTTGGTGACGAGGGGGCTCTCCCACCGCTGTCCCGCGACCACGAGGACCGCGTCGGACACCCCGCGGCGGAGGTTGCGCACCGCGTGGTCGAGGGCCACGAACGATGTCGCGTCCGCCGACTCGACCGCGAGCGTTCGGCCGTGGAACCTGAACGCGGTGGCGATCCGGGCCGGGATCGTACTGGCCATCTCGCCCACCCGATCATGCGGGGAGGCGCCCGCGTGCCGTGTCACCAGCGACCGCAGTTCCCGGGCGGCTGCCCGCGCCGCTGCCTCGTCGACGCCCTCGGCCAGCGCCGCCCGTTCCACCTCGTGGGCGTAGCGGCCGGCTTCGATCCGCAGTGCGTTGGCGTGCTGGCGGTCCAGTCCGAAGCATGTGCCGGTGATGACGTCGGTGCGGTCCGCCGGTAGTGCGCGTCCGGGATGTCCGGCGTCCGACAGGCACTGGTGTGCCGCTTCCAGCATGAGAATCTGCATCCGCGTCATGGCCCCCGCCTGCGCCGGCGGAATCCCGAATCGAGCAATGTCGATCTGCAGGTCGTCCAGTGAACCGGGGCCGGGGGTGGGCCCCGCGACACCGCGCGAGCATTCCCGGTTCAGCAATTCCCAGTACCGGTCCAATCCCGCGGCGCGGGGATAAAGGGCCGCAATGCCCACGATCGCCACAGGCTCCTGCAGAGACACGCACTCGTCGCGGCGCAATACCGAATCGGACGGCATGATGCGACCTCTCCTACATGTTGTTCCGGCCCGTCACCCGGGAGAAGTTGCGCAAGGACCGAAGGCGGGAAAAGGGAGAACAGGGGGCGACGCAACCATCAGGCGCACCCGTTCCCCGTGATCCGAGCCGTCCGCTACCTGCTCACCGCCGCGGGTTCGCCCTGGCTCGGCAGGACCGCGGCCGGCAGCCTCAGGACGGGATCCTGGGCCAGGATCTCGGCATGCAGGCGCTGCAGCGGCGCTCCGGGCTGGATCCCCAGTTCCTCGTCCAGTCGCCCCCTGGTCCACCGGAAGAGATCAAGTGCCTCCCCCTGACGGCCCGTGCGGTAGAGAGCGACCATGAGCAGTTCGCAAAATCGTTCCCGCAGAGGGTGGAGGGCGACGAGCTGGCGGAGTTCCGCGATCGCGCGTGCCTCGTCGCCGACCGACAGCAGGGCGCCCACCATGTCCTCACAGGCGGTCAGTCGGCGTTCGTCGAAGAGGGCCGCCGCGCCCCGCACCCGCAGGCCGTCGCCCGCGTCGAGGAGGGCAGGACCGCGCCAGAGATCGAGAGCCGACTGCAGGACCTCCAGCGAGCGCTCGGGCCTCATCGGCAGGTGCACGGCTCCCTGGGAAGCCAGATCGAGGAACCTGTTGCCGTCCACGCACTCCGCCGGCACCTCCAGGAGATAGCCGTTGTTCACGCCGCGCAGCACGGAACCACCGCGCCGGCTCAAGGCGGGCTCGATCGCCCTGCGCAGCCGGGTTCCGGTCGCCTGCAACGCGTTTCGGGAATTGCCGATGGCGTGCCCGGACCACAGTTCGTCAACGAGGTCCTCGTTGGACACCGCTCGCCCCGCCGCCAGCGCAAGCGTGGCGAGCATGGCCCGCACCTTGTTGGCTCGAATGGCGCGTATCTGCCCATCTGCGACAACGGAAACCGGGCCCAATATATTGATTTGCAAGTCGTTCCCCCGAGTCTGACGCACATTGGAATCGGCCCTGCAAGTCGACAGGAACGCACCATTCGAAAGGACCAGTGACTCACCTTCCGTCAGAGCACTGCCGTTCAACGGCGACAGGATTGATTGGTCCGCTCAACGCTGGCTTGAGTTTTTCAGCCATCCTGACTCCTGTCATCCATCCATTGATGTATTTCCGCACTAAACAAGAGGCTGATCCGCGACACGCCGCCGCCTCCACCATTCGTTGAGGCGCATCCACGGCGGCGACTCCGGGAGCCGCCCGAGTGTGACGAGGCCCCGGCTCAGCTCATTGCGGCGAACGCCTCCACCGCGCGCGTCTTGCCCGTGACGACGATGACATCGCCCTTCTGGACGACGGTCTCGGCGGTGGCGTACGTGAAGTCCTCGCCCGGGCGTTTGATGCCCACGACCGTGATGCCGTACCTGCTGCGGACCTGGCTCTCGCCGAGTGGGACACCGGTGGCGATGTCCGGTGCGACGGTCTTCACCAGGGCGTAGTCGTCGTCGAACTCGATGAAGTCCAGCATCCGGCCGGTGACCAGGTGAGCGACGCGCTCGCCCATCTCGTGCTCGGGCAGCACGACGTGGTGGACGCCGAGACGTTCGAGGATCTGGCCGTGCTGGCGGCTGATGGCCTTGGCCCAGATGTTGGGAACCTCGGCCTCCAACAGGTTGGAGGCGACAAGGATGCTGGCCTCTATGTCGGTGCCGATGCCGACCACCGCGCTGGTGAACTCGTGGACGCCGAGCTGGCGCAGCACCTCGGGATCGGTGCAGTCGGCGACCGCCGAGTGGGTCAGGCCGTCACTGTGCTTCTGGACCAGACGGGCGTCGGTGTCGATGCCGAGGACATCCCAGCCGCGCCGCATGAGCTCGCCCGCCAGCGAACTGCCGAAGCGGCCCAGGCCGATGACCGCGACCCGCTGGTCACCGACCTGCTGCACGTGTTGTTCGGACGGGCGCTTGCTGCGGCGCAGACGCAGGTTGTGCAGGTGACTAGCCAATGACGGGTCGCTCCTCGGGCAGTTCGTAGCGGCGGGCGCGCTCACGCAGGGCCAGCGCCGAGACCAGAGTGACCGGGCCCAGTCGCCCGATGAACATCAGCAAGGTCAGGACGAGTTGTCCGGCGGCCGGGAAGTCGGCGGTGATGCCGGTGGACAGGCCGACGGTCGCGAAGGCCGAGACCACCTCGAACAAGACACTGTCGAGGGGAAACGAGGTGAGGCTCAGCAGCGCCAGTGTGGCGGTCACGACCACCCCGACGCCGAGCAGCGCGACCGTCAACGCCTGGCGCAGCACATGCGGAGCGAGACGGCGGCCGAGCACCGCGGAGTTGGGCTCACCGCGCACCTCCGCGATGATCGCGACGGCCAGCACCGCGAACGTACCGACCTTGATGCCGCCGGCCGTGCCCGCACTGCCACCGCCGACGAACATGAGCATGCAGGACATCAACAGTGTGGACGCGTGCATCGCCCCGATGTCCACGGAGTTGAAACCGGCGGTGCGGGTCATCGTGGAGTGGAAGAAGCCGGCCAGGAACTTCTGCGGCCAGTCGAGGGGGCCCAGGGTGCCGGCATTGGTCCATTCCAGCAGGCAGGTCAGCACGGTGCCCGCCACGAGCAGGGCCGCTGTGGTGATCAGGGTCAGCTTGGTGTGCAACGTCCAGGTGCGGCGACCGGTGGTGCGGCGGCGCTCACGATGCCGTAGCAACTCCAGCAGAACCGGAAAGCCCAGGCCGCCGAGGATCACGGCCACGGCGACGGGCAACATGACCCACGGGTCCTCGGCATGGCCGACAAGGCTGTCTGCCTGAAGTCCGAAACCGGCGTTGTTGAAGGCCGACACGGCGTGGAAGTAGCCGAAGTACGCCGCGTCACCGATCGAGCGGTCGTAGCCGAACCGCATGCGCAGCGCCAGGACCGCACCGACCGCCAACTCCACGATGAGGGTCGTTCCCGCCACCCCGAGCAGCACTCGCCGCACATCACCGATGTCGAGACTCTTCGTCTCCGCCTGAGCGGTCAACTGCATGCGCAGCCGCAGTCTCCCCGAGACCAGCATGGCGAGCAGGGAGGCCATGGTCATGATGCCGAAGCCGCCGACCTGGATCAGCGCGAGGATCACGCCCTCACCGAAGCCGCTCCAGTAGGCGCTGGTGTCCACGACGACGAGACCCGTCACGCACACGGCCGACGTCGAGGTGAACAGGGCGGTCACGAAGTCGGTGGCCGCACGGTCCTGGGCCGCGACCGGCAGCGCGAGCAGTGCCGTGCCCAGCAGGGTGACGGCGGCAAAGGCGAGAACGACCGTGCGGGAGGGGTGTGCGGCGAACAGTGACCTGCGGGCCCCGGCAGTCCGGCGCTGCCCTGTGGAGCGTCCTGTCACCGGCTGCCTTCCGACATCGGACACCGTCGATGTTCTGCATGGATTTCGCCCGGAGTCCAGCAAGGGCCTGGCGGCCGTCACCCTACCTCGTCGGACCACGAACCGAACGTCGGGCCGAACCCGATGGGCAGGGCGGCGCCTGCTCACGCAGCCGAAGCGGCCGGTCCGCGCCGCCACGGCCGCACCCACCGGCCGGCCGGAAAGATCCCCGTCGGCCCCGGCCCACGTGCGGCCCTCCTGCCACTGCGGCTGCCCGCCTGGCCGGCGCTCGGCCTCCGGGCGGGCGCGTCCTACCGAGCGGTCTGCGCGTGGACGTACTCGACGAGCCGGGTCAGGGCGTCCGGGTCGGTGGACGGCATGACGCCGTGGCCGAGGTTGAAGACGTGGCCCTCGAGGCCGGCCGCGGCGTCCAGCACCTCGCGGGTCTTGGCCTGGACCGCCTCGGTGCCGGCGAACAGGACGGTCGGGTCGAGGTTGCCCTGGAGCGCCTTGCCGGGGCCGACCCGGCGGGCGGCCGCGTCGAGCGGGACGCGCCAGTCGACGCCGACGACGTCCGCGCCGGCCTCGCCCATGAGCTTCAGCAGCTCACCGGTGCCGACGCCGAAGTGGATGCGCGGGACGCCGTACCCGGCGACGGCGTCGAAGACCTTCGCGGAGGCGGGCATCACCGAGCGGCGGTAGTCGGCGGGGGCGAGGGCGCCGGCCCAGGAGTCGAAGAGCTGGACGGCGGAGGCGCCGGCCTCGATCTGCACCTTCAGGAAGGCCGCGGTGATGTCGGCGAGGCGGTCGAGCAGGTCGGCCCACAGCTCGGGGTCGCCGTACATCATCGCCTTGGCGTTCTCGTACGTACGCGACGGACCGCCCTCGACGAGGTAGCTCGCGAGGGTGAAAGGCGCGCCGGCGAAACCGATGAGCGGGGTGGCGCCGAGCTCGCCCGTGAGCAGGCCGATGGCCTCGGTGACGTAGGAGACGTCCTCGGGCGTGAGGTCGCGCAGGCGGGCCAGGTCGTCACGGGTGCGGACGGGGCGCTCGACGACCGGGCCGACGCCGGGCTTGATGTCGAGGTCGATGCCGATGGCCTTCAGCGGCACGACGATGTCGCTGAAGTAGATCGCCGCGTCCACGTCGTGCCTGCGCACGGGCTGGAGGGTGATCTCGGTGACGAGGTCGGGCCGCATGCAGGAGTCGAGCATGCCGACGCCCTCGCGCACCTTGCGGTACTCGGGGAGTGAGCGCCCTGCCTGCCGCATGAACCACACCGGCGTGTGCGGCACGGGCTCGCGCCTGCATGCCTTGAGGAAGGCTGAGTCGTACGTGGCGGGCGGCGGCGTCTGGTTGGCACTCACGGGGGCAAGTCTCGCACGGCCGCGAAGGGCTCTACGCCGGGGTTGCCGCGTTGTCCGGGTGTCCCTCCCTGCACGAAGCTCCCGTTCCCCTTAATCTTCCCGGCATGGCTGCGGCTCAGGGAAGACTGTCGGACGGCACTGGCGGAATGGATGACGCGAAGGAGGCCGGGGAGGGGGACCGGCATGCGCACAGTACGGCTCCAGCGGCGTTCCGTGCCGCTGTCGAGGCACTGCGGGCGAGTCGCCTGCGGCCGCAGATCGAGATCGAGCAGACCAAGGCGCCCCAGCGTCTGGCCCCCTACGCGTACGCCCTGGAGGCGGCGGTCGTCGACGGCGACCAGGACCTGGCCGACGGCCGGCTGGTGCTGCTGCACGACCCGTCGGGCCACGACGCCTGGCGGGGCACCTTCCGGCTGGTGACGCTGGTGCGCGCGGAGCTGGAGCCGGAGATGGCCGCCGACCCGCTGCTGCCCGAGGTGTGCTGGTCCTGGCTGACCGGCGCGTTCCAGGCGCGCGGCCTGTCGTACGGCGAGCCGAGCGGCACCGTCACGCGGGCGAGCTCCCACTACTTCGGCGGCCTGTCGGAGCGCCCGGCGGCCTCGCAGATCGAGATCCGTGCCTCCTGGACCCCGCGCGAGGGCCTGGGCGGCGTCCCGGACACCGCGACCCATCTGGCGTCCTGGTGCGATCTGCTGGCCCAGATCGCGGGCCTGCCGCCGGCCGGTCCGGGGGACGCGTCGGTGGTGACGCTGCCGCAGCGCCGCGACCCGCAGTCCCGTTAGACCCGAACGGCATCCGACGGCCGGAGGCTTGACCGTCACTTTGTCGATACGGCCACTTTCGGTCAGGAAACAGTCCATGATCGACGCGAATTACTCCCCGAACGATCGACCACGTGTCCGAATTGCCCCAATTGTTACTCACTAAATCGTGATCTTTCCCTAAAGGGCCAGAGGTTTGGTGCCGAAGACGACTGTGACCTTGAAAGCCGTCCCCGCACCCCAGGAGGCCCGGTGTCCGTTCTCCTCGAGCAGCCCGCAAGCCTGGTCGCCTACCGCCCGAACAAGCCCACCGCCATGGTGGTCGTGGCCGACCCCCGCGTCCGCTCCACCGTCACCCGTCATCTCTGGGCGCTCGGTGTGCGCGATGTCATCGAGGCCTCGTCCATCGCGGAGGCCCGTCCTCGCGTCGGCAACCCCCGCGACATCTGTGTCGCCGACGTCCACCTGCCCGACGGCTCGGGCCTCACCCTCCTGTCGGAGACCCGCGCCGCGGGCTGGCCGAACGGCCTCGCCCTGTCCGCCGCCGACGACATCGGCGCCGTACGCAACGCCCTCGCGGGCGGTGTGAAGGGCTACGTCGTCACCGGCACCCGCACCAACGTCGGGCTCCCCACCCGTCCCGGTGCCGCTCCCATCGGCGCCGCCGCCGCCCGTATGCACCGTCGCCACCCGGGTGCCCCGAGCCACCCGGGCGGCTACCGCGAACTGTCCGGCCGTGAGGTCGAGGTACTGCGGCTGGTGGCGGAGGGCCAGTCGAACAAGGCGATCGGCGTCTCGATGGGCCTGTCCGCCCTGACCGTCAAGAGCCACCTCGCCCGCATCGCCCGCAAGCTCGGCACCGGCGACCGCGCCGGTATGGTCGCCGTGGCGCTGCGCACCGGCATCATCCACTGAGCCCGTCCCCCTCGAGCCCCGCCACCGACGATTCAACGCTTGATCATTCACTGACGTGAACGGGATCGGCCACCGGTCCCACCCCCGTCCCCGATCCGTCGTGAGCCGGATCCTTCCCTTGACTGACTGGTTTACGACCCTTGAGCGCCCGCCGACGGAACGTTCCGTCGGCGGGCGCCGTCCATACACAGATACCCTTGACATGTGACCGACGCCCAAGAAACCGCAGCAGACAGTTCACTGCGAACCACCGGAGGCGCCCCTCCGGAAGACGACGGATCTTCTGTTACGGAGGCGCCGATCCCTTTGCTGGAGCCCCGCGAGGGCATTCCGCCGGTGATCGCCGACGAGGACGCACTCGCCGAGGTGATCGCCGCCTTCGCCGCGGGCTCGGGTCCCGTCGCCGTCGACGCCGAACGCGCGTCCGGCTACCGCTACGGCCAGCGCGCCTATCTGGTGCAGCTGCGCCGCGCGGGCGCGGGGTCCGCACTGATCGACCCCGTGGCCTGTCCCGACCTGTCCGGCCTCGGCGAGGCGCTGTCCGGAGTGGAGTGGGTGCTGCACGCCGCCACCCAGGACCTGCCCTGCCTGCGTGAGATAGGCATGGTGCCGACCCGGCTGTTCGACACCGAGCTGGCCGGACGGCTCGCCGGCTTCCCCAGGGTCGGCCTCGGCGCGATGGTCGAGGGCGTCCTCGGGTTCGTGCTGGAGAAGGGCCACTCGGCCGTCGACTGGTCGACCCGGCCGCTGCCGGAGCCCTGGCTGCGGTACGCGACGCTGGACGTCGAGCTGCTGGTGGACCTGCGTGACGCCCTGGAGAAGGACCTCGACCGGCAGGGCAAGCTGGAGTGGGCGCGGCAGGAGTTCGACGCGATCGCGTCCGCGCCGCCCGCCGAGCCCCGCAAGGACCCCTGGCGGCGGACGTCCGGGATGCACAAGGTGCGCAGGCGCCGGCAGCTCGGCGTCGTGCGGGAGCTCTGGCAGGCCCGGGACCGGATCGCACAGAAGCGGGACGTGTCGCCGGGCAAGGTGCTCAGCGACGCGGCCATCGTCGAGGCCGCGCTCGCCGTGCCCGGCAATGTGCACGCCCTGGCCGCGCTCAACGGCTTCGGGCACCGCATGGGACGGCGGCAGCTGGAGCAGTGGCAGGCCGCCGTCGACCGTGCGAAGGCCCTGACCGAGGCCCAGCTGCCGACCCCCGGCCAGCCGGTCGCGGGGCCGCCTCCGCCGCGGGCCTGGGCGGACAAGGATCCGGCCGCCGCGGCCCGGCTCTCCGCCGCGCGCACCGCGGTGTCGGCGCTGGCCGAGCAGCTGAACATGCCTCAGGAGAACGTGATCACCCCGGACACGGTGCGGCGGGTCTGCTGGGAGCCGCCGAAGGAGGTGAGCGCGGAGACGGTCGCCGAGGCGCTGGCCGGCCACGGGGCTCGGCCCTGGCAGGTCGAACAGGTCACGCCGGTGCTGGTGGCCGCGTTGTCCGCCTAGCTAGGGCCTGGTACGGAAGTCGCGTCGTCGCCCGAAGGCCGGCCGCGCGGCGTTCGGTGCGGCGAGAGGGCGTGCCGGGCGTCGCGCGGCAGGCGTCATCTACGCACCAGGCCCCAGCCGCCGAAGCTCCTCACCTGGTCGCTCCCTTCGTGAAGCGGCTGTAGGCGAACCGCTGGCGGAACAGGAAGACGATCAGCGTCGGCAGGATCACCGGACCCGCTCCTGCCGGGATCGTTTCCCAGTGGGCGCCGAGCGGGCCCTTGAAGCGGAACAGCGACGTCGAGATCAGGCCAAGATCTTCCGAGAGCATGAATGCGACGCGGCGGCGGGGCACCGGCGCCGGCCGGGGCGTGGCAGGTCTGAGACGACTCGCAGCTGTGCCGGCCGACGCATCCGACGCTGTCCGCGATGCGTCATGACGTGTACGGGTTCGGGGCGGAGGTGGCGCGGGCGCTGTTCGGGGTGATCACGGGGGATGGGGTCGGATCGCATCCCGTGCCTGCCCCGGCGCTGTCCCCGGAGGGTCCACAGCTTCCGCCTCGGTGAGTTGTGTGCGGGTGCGTGGGGGCTGGTCGCGCAGTTCCCCGCGCTCCTCCCGGGGCGCTCGGCCACCGCCCGTTCCATGTGACCTTCGCCGCTCCACCCTCCAGGACTGTGCAGCTACGTTACTCATAAGTAGCATGGGTCTGAGCGCGCGCTCAGCGCTTGCGTGCCGCAGCAGTGCAGATCCCGCACCTCTGGAGGAGAGCCATCGTGCCTCGTACCGTCAGGGATGTCGTCTTCGTCGACGGCGTCCGCACCCCGTTCGGCAAGGCGGGCCCGAAGGGCATCTACCACGAGACCCGCGCCGACGACCTCGTCGTGAAGGCGATCCGGGAGCTGCTGCGCCGCAACCCCGGTCTCGACGCGCAGCAGATCGACGAGGTCGCCATCGCCGCGACCACGCAGATCGGCGACCAGGGCCTGACCATCGGCCGTACCGCCGGCATCCTCGCCGGTCTGCCCCAGTCGGTGCCCGGCTACTCCATCGACCGTATGTGCGCCGGCGCCCTGACCGCCGTCACCTCGGTCGCCGGTTCGGTCGCCTTCGGTGCTTACGACATCGCCATCGCCGGTGGTGTCGAGCACATGGGCCGCCACCCCATGGGCGAGGGCGTGGACCCCAACCCGCGCTTCGTCAGCGAGAAGCTGGTCGACGAGTCCGCCCTGTTCATGGGCATGACGGCGGAGAACCTGCACGACCGCTACCCGCACATCACCAAGCTGCGCGCCGACGAGTACGCCGTGCGCTCGCAGGAGAAGGCCGCCAAGGCGTACGCCAACGGCAAGATCCAGGCCGACCTGGTCCCGATCTCCGTGCGCCGCACCAACCCCGAGGCCGGCGAGACGGGCTGGGGCCTGGTCACCGCCGACGAGCCGATGCGTCCGGGCACCACGCTGGAGAACCTCTCCGGTCTGAAGACCCCGTTCCGCGTCCACGGCCGGGTCACCGCCGGTAACGCGGCCGGTCTGAACGACGGCGCCACCGCCTCCCTCATCGCCTCCGAGGACTTCGCCCGCGAGAACAACCTCCCGGTGAAGATGCGCCTGGTCTCCTACGCCTTCGCGGGCGTCGAGCCGGAGGTGATGGGCTACGGCCCGATCCCGGCCACGGAGAAGGCCCTCGCCAAGGCGGGCCTCGACATCTCCGAGATCGGTCTGTTCGAGGTCAACGAGGCCTTCGCCGTCCAGGTCCTGGCCTTCCTCGACCACTACGGCATCGCCGACGACGACGAGCGCGTCAACCAGTACGGCGGCGCCATCGCCTTCGGCCACCCGCTCGCCTCCTCCGGCGTCCGTCTGATGACGCAGCTGGCCCGCCAGTTCGAGGAGCAGCCGCACGTCCGCTACGGCCTGACCACCATGTGCGTCGGCTTCGGCATGGGCGCGACGGTCATCTGGGAGAACCCGAACTTCGACGGAGGCAGCAAGTGAGCACCACCGCTGAGCTTTTGAAGGGTGCGGCCGAGCTGTTCCCCGACGAGGTCGTGACGTCGGCGCACGTACGCCACCTCGACCTGCCGTCCGGCGCCGGGCGCTTCGCGCTCATCACGCTGGACAACGGCTTCGACCACACCAAGCCGACCACCTTCGGCCCGCAGTCGCTGGCGAACCTCGACAAGGCCATCGACCAGGTCGAGGCGGAGGCCGCGGCCGGCGACATCGTCGGCGTCGGCATCACCGGCAAGCCGTTCATCTTCGCCGTCGGCGCCGACCTCAAGGGCGTCGAGCTGCTGAAGGAGCACAAGGACGCGCTGGCCATCGGCAAGGGCGGCCACGAGGTCTTCAAGCGGCTGTCGGCCCTCGCCGTGCCGACCTTCGCGTACTACAACGGTGCGGCGATGGGCGGTGGCGTCGAGGTCGGTCTGCACTGCGAGTACCGCACCGTCTCCAAGGCGCTGCCCGCCTTCTCGCTCCCCGAGGTGTTCCTGGGCCTGGTCCCGGGCTGGGGCGGCTGCACGATCCTGCCGAACCTGATCGGTGCCGAGAGGGCCGTCCAGGTGATCATCGAGAACAGCCTCAACCAGAACAAGCAGCTCAAGGGTCAGCAGGTCTTCGACCTGGGCATCGCCGACGCCATCTTCGAGGGCGCCGACTTCCTGGAGCAGTCGCTGATCTGGACCGCTCAGGTGCTGAAGGGCGACGTCGAGGTCGAGCGTCCGGTGATCGACCGCGGTGAGGGCTGGGACCAGGCCGTCGCCAAGGGCCGTTTCGTCGCGGACTCGAAGGTGCACGGCGCCGCTCCGGCCGCCTACCGCGCCCTCGACATCATCGCCGCCGCCAAGAACGGCGACCTGCAGCAGGGCTACGACGCCGAGGACAAGGCGCTCGCCGACCTGATCATGGGCGGCGAACTGCGCTCCGGCATCTACGCGTTCAACCTGGTGCAGAAGCGCGGCAAGCGCCCGGCCGGCGCCCCGGACAAGAACCTGGCCCGTCCGGTCACCAAGGTCGGTGTCGTCGGCGCCGGTCTGATGGCCTCCCAGCTCGCGCTGCTCTTCCTGCGCCGCCTGGAGGTCCCGGTCGTCCTCACGGACATCGACCAGGAGCGCGTCGACAAGGGTGTGGGCTACGTCCACGCCGAGATCGACAAGCTGCTCGGCAAGGGCCGTATCAACCAGGACAAGGCCAACCGCCTCAAGGCGCTGGTGACCGGTGTCCTGGACAAGGCCGAGGGCTTCGCGGACGCGGACTTCGTCATCGAGGCCGTCTTCGAGGAGATCGGCGTCAAGCAGCAGGTGTTCGCGGAGGTCGAGGCGGTCGCCCCGGCGCACGCGGTCTTCGCCACCAACACCTCGTCCCTCTCGGTCTCCGAGATGGCGTCGAAGCTGAAGAACCCCGAGCGGGTCGTCGGCTTCCACTTCTTCAACCCGGTGGCGGTCCTGCCGCTCCTCGAGATCGTCCGCGGCGCGAAGACGGACGACGCCTCGCTGGCCACGGCCTTCGCCGTCGCCAAGAAGCTGAAGAAGACCGCCGTCCTCACCAAGGACGCCCCGGCGTTCGTCGTGAACCGCATCCTCACCCGCTTCATGGGCGAGATCCAGGACGTCATCGACGAGGGCACGCCGGTCGAGGTCGCCGAGAAGGCCGTCGAGCCGCTCGGTCTGCCGATGTCCCCGCTGGTGCTGCTGGAGCTCGTCGGTCCCGCGATCGGTCTGCACGTCTCGGAGACCCTCAACCGGGCCTTCCCGGACCGCTTCACGGTCTCCCCGAACCTCGCGGCCGTCGTCAAGGCGGGCAAGCGCGGCTTCTACGTCTACGACTCCGGCAAGCCGGAGCTGGACCCCGAGGTCGCCGCGCTGCTGAAGCAGGGCGACTCCGTCCTGACCGAGGAGCAGGTCCGTGACCGGGTCCTCGACGCCGTCGCCCAGGAGATCGGGCTCATGCTCGACGAGGGTGTCGTCGCCGAGGCCCAGGACATCGACCTCTGCCTGATCACGGGTGCCGGCTGGCCCTTCCACCTGGGCGGCATCACGCCGTACCTGGACCGCGAGGGTGTCTCCGAGCGCGTGAACGGCAAGAAGTTCCTGGCGCCGGGCGTGGCGTCGGTTCCGGCGTGACACGACTCGTACGCGAGTGAGGGCCCCTGCTCCGGCAGGGGCCCTTTCGTGTACTGGGCTCGTGGGGGCGTGGCGGGCGGTCAGACCTCCCGCCACGCCTCCAGGGCCAGCCCCGGCTCGTCCTTGCGGCGGGTGATGAGGAGTTGGCCCATCGACGGTGACAGCGTTGCCGCCACGACCCGGCCGTCCTCGTCCACCGCCGTCGCCACCACCGCGTCCGCCGGGAGCTGCGGGCCCGACTCGGTCCACCATGCGCCCGCCGACTCCTGTTCCGTCGGGTACGCCGCGAAGGCGACGCGGCCGCTCGTCGACCGCTGCGCGAGCAACGTGCAGTCATGGCCGTCGAGTTCGCAGCGGATCGCGGTCACCGGGCCGGGGCCGGCGGACGTCAGGAGGGTCACCGGCTTGGTGCCGGGGCGCCAGGCGCACAGGTCGCCGGAGTCGTCGGCGTAGAACAGGGTCGTGTGCTCCGCAGAGGTCGCCAGGGCGTGCAGGGTACCCGCCCGCACCGGTGTCTCCATCGCCTCCTCAAGGACCGGGACGCTGCCCGGCTTCTCCTGCCGCCAGTGCAGCAGGGCGCCGGGGACGGCCGCGTACAGCTCGACCCGTCCCGACTCCCCCGTCACCGCGGCCAGCCGGTCGTCGGCCTCGGCGCCCTTCAGGTCGCGCCACGGGCCCCAGCCGCCCACCTCCCTCTGGCCGCGCATGCTGACGCCGCCCTCCCGGTTGCGCACGAAGACATGCGCCCGCCCCTGCGCGTCCACCGTGACGGCGGGCGTGCCGGTGCGGTCACCGGCCTTGTCCGGGTGGCCGATGGACGACCAGTCCAACGGGGCCAGACGGGGCCGGAAGTGCGTGGAGTGCACCAGGCCCGCCTCACCCGCCTTGGTGGGCCGCCAGGCGGCCAGATGGGCGTAGGCGTCGGCGCCCTGGCCGACCGCGGGGCCGGGGCGCAGCTTCTGGTCGCCGCCGACCCTGCGCGGGGGTTCCCAGGGGCCGCCGGGGCCGAGTTCCGCCCGGCACAGGACGGCGTCCTCGGTCGGCAGATAGACGCTGAGGCGGCCGTCACGGCCGCGGATGAGCCAGTCGCCGTTCACCGGATCACCATATGCGGGGCGGACCGGCGCCGGTGTGCCGCCCCCGGCTTCCCGGCGCTGGACAAGGCCCTCCGCGTCCACGCACACGCCCCTCCCCAACTCCCCGTCCGGGTCGTGGGTTCCGCGGTATCTCCGTACAGGAGAGGCAAGCTGGATCAGAGCAGCAACGTCCGCACGAGAACAGGAATTCGACGTCATGACCGACAAGCTCACCGTGAGCGTCCTGGGCACCGGCATCATGGGCGCCGCGATGGCCCGCAATCTGGCGAAGGCCGGGCACACCGTCCGCGCCTGGAACCGCACCCGGGCCAAGGCCCAGCCGCTGGCCGCCGACGGCGCCTTCGTCGCCGACTCCCCCGCCGAGGCGGTCGAGGGCGCCGACGTCGTCCTGACCATGCTGTACGACGGGCCCGCGACGCTCGAAGTCATGCGCGAAGCGGCACCGGGACTGCGCTCCGGTGCCGTCTGGATGCAGTCGACGACCGCCGGGATCGACGGCATCGCCGCCCTGGTCGCCTTCGCCGGCGAGCACGGCCTCGTCTTCTACGACGCCCCCGTCCTCGGTACCCGTCAGCCCGCCGAGGCCGGTCAGCTCACCGTCCTGGCGGCCGGTCCTGCGGAGGGCCGCGAGACGGTCACGCCGGTGTTCGACGCCGTCGGCGCCCGTACGGTGTGGACCGGCGAGGACGGCGGAGCGGGCAGCGCGACCCGGCTGAAGCTGGTCGCCAACAGCTGGGTGCTGGCCGTGACGAACGCCGCCGGTGAGGTGCTCGCGCTGTCCAAGGCCCTGGATGTGGACCCGCAGCGCTTCTTCGAGGTGATCGACGGCGGGCCGCTCGACATGGGGTACCTGCGGGCCAAGACGGGCCTGGTGCTGAACGGCCAACTGTCCCCGGCCGCCTTCGCGGTGAGCACGGCGGCGAAGGACGCACGGCTCATCGTGGCGGCCGGCGAGCGGCACGGCGTACAGCTGGACGTGGCGACGGCGAGCGCGGAACGCTTCGAGCGGGCGACGGCGCAGGGCCACGGCGACGAGGACATGGCGGCGGCGTACTTCGCGAGCTTCGAGGAGGGGGCCGCGGAGTGAGCGGGGCGGTACCGCCAGGAAGCCGAAGGATGAGCGCACCGGTTCCGGCACGGGGTCGCAGGGCGAGCAGGCCGTTTCCGGCAGCGAGCGCACCGGTTCCGGCACCGGATCACACGGCGAGCAGACCGACTCCAGCAGCCAGCGCACCGGTTCCAGCACCGGATCACACGGCGAGCAGACCGACTCCGGCGGCGAGCGTGCCCGTCGTCTCCCCTGGCCGCCGTGCGACCCTTTCCGCATGAACGCTGACGTCCCCCTGCTCGTGATCGTCGACGCCGCGAACGTCGTCGGGTCGGTGCCCGACGGGTGGTGGCGGGATCGGCGGGGGGCCGCGGAGCGGCTGCGGGACCGGCTGGCGGCGGACGGGGTGCCGGGGCATGCGGGGCCCGTGGAGATCGTGCTCGTGGTGGAGGGGGCCGCTCGGGGCGTGCAGAGCGTGCCGGGGGTACTGGTGGAGTCCGCCGCCGGGAGCGGGGACGATCACATGGTCGAACTGGTCGCGCGGGCGGCCGGGCGGTCCTGCCTGGTGGTGACCGCGGACCGGGAACTGCGCCGGCGGGTGACGGAGTTGGGGGCGGACGTGGCAGGGCCGCGCACGGTCCGGCCGTAGCCGGCTGCCGTACGCGGCCCGGAGCCGTCGGGTCGGGCTAGGCGGTGCCTGAGCCCTCCCCCCTGCCGATTTCGGCCTCGGTCGTCTCCTTGTGCAGTCCGAGCCGGCTGTGGGAGCGGCCGTAGACGAAGTACACGCCGAAGCCCGCCACCATCCAGATGGCGAAGCGGACCCAGGTCTCGGCGGGCAGGTTGATCATCAACCACAGCGAGGCGCACACCGACAGGATCGGGATGACCGGCACCCACGGGGTGCGGAAGGCCCGGTGCAGGTCGGGGCGGGTCCTGCGGAGGATGATCACGCCGATCGCCACGACCACGAAGGCGAACAGGGTACCGATGTTCACCAGCGCCGCGAGTTCGGTCAGCGGGGTGAAACCGGCGAGGACCGCGATGATCACGCCGAGCAGGATGGTCGGCCGGTGCGGGGTCTTGAACCGCGGGTGGACGTGGGAGAAGAAGCGCGGCAGCAGTCCGTCGCGGCTCATCGCGAAGAACACCCGGGTCTGGCCGAGCAGCAGGATCATGCACACGGTCGTCAGACCGACGGCGGCGCCGAAGCTGATGAAGCCCGCGAACCAGGGATGCCCGGTGTCCTTGAACGCGTCGGCGAGCGGGGCGTCCACGGACAGCCTGGTGTAGTTCTGCATGCCCGTGACGACGATCGACACGAGGACGTAGAGCGTGGTGCAGATGACGAGCGAGCCGATGATGCCGCGCGGCATGTCGCGCTGCGGGTTCTTGGTCTCCTCGGCGGCCGTGGCCACGACGTCGAAGCCGATGAAGGCGAAGAACACGACCGAGGCGGCGGTGAAGATGCCCATCACACCGTAGTTGGAGGGGGCCCAGCCGAACATGAGCTGGATCAGCGGGGCCTGGAGACTGCCGCCGGCATCCACCGTCTGGCTGTCGGGGATGAACGGGTCGTAGTTGTCGCCGTCGATCAGGAACGCGCCGGCGATGATCACGGTCAGGACGACGGCCACCTTGATGGCGACGACCAGGGACGTGATCCGCGCGGACAGCTTCATGCCGAGGACGAGGATGAAGGTGAGGACGAGCACGAGCGCGGCGGCGAGGATGTCGAACCCGAACGCGTCGGCGCCTTCCCGGCTGCCCAGCGCGTCCGGCATCGTCCAGCCCGCGTTGTCCATGAGGGACTGGATGTAGCCCGACCAGCCGACCGCCACCACCGCCGTGCCGAGCGCGAACTCCAGGACCAGGTCCCAGCCGATGATCCAGGCGGGCAGTTCACCGAGCGAGGCGTACGAGAACGTGTACGCGGACCCCGCCACCGGGACCGTGGAGGCGAACTCGGCATAACAGAGCGCGGCCAGCGCGCAGGCGACGCCGGAGACGACGAACGCCAGGGCCACGGCGGGTCCGGCGTTGTCCTTCGCGACGGTGCCGGTGAGCACGAAGATGCCGGTGCCGATGATGACACCGACGCCGAAGACGGTCAGATCCAACGCGGACAAGGACTTCTTGAGCGCGTGCTCCGGCTCCTCGGTATCGAGGATGGACTGCTCGACTCTCTTCGTCCGGAAGAGTGTGCTGCTCACGGTCGTACCTCCCACTTGTCGTCCTCGACATGATCGAGAGGGGGCGTGGTACGCCTGCCCCGGCGTGGGCGGATTCACACAGATGGGCCGGTTTCACCACCGTCATGGGTGGTGGAACCGGCCCATCCGGCCGTCAGCGGAGGTCAGTCGCGAGCGGGTTCCACCGAGTCGACCTCGGCTGCCTCACGGCCGAACCGGCCGTCCAGCTTGGAGACGAGACCGGTGACCTGGCGGGCGATGTCGGGGGCGGTGAGTCCGATCTCGGCCAGGACCTCGCCGCGGGAGGCGTGGTCGAGGAAGCGCGGCGGGATGCCGAAGTCGCGCAGCGGGACGTCCACGCCCGCGTCGCGCAGGGCTTGGGCGACCGCTGAGCCGACGCCGCCGACGCGGGAGTTGTCCTCGACGGTGACGACGACGCGGTGGCGCTCGGCGAGCGGGGCCATGGCCTCGTCGACGGGCTTGACCCAGCGCGGGTCGACGACGGTGGTGGTGATGCCCTGCTTGTCGAGCAGACCGGCGATCTCCAGGCACATCGGCGCCAGCGCGCCCACGGAGACCAGCAGCACGTCCGGGGTGTCGGTGCCGGGCTCGCGCAGGACGTCCATGCCGCCCACCCGGCCCACGGCGGGCACGGCGGGGCCGACGGCGCCCTTGGAGAAGCGGACGACGGTCGGCGCGTCCTTCACCTTCACGGCCTCGCGCAGCTGTGCCCGGACCTGGTCGGCGTCGCGCGGGGCGGCGAGCCTGAGGCCCGGGACGACCTGGAGGATCGACATGTCCCACATGCCGTTGTGGGAGGCGCCGTCGGTGCCGGTGACGCCGGCGCGGTCCAGCACGAAGGTGACACCGCACTTGTGCAGCGCCACGTCCATGAGTACCTGGTCGAAGGCGCGGTTGAGGAAGGTGGCGTACACGGCGAAGACGGGGTGCACCCCGCCGTGGGCGAGGCCGGCGGCCGACACGGCGCCGTGCTGCTCGGCGATGCCGACGTCGTAGATGCGGTCCGGGAAGGTGTCCGCGAACTTCTTCAGGCCGACCGGCTGGAGCATCGCCGCGGTGATCGCCACGATGTCGTCGCGCTCCTTGCCCAGCTCGACCATCTCGTCGCCGAACACGGACGTCCAGTCGGCGCCCGAGGCCTTGATCGGCAGGCCGGTGTCGGGGTGGATGGGGCCGATGCCGTGGAAGCGGTCGGCCTCGTCCTGGAGGGCGGGCTGGTAGCCGCGGCCCTTCTCGGTGAGGCAGTGCACGATGACCGGGCCGCCGAAGCGCTTGGCGCGGGCCAGCGCGGACTCCAGGGCCTCGATGTCGTGTCCGTCGATCGGGCCGACGTACTTCAGGCCGAGGTCCTCGAACATGCCCTGCGGGGCGATGAAGTCCTTCAGTCCCTTCTTGGCCCCGTGCAGGGTCTCGTAGAGGGGCTTGCCGACGACCGGGGTGCGGTCGAGGATCTCCTTGGTGCGGGTCAGGAAGCGCTCGTAGCCGTCGGTGGTGCGCAGCGTCGCCAGGTGGTTCGCCAGGCCGCCGATGGTCGGCGCGTACGACCGCTCGTTGTCGTTGACGACGATGACGAGGGGGCGGTCCTTGGCCTCGGCGATGTTGTTCAGCGCCTCCCAGGCCATGCCGCCGGTCAGCGCGCCGTCACCGATGACGGCGACGACATGGGCGTCGCGTTCTTTCAGCTGGTTGGCTTTCGCGAGGCCGTCGGCCCAGCCGAGGACGGTCGAGGCGTGCGAGTTCTCGATGACGTCGTGCTCGGACTCGGCCTGCGAGGGGTAGCCCGACAGGCCGCCCTTCATCTTCAGCCGGCTGAAGTCCTGGCGGCCGGTGAGCAGCTTGTGGACGTAGGACTGGTGTCCGGTGTCCCAGAGGACCTTGTCCTTCGGCGACTCGAAGACCCGGTGCAGGGCGATGGTCAGCTCCACCACACCGAGGTTGGGGCCGAGGTGGCCGCCGGTCTTGGAAACCGCCTCGACGAGGAAGGTCCGGATCTCCTCGGCCAGCTGGTCCAGCTGCTCAGGGCTGAGCCGGTCCAGATCGCGCGGTCCCGTGATGCGGGTCAGCAGCGGCACCCGTGCCTCCTTGCAGTAGAGCTGTTCGAGCTGTTGCCGGACTTGTCGAGTCTAATGTTCCGCCCAGCCGGAAGGTTCCCGGCCCCGGGGACGTACATCACGCATTCGGCTCTACCCGGTAACACCCCGTGCCACAACGCCGAGAGGGGCGCGGGGAACTGCGCGACCGGCCACTACGGACCGGCACCCGCCAGTTCACCCACGCCCCTGCGGCGCTACTGCGTCCCGCGCTACGCGCGACCCGCGGTCTTCTGCGTCTTCCGGGTGATCGAGTCGATCACGACGGTCGTCAGCAGAACACCGGCGGTGATCATGTACTTCACCGGCTCGGCGATGGACTCCAGTTGGAGGCCGTACTGGATCGAGACGATCACCAGCACACCGAGCAGCGCGTTCCACGTACGGCCACGTCCACCGAACAGGGACGTACCACCGATGACGGCCGCCGCGATGGCGTTCATCAGCAGGTCACCGGTACCGGCGCTCTGGTTCGCGGAGGCGATCTTCGAGGCCAGGAACAGACCACCGATGGCCGCGAAGCCACCCGAGATCGCGAACACGGAGATACGCACCGCGGTCACGTTGATACCGGCACGACGCGAGGCCTCGACGCTGCCGCCGAGAGCGAAGACCTTGCGACCGTACGAGGTACGCCGGAGTACGAAGTCCGTGGCGACCAGGAACACCAGGAAGATCACCGTGGCCAGCGGCAGGCCCTTGTACTGGTTGTACATGACCGCCGCGGCGAAGGAGACGATGCCCAGCAGCGCCGTGCGCAGGAGGGTGTCGCTCAGCGGCCGGAACGGGATGCCCGCGGTCTCACGACGGCGGTTGCCGAGGAACGAGGTGATGAAGAACACCGCGGTGACCACGGCCGCGAGGCCGTACGCGGCCGCCACGTCCGTGAAGAAGTACGTCGTCAGCTTGCCGATGAGGCCGTCGCTGTCGAGGTTGATCGTGCCGTTCTCGCCCAGCGTCTGGAGCATGAAGCCGAGCCAGAACAGCAGACCGGCCAGCGTCACGGCGAACGCCGGGGCGCCCAGCACCGCGAAGAAGAAGCCGTGCGCCGCGCCGATGGCGGCACCCGCCGCGACGGCGACGAGCACGGCCGCCCACTCGGACCAGCCCTGGTTCACCGCGAGGACGGCCGCGATGGCGCTGGCCGCGCCGCTGACCGAGCCGACGGACAGGTCGATCTCGCCGAGCAGCAGCACGAAGACGATGCCGACGGAGATCATGCCCGTGCCGACCATCGTGACGGTGATGTCGCTGATGTTCTGCGCGGACAGGAAGGCGGAGTTCAGGCTCTGGAAGATGACGCAGATGGCGACCAGGCCGAGGATGACGGGCAGGGAGCCCAGCTCACCGGCCTTCAGCTTGCGCCGGAACTCGGTGACGTAGCCGGCCAGGCCCTGCTCCTGCACCAGCAGGCGTGGGTCGACCGCGGTCACCGCGTGCGCGGCGGCCTCGGTGTTGCGTACGTCGTGGTCCTGCGCCGTCGCGGAGGTCTTGTCGATGCTCACTTGGAAACCTCCCCGTTCGTGCGCGCCGCACGGCGGGTCACGGCGTTCTCGGTGGCGCCGGTGATGGCGGAGATGATCTCCTCCTGCGAGGTCGTCTTGACCTCGAAGACGCCGTTGTTGCGGCCCAGGCGCAGCACGGCGACCTTGTCCGCGACGGCCTTGACGTCGGCCATGTTGTGGCTGATGAGGATGACGGCGTGCCCGCGCTCGCGCAGTCGCTCGACCAGGTCGAGGACCTGGGCGGTCTGCTCGACACCGAGGGCGGCGGTGGGCTCGTCGAGGATGACCAGCTTGGGCTCGCCGAGCATGGAGCGGGCGATGGCCACGGTCTGGCGCTGTCCGCCGGAGAGCGAGGCGATCGGGATACGCACGCTGGGGATGCGGATCGACAGGGTCTGGAGCAGTTCGCGCGAGCGGCGCTCCATCTCGACCTCGTCCAGGACGCCGCGCTTCTTCAGCTCGCGGCCCAGGAAGAGGTTGCCGACGACGTCGATGTTGTCGCACAGCGCGAGGTCCTGGTAGACCGTCGCGATGCCCAGGTTCTGGGCGTCGTGCGGCCGGTTGATCGAGACGGCCTTGCCGTCCCACTCGATGACGCCCTCATCGATGGGGTGCACGCCGGCGATCGTCTTGACCAGCGTGGACTTTCCGGCGCCGTTGTCGCCGACCAGGGCGACCACTTCACCGGCGTGGACCTCAAGCTCTACGTCGGTGAGCGCCTGAACGGCACCGAACCGCTTGGAGACCCCGCGCAACGCCAGCACGGGCGTAGCGGACACGTGAACCATCTCCTTCGCCGCCTGACCCGGCGGAAGGGTTGTGCAATGAAAAGTTGGGGGGTTCCGTCCGGCGCCCCGCGCCGAGCTTGCGGGGCTGACGTATGCGCGGGGCGCCGGAGGAGTCTTGTGCAGTCATGTCCCGTGCGGGAATTCAAGGACGAATTCCCGCACCTGGAAAGGGACCTGGGGCTGCTGTACCGCCACGTCAGCCGGTGACGCCGGCCTTGTCGCAGGCGGCCTTGTACTTGCCGGTGCAGATCTCGTCGGCCGTGTAGACGCCGTCCTTGATGACGGTGTCGTTGATGTTGTCCTTCGTCAGCGAGGTGACGGGGACGAGGACCGCCGGGATGCCCGTCTCGCTGCCGCTGTCGACCTTGTCCTTGGCGATGGCGTCGAGCGACTTGCCCTGGGCGAGCGCGACGGCCATCTCGGCGGCGGCGGCGGCCTCGGGGGCGTACGGCTTGTAGACGCTCATGTACTGCTCACCGGTGACGATGCGCTGTACGGCGGCCAGTTCGGCGTCCTGACCGGTGACCGGGACGTTGATGCCCGCGGCCTTGAGCGCGGTGATGATACCGCCGGCCATGCCGTCGTTGGCGGAGTAGACGCCGACGATGTTGTTCTTGCCGACCGCGGAGATCGCCGCTTCCATCTCGGAGTTGGCGTTCTCCGGCTTCCACTCCTTGGTGTCGTACTCCTTGGCGATGGTGACCTTGCCGTCAAGGGCGGAGTGCGCGCCCTCCTTGAACATGGCGGCGTTGGGGTCGGTCACCGAACCGTTGATCATGACGATCTTGGAGTCCTTGGTGGCCTTGTCGCCCAGGGCCTTCAGCAGGGCCTCGCCCTGGGTCTTGCCGACCGCCACGTTGTCGAAGGACGTGTAGGCGCTGATCGGGCCCTCGGCGAGGCGGTCGTAGGCGACGACCTTGATGCCTGCGTCCACGGCCTTCTGGACCGAGTTCTTGATCGCCTTGGCGTCGACGGCGTCCAGGATCAGGACGTCCACCTTGTTGGTGATCATGGTGTCGACCTGCTGCGCCTGCAGGTTCGCGTCCTGCTTGGCGTTGTTGTAGTCGATCGTGGCCTTGCCGTTCGTCAGCTCCTTGATCTTCTTCTCGATCAGGGGCCGGTCGAACTTCTCGTAGCGGGCCGTCTGGTTCTCCGGGAGCAGGAGACCGACCTTGATGTCGTCGCCCTTGGCCGCGGAGGCGGTGGAGTCGTTGTCGCCGCCCGCTTCCTCGGCGCTGCCGCAGGCAGCCAGCGAGATGGCCATCGCACCGGCGGCAATGGCAACGGCGGCACGACGCATGCGCGTGTTCACTTCAGAAACCTCCCTGACGAGGCCGCGTCCTTGCGGCCGAGGTGGCTGGAAGTCAACTCGGCCACACGTGCGACGTCAAGAAGTAAATCCTTAACGGGTTGGCAACGGTGCCATCCGTTCTCTAAGTGAAGGCAGGGGCAGCGGCGTGCAGCGTGCTGTCCAAAAGGGTTGAATCACCCATCTCGCTGAGCGCCAGCGCGAGTGCGCCGAGCACCTCCGCGCGACCGCCAAGTGCCCCGGGAAGAACCGAGAGTTGGCGCGCCGCACTGGGGATGGCGTAGCGCCCGACGGACTCCCGGATGGGCCCGAGGACCAGCTCGCCGGCCTCGGCGAGATCACCGCCGAGGACCACGCGGCTCGGGTTCAGGAGGTTGCAGAGATTGGCGACTCCACTGCCGATGTGACGGCCGACGTCGGCGATCACGCGACGGCAGCCCGGGTCTCCGTCCCTGGCCAGCCGTACGACGCCCTCCATGGTCAGATCGGTGCCGTGGCTGGACTGGAGGAGCGGGAGCACATAGCGCGCGGCCGCGAAGGTCTCCAGGCAGCCCCGGTTTCCGCAGCGGCAGACCGGACCGGATTCATCCAGAGTAATATGCCCGATTTCTCCCGCTGTGCCGCCCGGGCCGCGGTAGATCTTGCCGCTGATCACCAGACCGGCGCCGACACCGCTGGCGACCTTGATGTACGCGAGGTCGCGCACGCCCCGCCCGCTGCCCCAGACCAGCTCTCCGAGGGCACCCAGGTTGGCGTCGTTGTCGACGTGCACGGGCACCCCGAGGCGGTCGCGCAGCTCCTCGGCGGGCTTGGTACCGGTCCAGCCCGGCAGGATTGCGGTGGAGCCCAGGGTGCCGGACTCCACGTCGATCGGGCCGGGCACACCCAGACCGACCCCGGCGATCTTGGACCGATCGACGCCGGTCGCCGCGATCAGCCGGTTGACCAGCTGTTCGGCGCGGTCGAACCCTTGCGTCGAGGAGGCGTCCACGTCCAGCGGCTCGGACTCCTCGGCCAGCACCTGATGGGCGAGGTTCCCGACCGCGACGCGCAAATGCGTATGGCCGAAGTCGACCCCTATGACGATGCCGGCGTCCCCGCTCAGCGAGACGCTGCGGGCCCGGCGGCCACCCGCCGAGGTGGGTGTGACCTCGACTGTTCCGCCGTCCTTGAGCTCACGGACGATATTGGAGACCGTGGCCGCGGACAGACCGGTGGTCCTCGCGATCTCCGCCTGGGTGAGAGATCCGGCCAGCCGTACGGCCCGCACGACCCGCTCCAGATTGGCTCGGTGCAGCGACGACTGCGACCCCGGAGTCTCCACGACGACCTCCTGCGCGCGGGACCGCATCGATGAGGCCCCGTTCATGTCCAACTAGTGAACTCTAAGCTGAGCCGTTCGGGTTGCCTCCCGTCAAGAGGTTGAACCGGATCCGGGTACGTGCACACACCTGTGCACGCCGCTCCCAGGGACGGGAACGGCGTGCACGCGGGCGGTTTCGGAGCGCTACGTTCGACTTACGTCACCTCGCGGACCCGGACTACTTCAGAGCTCCCGCCGTCAGCCCCGCCACCACCTGGCGCTGGAAGATGACGTAGGCCGCGAGCACCGGCAGCATCGCCATCACCAGACCGGCGAAGAGACCGGACCAGTCGCCCTTGTAGCCCTGGCTGACGGCCAGCTGCACCAGGCCCTGGGTGAGGACCCGCTTGTCGGGATCGGTGTTGAGGACCGTGGGCAGCATGTACTGGTTCCACTGGCCCAGGAAGTTGAAGATGCCCACGCTGATCAGACCCGGCTTGGCCATCGGAAGCATGATCTGGAAGAACGTACGGCTGTGCGAGGCACCGTCGACGAAGGCCGCCTCGGCCACCGATGTCGGCAGTGTGCGGAAGAACGCCGTGAGGAAGAACACGGTGAACGGCAGCGAGTACGCGATGTAGACCAGGATCAGCCCGTGGATCGTGTTCAGCAGTCCCATGTTGTTCACGACGTAGAAGAGCGGGACCAGCGCGAGCATGATCGGGAAGCTCATGCCGCCGATGAACAGGAAGTAGATGAAGCGGTTGCCCGGGAAGTCGAACCGGGCGAGGACGTAGGCCGCCATCGAACCCAGCACCAGGGTGCCGATCAGCGAACCTCCCACCACCAGGACGGTGTTGAGGAAGTAGTCGCTCATGTTGGCCTGGGTCCACGCCCGCGACCAGTTCGAGAAGTGCAGTTTGTCCGGCAGCGACCAGGGCGAGCCGAAGATCGAGGCGTCGTCCTTGAAGGACGTCATCACCGCCCACAGCAGCGGCATGGCGACCATGAACGCCCAGATCACGAGAACGCCGTGGGAGAAGACGTTGAGGACGGTGCCCTCTTTCCTCTCCTTCGCCGGCGTCTTCGCCGGCACCCCGGTCTTGGTGATGGGCATCCCGGACTCGGCCGGTACGGGAGCGGTGGTCTCGGTCGTCTTCATCTCTCAGAACTCCAGCCGCTCGCGACGCCCGAGCCGCATGACGACCGCGGCGAAGGCCAGCGTGACGACGAGCAGGGCCACACCGATCGTGGTGGCGTAGGCGGCCTGCCCGTCACGGAACGCTTTCTGGTACACGTACAGGACCATGACCGTGGTCGAGTAGTCCGGGCCGCCGGGTCCGGTCGTCATGATGTGTACGACCGCGAACGACTCGGCGCCGAGGGCGAGGATGCCCATGTAGACCCAGCCGGACTGCACGGTGTCCCACAGCAGCGGCAGGGTGATCCGGAAGAACGTGCTGGCGCGGCCGGCCCCGTCCAGCAGCGCGGCCTCGTACAGATCCGCCGGGATGGAGGCCATACCTGCGGAGAAGAGGACCACGAAGAAGCCGACCGTGGACCAGACGATCACCGCCATCACGGCCCACAGCGCGAGATTCGGGTCGCCCAGCCACAGCGGCTGGACGCTGTCGAGTCCGATTCCGCGCAGGATCGAGTTGATCGCTCCGCTGTCCGGGTTGTACGCGAAGGCGAACAGCAGCGCGACGATCGCGATCGACAGCACCTGCGGGAAGAAATAGACGATCTTGTAGAACGAGGACCCGCGGACACCGGTGATGGCCGGGCCGCCCTTTCTGCGCCGGCCGCCCACATTGATCATGAAGGCGAGGAACAGCGCGAACCCGAGTGTCACCAGCGGCAGCAACAACGCGAACAACAGGCTGTGCTGCAACGACTTCCAGAAGATGTCGTCGTCGAGCATCCTCTCGTAGTTGTCGAAGCCGACCATCTTGAATTCCGGGCTCAGCCCGGTCCAGTCCGTGAACGAGTAGTAGATGGACTGGATGAACGGCCAGACGACGAAGAGCGCGTACAGCCCCAGGGGCACCGCGAGGAACCCCACGATGAACTTGTACTTGCCGTGCTGCATTGCTATCGACCCCGATCTGCGCGCGGGTGCAGCCGCTGGTGACGGGTCCTCACGGGACCTACTGGTGCTTGTAGTGCTTGATCGACGTGTCCTTGGCCGCCTCGTCGGCGAAGCCCTGGATCTTCTTGATGGCCTCGGCCGGGGTGAGGCGTCCGGCCATCATCTCGCCGAGACCGGAGACACCGATCTTCTCCTTCTGGAGCTGTACGTACCAGTCCTGCAGGCGCGGGTTCACCACGTTCTGGCCGGCCTTGTCCAGCGCCGCGACGCCGGACTTCAGACCAGGGGTGAGCGTGATGCCGTCGGTGCCGCCGTTGTAGGCGGTGAGCGACTTGACCTTGCCGGTGAAGTTCTTGGAGCTGGCCTCGCTCAGCATGATGCGCAGCTGCTCCATGCCGCCCGCGGTGTTCTTCGCCTTGGCCGGGACGATGAAGGGCTCACCGCCGGACGCCCAGATCGTGCCGAAGGGCATCTTGTCGGAGGAGTCGATGCCGGTCGGCGCGGAGACGGCGAGGTCGAAGTCCTTCGGGATGACGTTCGCCGACTCGTTCTCCACCCAGGAGCCGTTCGGGATGAACAGCGCCTTGCCCTGGGCCCACGCGGTCTGCGACTGGATGTGGTCCAGGCCCGGGGTGCCCTTGAGGACGTAGCCCTTCTTGTAGAGCTCGTAGTAGGCCTCGAAGCAGGCCTTGACCGCCGGGTGCTTCCAGGCGTTCGGCTCCAGGTTGTCGATGGCGTCGAGGACCTCGACACCGCCGACCTTGCCGATCATCGGGTAGAGCGAGAAGGGGAGGTAGTACGGGTACTTGCCCGCGTACGTCCAGCCCGCCATGCCCTTCTTCTTGGCCTTCTCGCAGACCGCGAGCATCTGGTCCCAGGTCTCGGGGTACTGCTCGTCGAGGGAGTCCAGGGCCTTCTGCGAGTACCAGACGCCGTACACCGTGTAGGCGTAGTACATGATCCAGACCTTCTCGCCGTCGAACTGGCCCATCTCGACGATGCCGGGGCGCAGCGTGTCGCGGACCTTCTTGCTCGGGTCGTCGTACGACGGGGCGTCCAGCAGTGGCGTGAGGTCGGCGAGCTGGTCCTTGCCGACCAGGACACCCATGTCCATCTGCTCGGCGCCGGAGTTGTCGATGAGGTCCGGCGGGGTGCCCTGGTTGAAACGGGGCTGGAGGGTGGACTGGATCTTCTGGGTGGCGGAGAACTTGACCGTCACCTCGGGGAAGTTCTTCTCGTAGATCTTGACGGCGTCCTCGGCGTACTCCTTGCCGAAACCGCCGTCGAACAGCACGAACTCCATCTGCGCGGTGTCATTGACGCCGAGCGGGTTCTCCGCGGTCTTCTTGCCTTCTTTGGCCTTGTCCCCGTTGCCGCCGCCCCCGCCGCTGGCACAGGCGGAGAGGAAGCTCATCGTGGGTACGGAGATCAGGCCGAGCGCGGCGGACCGCTTGATCAGATCGCGACGTCCGACGCGTGCGGAGCCGTTGTTCTCGGGGTGCTGGGCGGAAGTGGATCCCATGCTCAAGTCCTCGCCTTCTCCAGGACTCAGGCGGTGAACCGGATCACCGCCGGCACCGCAATCGGGTCAAGCTGGGGTCGTGCAGGAAGTGCGGAATCATGCGAAGTGCCGACAGGTATAGTCCACTTCCCGCCAGCGGAGCAAGATCGAATGCAAGGTTCGCCGGTGGTCTTTTCCGAGTTGAGACCTCGCGGAAATATGAGGGGCCTGTGCGCCGCTTGCCCGAAAAATCCGCGACATAAGACCCGAATGCCACAGCCAACACCCTTGACAATACTTGGCACTTGGGCCACAACTGATCCTTGCGCAGCGAATTGACAACGTTGTCCCGTGCGCAGGGAGGGTACCGGCTTATGCAGCAGAGAGCTCGGCACAGATGGGGTACGGCGGTCGTGTCGGCGACCGCCTTTTGTTTGGCCGTGGGCTCGCAGGGCGCGGCGGTCGCCCTGCCCCAAGCGCCCGCCGCGGCGGACCGGGAGTTCGCGTCGTCCTTCGAGGCGGACGACCCGGCACCCGACTGGCTCAACACCGTCGACACCACCGCGGACGGCAAGAAGCGCGCCTCCGGCGTGGACGGCGGCTACAGCAGCGGTATCCCGGGCAATGTGACCGACCATGTCACGGACGTACGGGCGAACGGGGAGAACTCCGGCGGCGGTGAGGTGAAGGAGAACCTCGTCGACGGGGAGCCCAGCAGCAAGTGGCTCGTTTTCGAGACCACCGGGTGGGTCGAGTTCGACCTGGACAAGCCGGTGAAGATCGCCAAGTACGCACTCACCTCGGCCAATGACTACGCGGAGCGCGACCCGCGGGACTGGACCCTGAAGGGCTCCTCGGACGGCAAGGACTGGAAGACCGTCGACACCCGCTCGGGTGAGACGTTCTCCGAACGGTTCCAGACCAAGACGTACGATCTCGCGGAATCGGCCGAGTACCAGCACTTCCGGCTGGAGGTCACCAAGAACAACGGCGCCTCCGGCATCCTCCAGCTCGCCGACGTCCAGTTCTCCACGGGCGGCGGCGACACACCGATACCGCAGGACATGCTGTCCCTGGTCGACCGCGGCCCGAGCGGCTCGCCGACCGCGAAGGCCGGCGCCGGCTTCACCGGCAAGCGGGCGCTCAGGTACGCCGGCCGGCACACCGCGGACGGCCGGGCGTACTCGTACAACAAGGTCTACGACGTGAACGTCGCCGTGGGCCGCGACACCCGCCTGTCCTACCGCGTCTTCCCGTCGATGGCGGACGGCGACCTCGACTACGACGCCACGAACGTCTCCGTCGACCTCGCCTTCACCGACGGCACCCATCTGAGCGACCTCGGCGCCGCCGACCAGCACGGCTTCCCGCTGACGCCGCGCGGGCAGGGCGCCGCCAAGGTGCTCTACGTCAACCAGTGGAACAACGTCGTCTCGCGGATCGGGTCGGTCGCGGCGGGCAAGACCGTCGACCGGATACTTGTGGCCTACGACTCCCCCAAGGGCCCGGCGAAGTTCCGGGGCTGGCTGGACGACATCGCGCTGAGGCGGGTGGCGCCCGAGAAGCCCAAGGCGCACCTGTCCGACTACGCGCTCACCACTCGCGGGACCCTCTCCAGCGGCGGTTTCTCGCGCGGCAACAACTTCCCGGCGACGGCCGTGCCGCACGGCTTCAACTTCTGGACGCCGGTGACGAACGCGGGCTCGCTGAGCTGGCTGTACGACTACGCCCGCTCGAACAACGCCGACAACCTGCCGACGATCCAGGCGTTCAGCGCCAGCCATGAGCCCAGCCCCTGGATGGGTGACCGGCAGACCTTCCAGGTGATGCCGTCGGCCGCCCCGGGAACCCCGGACACCGGGCGTGAGGCACGCGAGCTGGCCTTCCGGCACGAGAACGAGACCGCGCGGCCGTACTACTACGGGGTGCGGTTCGAGAACGGGCTGAAGGCCGAGATGGCGCCCACCGACCACGCGGCGGTGCTGCGCTTCACCTACCCGGGTGACGACGCGAGCATCCTCTTCGACAACGTCACGGACCAGGCGGGGCTGACCCTCGACAAGGAGAACGGGGTCGTCACCGGCTACTCGGACGTGAAGTCCGGGCTCTCGACCGGCGCGACCCGGCTCTTCGTGTACGGCACCTTCGACAAGCCGGTGACCGAGGGTTCCTCCAGTGGGGTGAAGGGCCACCTGCGCTTCGACGCCGGGGACGACCGGACCGTCACGCTCCGCCTCGCCACCTCGCTGATCAGCGTCGACCAGGCGAAGGACAACCTGCGCCAGGAGGTCGACGGCGCCTCCTTCGAGACGGTGAAGTCGCGCGCCCAGCGCCAGTGGGACAAGATCCTCGGCAAGGTCGAGGTCGAGGGCGCGACGCAGGACCAGCTGACCACGCTGTACTCCAGCCTGTACCGGCTGTACCTGTACCCCAACTCCGGCTTCGAGAAGGTCGGTTCGAAGTACCAGTACGCCTCGCCGTTCTCGCCGATGCCGAACCCGGACACCCCGACGCACACCGGTGCGAAGATCGTCGACGGCAAGGTGTACGTCAACAACGGCTTCTGGGACACCTACCGGACGACCTGGCCCGCGTACTCGCTGCTCACGCCGAGCCAGGCGGGTGAGATGGTCGACGGCTTCGTGCAGCAGTACAAGGACGGCGGCTGGACCTCCCGCTGGTCCTCCCCCGGCTACGCGGACCTGATGACCGGCACGTCCTCGGACGTCGCCTTCGCTGACGCCTACGTCAAGGGCGTCGACTTCGACGCGAAGTCGGCGTACGACGCGGCGGTGAAGAACGCGACCGTCGTGCCCCCGTCGTCCGGTGTGGGCCGCAAGGGCATGGCGACCTCGCCCTTCCTCGGCTACACGAACACCGAGACGCACGAGGGTCTGTCGTGGGCGCTGGAGGGCTACCTCAACGACTACGGCATCGCGAAGATGGGCCAGGCCCTGTACAAGAAGACGGGCGAGAAGCGGTACAAGGAGGAGTCGGCGTACTTCCTCAACCGCGCGCAGGACTACGTCAACCTCTTCGACTCCAAGGCCGGCTTCTTCCAGGGCCGCGACGCGAAGGGCGACTGGCGCGTCGAGTCCTCGAAGTACGACCCGCGCGTGTGGGGCTACGACTACACCGAGACCAACGGCTGGGGCTACGCCTTCACCGCCCCGCAGGACAGCCGGGGTCTCGCGAACCTCTACGGCGGCCGCAGCTCTCTCGCCGACAAGCTCGACGAGTACTTCGCCACCCCGGAGACGGCCTCGCCCGACTTCGTCGGCTCCTACGGCGGTGTCATCCACGAGATGACGGAGGCGCGGGACGTCCGGATGGGCATGTACGGCCACTCCAACCAGGTCGCCCACCACGCCAACTACATGTACAACGCGGCGGGTCAGCCCTGGAAGACCCAGAAGAACGTCCGTGAGGTGCTCTCACGCCTGTACGTCGGCAGCGAGATCGGGCAGGGCTACCACGGCGACGAGGACAACGGCGAGCAGTCGGCCTGGTACCTGTTCTCCGCGCTGGGCTTCTATCCGCTGGTGATGGGCAGCGGCGAGTACGCCATCGGCTCGCCCCTGTTCACCAAGGCGACGGTCCATCTGGAGAACGGCCGCAAGCTGGTCGTCAAGGCGCCGAAGAACAGCGCCCGCAATGTGTACGTCCAGGGCGTGAAGTTCAACGGCGTGCCGTGGAAGTCGACCGCGCTCCCGCACTCGCTGCTCGCGAAGGGCGGCGTGCTGAAGTTCGACATGGGGTCGCGGCCCTCCACCTGGGGCACCGGCAAGAACGCGGCGCCGGTGTCGATCGCCCAGGACGACAAGGTGCCGACGCCCCGGGCGGACGCGCTGAAGGGCGACGGGGCGCTGTTCGACAACACCTCGGCGACCCAGGCGAGCGTCACCTCGGTGGACCTGCCGGTGTCCGAGGGCACCAAGGCCGTGCAGTACACCCTGACGTCGCCGTCGGACCGGACGAAGGCGCCGACCGGCTGGAAGCTGCAGGCGTCGAAGGACGGCACCACCTGGCGGACGCTCGACGAGCGCTCCGGTCAGTCCTTCGCCTGGGACCGGCAGACACGGGCGTTCTCCGTGGGGTCACCGGGTACGTACGGGAAGTACCGCCTGGTCCTCGACGGTGAGGCGACCCTGGCGGAGGTGGAACTGCTCAGCTGAACCACGAAGCCGGCACTCAGCCGTCGCCCGGTCCGGTGGTCGCGTCGTACGCGTCCCCGGGGCCGGGCGACGGCCTTCGAGATCACCCCCGGCCAGAAGGCGGAGCACTGCGACTGCATCCCGGTAGCGTGAGTCACCGGTACCGCGGAAGGGCGCGTTCCGAGGCGGGCACGAGGGGCCCTCATCCGGATGGGGCAGTGGAACGGCCGGGTCCCGCGGGTTGCCGAGGGTCACATGATGCCCAACTGGCTTGACGTCGTTGTCCGTTGAAGCGGTAGAGTCATTCGGCAGACCACTGGACAACGTTGTCGCACCGCGACCTCGCACAAGCCACTCACCCACCCGGACGGTCCCACTTCCCCCCCCTCGGGCTCGTCCGGCTCGCGGACCCGGTGGACGGCGGCTCACGCCCACCGGGTCCGCCCGGAGCGACGGTTCAGCCCACTCGGCAGGGCAGCGCCGTCGTGGTGTCGCCGCCGGATCCGGTGACGACGTAGCCGAAGGTCGTGCTCTCCCCCGGATCGAGGGAGCCGTTCCAGTCGGCGTTGTGGACCATCACGTCCTGGCCGGTGTAGGTGGCGTTGCCGCTCCAGAGGCTGTCGATCTGCTGGCCGGCCGGGAGCGTCCAGTCGACCATCCAGCCGAGCATCGGGACGTCGCCGGTGTTGGTGACGGTCACCTCGGACTGGTGGCCGCCGGACCAACTGCCCGTCGTTCGGCGGGTCGCGGAGCACTCGCCGGGCACCGGGTCGGTCGGGTTGCCGGGCTCCTTGATGCCGGTGACCTCGCCGTTGCCGCCGTCGAAGACGATGTCGGAGCAGGAGTAGAAGGTCTCGGCACTGTCCGAGCGCTGCCAGACCATGTAGACGATGTGGCGGCCGGACTTGTTCGCGGGCAGCTGTCCGGTCCAGGAGTAGTTGGCCTCGACCGTGCCCGGGGAGCCGTTCAGCGGCGGGTGGTCGACGCTGAGGAAGGGCTGGGACTCCATGTCGTCCCAGGTGAGCGTGCGGGTGGGGTCGAAGCCGTCCTTGGTGAGGTAGACGTGGAACCAACCCGGGTGCGCCGCCCAGGCGTTGTAGGAGAAGTCGACGGTCGCGCCGGAGGTCAGGTGGGTGAGCGGCCAGTCCTTGCTGGGCGTGTCGAAGCCGGTGAAGTTGGTGTTGCCGCCGCTGCACAGCTGCCCGTCGGGCACGAAGCCGCGGGTGCGGCCGGCGCCGTCGGAGCGCAGCACCGAGAACCAGTTGTAGAACGGGGTCGTACCGCTGACCTGCTGGGCCGCCTTGCACGCCGGGTTGACCGGCTTGATCTCACCGGTGTCGGTGAGGCCGTCCTGCCAGCACAGGAAGGTACGGCTGCCGGGCTTCATGGGCGTCCCGTGCGCCTCGGCCCTGCTCCCTGTGGCCATGACGAGGGCGACGGCGGGAAGGGTCGCCAGCAGCGAGATCAGAACGAGGAAGAGGGCTCTGGTGCGGGTGGGGGAGGTTAATCGGCGGGGCGAGGGTGCGTTCTTCGATGGCGTGATTCTTGTCAGGATCATGACAGTACAGTCCGTTCCTTCAGGTGCGGGCCGTGTGCGGATTGCGGACGAGTGCGGGGTGGGAGCGGTTCGGGGCGACGGGTTCCGGTCCACCACCTATGGGAGCGCTCCCACCTCGTCTGTTGCGGAAGGTAGCGCCGTGGGGCGTGGTTGTAAATATCAGGTGCGAGCGACCGGCCACCACCTGCGGCTCACGCCCTGCCCGGCTCCACAGGGATGAGGACCGTCACCTCGTCGTGTGCAGCGTGGCCGTGTCGTCGTCGGCTCGCTGGAGTTCGGTGAGGAGTTGGTTCTGCCCGGCGAGGAGTTCGGTGAGGATGCGGCGGGCGGCGCGCAGGAGTTCGGCGACGTCTCCGCCGGCGAGGGCGTAACGGACGGTGGAGCCCTCCCGCATGGACACGACGATGCCCGAGCGCCGCAGGACGGCCAACTGCTGCGACAGGCTGGACGGTTCGATGTCGATGTCGGCCAGCAGGTCCCGTACGGACACCGGTCCGTGCTGGAGGAGTTCCAGCACCCGGATGCGCACGGGGTGGCCGAGCATGCGGAAGAACTCCGCCTTGACCTGGTAGAGGGGGGCCTGCATGGATGCTCGCTCCTGCTCGGGTGGGTGGGATTGCGGTCGCCGCGACGCGGCGGTGCCGAAGGACACCGCCGCCTCGCGGACCGCTCTCGGATGTCGATCCTTCACGTCTCGGACTGGGCAGGAACGCACATTGGCACCATGCTGATGTGGTGACTTGAAGAAGTCTTCACATCATGGGCAGACGTAACCGCCGGCATCCTCGAGCGCGCTAGATCTCGATCGCCTCCTCCACGCGCTTGAGCTGGTGGCGGGCCATCGCCAGATTCGAGTTGCCCTTGTCCAGGACGAGGTACAGGAACAGTCCGTTGCCCGTACGACCGGTCACCAGGCGGATCACGTGGTACTGCCGGTCCAGCGTGATCAGGATGTCCTCGATCCGGCCCTTGAGTCCCAGCTGCTCCATCGTGCGGACCTTGGCCCGGATGACATCCGTGTTGCCGGCCGCGGCCACGGTCAGGTCCAGGTCCTTGCCCCCACCGAGCGTGCCCAGGGCCATTCCGCTGGTGTAGTCGACGACGGCGGCTCCCAGAGCTCCCTCGACCCCGGCCATCATCTCCTTCAACGACACTTCCACACTCGCCACAGCGCCTCCCATTGCGTGCCTTCGACTGCGGCGGGCCGGCACCGGCCGACTCGCCTCGGTGTCCGGACCGTAGGCATGCCGCGGTCGCGCGAGCGGGAACTCTTTGGGACTGACCTCTGACGACCGAACAACGGCGCGACGCGACCGTTCGATTGACCGCAAGTGCCGTGTCTGGAAGGGAAGTTGACGCCCTAGCCCTCAGGTCCCGGCTTCCAGTCCTGGACGAGGAGCCCGAGCAGTACCTCGTCCAGGAACTCGCCCATCACCCAGGCTGAGGAGCGCAGCACTCCCTCGCGGACGAAGCCGTTGCGCTCGGCGGAGCGGAGCATCGCGGCATTGTCCGACAGCGTCTCGACCTGGAGCCGCCGCAGGCCGCGTACGACGAATCCGTAGTGGCACAGCACCGCGACCACGTCGGTGCCGTAGCCCTTGCCGCGCGAGGACGGCAGCAGGCCCAGCCCGATGTGCGCGGACCGGTTGTGGTTGTCGATGCCCCACAGCGTCGCGGTGCCGATCAGTGTGCCGCCGTCCAGCTCCACCACGGAGAACGGGACGTGTCCCTGCTCCTTGTCGTCCACCACGAGCCGCGGGTCCTTCGAGCCCGGGCTGATCGGCCGCCACGGCCCGCTCTCGGCCCGCGAGGAGTTGACCACGTCGTCGTAGAGCTCGGTCAGCAGAACCGGTATGTCGTCCTGGTGCCGGGCCCTCAGCCCGACCTTGTCGCCCTTCAGCATGCAGGCTTCCTATCCGACCGGATCGGCCCGCCGCAAACGAATAGAAGTCCTGTTCAGCCGACCGCAGTTCAGTGGAGGCAGAGGCAGAACGGGTGGCCGGCCGGGTCCGCGTAGATCCGCCAGTTGGCCTCCGGGCGGAGCTGGTCCGTGCGCTCCAGCACGGTCGCGCCGAGGGCGAGCGCCCGCTTCTCCTCCCCTTCGAGGTCGTCGACGTCGAAGTCCAGGTGGAGCTGCTGCGGGCGGTCCTGGCCGGGCCACTCGGGCGGCCGGTAGCCGTCCACCCGCTGGCAGGCCAGCGGCGTTCCCTCGAACCCGTGCACCTCGACCCAGTCGGCGTCATCGGGGTCCGCGACCACCCGGCCGCCGAGCAGCTCCGCGTAGAACTCGGCCAGCCGTACCGGATCGGCACAGTCCAGCGCGACCGCCTGCAGCTTTCGAATCACTTCCGACGCTCCTCGCTCGTCGATGGTCTTCCACCCCACTCCCCGAACCGGGCTCCCGGAAACTTCCCCCGTCCCGGACGCCGGTCCGCCACCGCCCCGCAAAACCGGTTGGTGACGGGCCCGCACCCCGGCTATAGCACTGTCATGACCCTTACGACCTCCTGGCAGCTGGCTCCCGAACCCTTCGACACGGCGGACGCGACCGCTCTGCGCCGCGACTACTACGACGAGGTCGCCAGCCGTTACTGGAAGCGGCCCGCGACATCCGAGGAGATCGACGAGGGCCTGGCCGGTGACGGCGTGGAACTGCTCGCCCCGCCCACGGGGCAGTTCGTGGTGGGCCGCTGCGACGGCGAGGCCGCCGCCTGTGGTGGGCTGCTGATGCTGGATCCCGGGCTCGCCGAGCTCACGCGCGTGTACCTGCGCCCCGCCTTCCGCGGCAGGAAGGGCGCCGGTCTGCTGCTGGAGCTGCTGGAGGCCGAGGCACGGCGGCTGGGCGCCTCCCGGATGGTCCTCAACACCCGCCTGGACCTCGTCGAGGCCCGCTCGCTGTACCTCCGCCACGGCTATCGCGAGATCCCGGCGTACTGCGCGGGTCCGTACGTGGAGATCTGCTACGGCAAGGACCTCGCCCGGGCCGACTGACCGGCCGCCCGCGGCTCCCGACCGCCTCGCCGCTGTCCCGGCCGGGCGACGGTCGCGGCCGTCGTCGGCCCGCACGGCCGCTCCGGCGCGAGCGGCAGCCGTACGGTGAACTCCGTCCGCCCCGGTTCGCTCTCGACCTCGGTGTGCCCGCCGTGCGCCGTGACGATCGCCGTCACGACGGCGAGGCCCAGCCCGGATCCGCCGTCGTACGGGCCGCTCCGGGCGCGGGAGGTGTCGGCGCGGGTGAAGCGGTCGAAGACCGTCGGGAGCAGGGCGCGCGGGATGCCGGGGCCGTCGTCGCGGACGCGTACGACGCACAAGTCCTCCCCGGTCTCCACGATGGCGACGACCCTCGTGCCCGCGGGTGTGTGCATCCGCGCGTTGGCCAGCAGGCCGGCCACCAGCTGGTGCAGCCGGGCCTCGTCGCCGAGGACCAACGGGGTGTCGTCCGGGCGGAGTTCGAGCCGCCAGTCGTGTCCACTGCCGACGGCCTGCGCGTGCCGGACCGCCTCGGCGACCAGTGCCGCCACGTCCACCTCAGCGCGGTGCAGGGGCCTGCCCTCGTCCAGCCGGGCCAGCAGCAACAGGTCCTCCACCAGGCCGGTCATGCGCGCGGACTCGGCGGAGACGCGGCGCCAGGCCAGCACCGGTTCGACGGGGGCGGTGCCGCGGTTCATGAGTTCGGCGTAGCCCGCGATCGAGGCGAGCGGGGTGCGCAGTTCGTGGCCGGTGTCGGCGAGGAAGCGGCGCATTCTTTCCTCGGTGCGCCGGCGTGCGGTGTCGGAGGACTCGACGTGGTCGATCATGCGGTTGAGGGCGGCGCCGACCCGGCCGGCCTCGCTGGCGGGGTCGGTGTCCCGGGCCGGGACGCGGGCGATGCCGGTGGCCTCGCCCCGGTCGAGCGGCGCGCGGGAGACCTCGGCCGCGGTGGCGGCGATCCGGCCGAGAGGCCGCAGCTGGCGTCGTACGACCACCGCGCACAGGCCGCCCGCGACGGCGAGGCCGGCCACCGCGAGGACCGCCTCGACCACGACCATACCGCTGATCATGTCCTGTACGTCGTCCATCGGGAGGCCCGCCAGGACGCTGATCCCGTCGCTCCGGGCGACGGTGACGCGGTAGGTGCCCAGGTCCGGGACGGTCGTGGTGCGCGTCGAGCCGTCGGTGGCGACGCCCGCGAGGGCCGTGCGCTGGGCGTCGGTGAGGGCGCGCGGCGGGGCGTCCCGGCGTACGACCTCGGCGGCGAGGATGTCGCCGTCGGTGCCGAGCCGGGCGGCGAGCATGCCGGTCGGGTGCCCGCTCGCCAGGAAGCTCAGGTCGTCCGCCGGCTGAAGCCGGGCGCCGCCCAGGCTGTGCTCGGCGGCGTCGTGGACCCGGTCGTCGAGGTCGCCCAGCAGATAGGCGCGTTGGACGAACACGGTGGTCAGGGCCATCGCGGCGCACACGGCTCCGAGAGCCAGGCCGATGATCACGAGCAGGCGCGCGCGCAGGGAGCGCGGGCGCCGCCGGGCGCTCATCTGCCGTCCTCCGGCGGCTTGATGGCGTAGCCGAGTCCGCGCACGGGCTCGTCGTCGACGATGAGCACGCGGACGCCTGCGGTTCGAAGCCCTGCGGTGCCGGTCATGTCCCGATCCTGTCCCCGCGGGCTGGGGGAACCCTGTGTTCCGGCTGAGCCCCGGCGATGTCACGGGACGAGAACGACAAGGGCCGCATCCCCGGCGATCGGGGATGCGGCCCTCAACTGCCGTGCCGTACCGCTTACTTGCGGATCAGGCTGCGCAGCACGTACTGCATGATGCCGCCGTTGCGGTAGTAGTCGGCCTCACCGGGGGTGTCGATGCGGACGACCGCGTCGAACTCGACGCCCGTGTCGGTGGTGACCTTGACCGTGCTCGGGGTGGTGCCCTCGTTCAGCTCGGTCACGCCGGTGATGGAGAAGGTCTCCTCGCCGGTCAGGCCGAGGGAGTCGGCGGACTGGCCGGCCGGGAACTGGAGCGGCAGGACGCCCATGCCGATGAGGTTCGAGCGGTGGATGCGCTCGTACGACTCGGTGATGACGGCCTTGACGCCGAGGAGGGCCGTGCCCTTGGCCGCCCAGTCGCGGGACGAGCCGGAGCCGTACTCCTTGCCGCCCAGGATGACCAGCGGGATGCCGGCGGCCTGGTAGTTCTGCGAGGCGTCGTAGATGAACGACACCGGCGCATCGGCCTGGGTGAAGTCGCGGGTGAAGCCGCCCTCGGTGCCCGGCGCGATCTGGTTGCGCAGGCGGATGTTGGCGAACGTGCCGCGGATCATGACCTCGTGGTTGCCTCGGCGCGAGCCGTAGGAGTTGAAGTCACGACGCTCCACACCGTGCTCGGTGAGGTACTTGCCGGCCGGGGTGTCGGCCTTGATGGCACCGGCCGGGGAGATGTGGTCGGTGGTGACCGAGTCGCCCAGCTTGGCCAGGACTCGGGCGCCGGCGATGTCCGAGACCGGGGTGGTCTCCATCGTCATGCCCTCGAAGTAAGGGGGCTTGCGGACGTACGTCGACTCCGCGTCCCACTCGAAGGTGTTGCCGGTCGGGATCGACAG
Organism: Streptomyces sp. bgisy027; assembly: GCF_057710365.1. Classification (NCBI taxonomy): domain Bacteria; kingdom Bacillati; phylum Actinomycetota; class Actinomycetes; order Kitasatosporales; family Streptomycetaceae; genus Streptomyces; species Streptomyces sp. bgisy027. Next base: position 48,571 of record NZ_JBYIVZ010000009.1, read on the forward strand.
GGCCTGCCACTGGGCGTCGCCCGCGAAGACGTCGGAGTAGGACTTGGAGAACATGTCCTCGCCGATGGCGTTCGCCACGACGTCGTTGACCTCGGCCTCGGAGGGCCAGATGTCCTTCAGGAAGACCGGGTTGCCGTCCTGGTCGGCGCCCAGGGCCTCACGCGTGATGTCCACCTTCATGGAGCCCGCGAGGGCGTACGCGACGACCAGCGGCGGGGAGGCCAGGTAGTTCATCTTGACGTCGGGGTTGATACGGCCCTCGAAGTTCCGGTTGCCGGAGAGGACCGAGGTGACCGCGAGGTCGTGGTCGTTGACGGCCTTGGAGACCTCCTCCGGCAGCGGGCCGGAGTTGCCGATGCAGGTGGTGCAGCCGTAGCCGACGAGGTTGAAGCCGACCTTGTCGAGGTACGGGGTCAGGCCCGCCTTGTCGAAGTAGTCGGTGACGACCTTGGAGCCCGGGGCGAGGGTGGTCTTGACCCACGGCTTGCGGGTCAGGCCCTTCTCGACCGCCTTCTTGGCCACCAGCGCGGCGGCGACCATGACGTACGGGTTCGAGGTGTTGGTGCAGGAGGTGATGGCCGCGACGGTGACCGCACCGTGGTCGATCTCGTAGGTCGAGCCGTCGGGGGCGGTGACGACGACCGGGTTGCTCGGGACGCCGTTGGTGGCGGCCGGGGCGTCGGAGGCCGGGAAGGACTCCTCGCCCGCCTCATCGGCGGTGGCGACGTAGTTCAGGACGTCCGACTTGAACTGCTCGGCGGCGTTCGCGAGGACGATGCGGTCCTGCGGGCGCTTCGGGCCGGCGATGGAGGGGACGACCGTGGAGAGGTCGAGCTCCAGCTTCTCGGAGAAGTCCGGCTCGGCCTTCGGGTCCAGCCAGAGGCCCTGCTCCTTGGCGTACGCCTCGACGAGCGCGACCTGCTGGGCGTCACGGCCGGTCAGGCGCAGGTAGTTCAGGGTCTCGTCGTCGATCGGGAAGATCGCGGCGGTGGAGCCGAACTCCGGCGACATGTTGCCGATGGTGGCGCGGTTCGCGAGGGAGGTCGCGGCGACGCCCTCGCCGTAGAACTCGACGAACTTACCCACGACGCCGTGCTTGCGGAGCATCTCGGTGATGGTCAGCACGAGGTCGGTGGCGGTGGTGCCGGCCTGGAGCTCACCGGTCAGCTTGAAGCCGACGACGCGCGGGATGAGCATGGAGACCGGCTGGCCGAGCATCGCGGCCTCGGCCTCGATGCCGCCGACGCCCCAGCCGAGGACGCCGAGGCCGTTGACCATGGTGGTGTGCGAGTCGGTGCCGACGAGGGTGTCGGGGTACGCCTGGCCGCCTCGGACCATGACCGTGCGGGCCAGGTGCTCGATGTTCACCTGGTGGACGATGCCGGTGCCCGGCGGGACGACCTTGAAGTCGTCGAACGCGGTCTGGCCCCAGCGCAGGAACTGGTAGCGCTCCTTGTTGCGGCCGTACTCCAGGTCGACGTTCTGCTTGAAGGCGTCGTTCGTGCCGAACTTGTCGGCGATGACGGAGTGGTCGATGACCATCTCGGCCGGGGAGAGCGGGTTGATCTTCGCCGGGTCGCCGCCGAGGGCCGCGACGGCCTCACGCATGGTCGCGAGGTCCACGACACAGGGCACGCCGGTGAAGTCCTGCATGATCACGCGGGCCGGCGTGAACTGGATCTCCTGCGACGGCTGGGCCTGGGAGTCCCAGCTGCCGAGGGCGCGGATGTGGTCGGCGGTGATGTTCGCGCCGTCCTCGGTGCGGAGGAGGTTCTCCAGCAGCACCTTCAGGCTGTAGGGGAGGCGCGCGGAGCCCTCGACCTTGTCCAGCCGGAAGATCTCGTACGACTCGTCGCCCACCTGCAGCGTGCTGCGGGCGTCGAAGCTGTTCGCCGACACGACAGTCTCCTTCATTGATGTGCGCGTACCACCACGATCCTGCCGCCACGGCATCCCGGCCGATCCGCTAAGGTAAGGCTAAGTTAGGTAGCCCTTACCGTTGGATCGGCGACACCGCGCGGCTGCGGTGCACCTCGGCAGATATCTCGATGTCGAGATAACTCTAGTACATGGGGCCGGGATGGTCATGCCCGGGGCTTCGGCATGCCTCTTTTCCTGGATTCCGCATACCCTCTTTGCATGATCATGCATCGTCATGCATACTCTTCCTATGTCCAAGGTCCTCACCTCCCTCCCCTCCGGCGAGCGCGTCGGCATCGCCTTCTCGGGCGGTCTCGACACCTCGGTCGCGGTCGCCTGGATGCGCGACAAGGGCGCCGTCCCGTGCACCTACACCGCTGACATCGGCCAGTACGACGAGCCCGACATCGCCTCGGTGCCCGGCCGCGCCAAGGCCTACGGCGCCGAGGTCGCGCGCCTGGTCGACTGCCGTGCCGCCCTCGTCGAGGAGGGCCTGGCCGCGCTGACGTGCGGCGCGTTCCACATCCGCTCCGGCGGGCGGGCGTACTTCAACACCACGCCGCTGGGCCGTGCCGTCACCGGCACGCTGCTGGTGCGCGCGATGCTCGAGGACAACGTCCAGATCTGGGGCGACGGCTCGACCTTCAAGGGCAACGACATCGAGCGGTTCTACCGCTACGGCCTGCTCGCCAACCCGAACCTGCGGATCTACAAGCCCTGGCTCGACGCGGACTTCGTGACCGAGCTCGGCGGCCGCAAGGAGATGTCGGAGTGGCTGCTCGCCCACGGGCTGCCCTACCGGGACTCCGCGGAGAAGGCGTACTCCACGGACGCCAACATCTGGGGCGCCACCCACGAGGCCAAGACCCTGGAGCACCTGGACACCGGCGTCGAGACCGTCGAGCCGATCATGGGCGTGAAGTTCTGGGACCAGTCCATCGAGATCGCCCCCGAGGACGTCACGATCGGCTTCGAGCAGGGCCGCCCGGTCACCGTCAACGGCAAGGAGTTCCCCTCCCCCGTCGACCTGGTGATGGAGGCCAACGCCATCGGCGGCCGGCACGGCCTCGGCATGTCGGACCAGATCGAGAACCGGATCATCGAGGCCAAGAGCCGCGGCATCTACGAGGCGCCGGGCATGGCCCTGCTGCACGCCGCGTACGAGCGCCTGGTCAACGCGATCCACAACGAGGACACCCTCGCCCAGTACCACAACGAGGGCCGGCGCCTCGGCCGTCTGATGTACGAGGGCCGCTGGCTGGACCCGCAGGCGCTGATGATCCGTGAGTCGCTCCAGCGGTGGGTCGGCGCGGCCGTCACCGGTGAGGTGACGCTGCGGCTGCGGCGCGGCGAGGACTACTCGGTCCTCGACACGACCGGCCCGGCGTTCAGCTACCACCCGGACAAGCTCTCCATGGAGCGCACCGAGGACTCGGCGTTCGGCCCGGTGGACCGGATCGGCCAGCTCACCATGCGCAACCTCGACATCGCGGACTCCCGCGCCAAGCTGGAGCAGTACGTCGGCCTCGGCCTGATCGGCACCGGCAGCCCCACCGTCGGCGCCTCCCAGGCGGCCGCGACCGGTCTGATCGGCACCATGCCGGAGCTGCCCGAGGGCGGCGCCGAGGCCATCGCCTCCCGCGGCGAGGTCTCCGAGGAGGACGCGCTGCTGGACCGGGCCGCGATGGAGTCCGGCACGGACTGACACACCGGACAGGGGACGGACCACCGGAAGGGCCGGTACGACGCGGTGCGCGTCGTACCGGCCCTTCCGGCATTCCGACGTGTCATCAGTTCGCCGAGTCGGGGTAACCGAGGAAGAGCGCACTCGACTCCGGACTCCGGAAGGAACATCCGTGTCTCTGACATTTCGTAAGAGTTTTCGCATTCTGCCCGGTGTGCGGTTGAACATCAACCGCCGCTCCTGGTCCATCACCACGGGCGGCAGGAACGGTCCGCGACACACCCGCAGCAGCACCGGACGTCGTACGACATCGATGGATTTGCCCGGACCTTTCGGATGGCGTCGCACCCGTACCGCCAAGAGGCGTTGACGGGGCGTCACCCGAATGGCCCCCCTGAGAATGTGCCATCTCATATCTGAGATAGCCTCAACCTCATGGCAGACGACTACCTCGTACGCATCGGCAAGCTCATCCGTGACGCGCGGCAACACCGTGGCTGGACACAGGCGCAGCTGGCCGAGGCGCTCGGCACCTCCCAGAGCGCCGTCAATCGCATCGAGCGCGGCAACCAGAACATCAGCCTTGAGATGATCGCCCGAATCGGCGAGGCCCTCGACAGCGAGATCGTGTCACTGGGTTACGCCGGTCCGATGCATCTGAGGGTCGTCGGGGGACGTCGGCTGTCCGGTTCGATCGACGTCAAGACCAGCAAGAACGCCTGCGTGGCACTGCTGTGCGCCGCACTGCTCAACAAGGGGCGCACAGTGCTGCGCCGGGTCGCCCGCATCGAGGAGGTGTACCGCCTGCTGGAGGTGCTCAACTCCATCGGTGTGCGCACCCGTTGGATCAACGACGGCGTCGACCTGGAGATCGTGCCGCCGGCCGAGCTGGACATGGCGGCGATCGACGCGGAGGCCGCCGTGCGCACCCGCTCGATCATCATGTTCCTCGGCCCGCTGCTGCACCGCATGGACCGCTTCATGCTGCCGTACGCCGGCGGCTGCGACCTCGGTACGCGGACCATCGAGCCGCACATGATCGCGCTGCGCCGCTTCGGCCTGGACGTGGCGGCGACCGAGGGGCAGTACCACGCCGTGGTGGACCGCGGCGTACGTCCCGACCGGCCGATCGTACTGACCGAGCGCGGCGACACCGTGACCGAGAACGCGCTGCTGGCCGCCGCGCGGCACGACGGCGTCACGGTCATCCGCAACGCCTCCTCCAACTACATGGTCCAGGACCTCTGCTTCTTCCTGGAGGCGCTCGGTGTCCGGGTCGAGGGCATCGGCACGACGACGCTCACTGTCCACGGCGTACCGAACATCGACGCGGACGTCGACTACTCCCCCTCCGAGGACCCGGTCGAGGCGATGAGTCTGCTGGCCGCCGCCGTGGTGACGGAGTCGGAGCTGACGGTGCGTCGCGTGCCGATCGAGTTCCTGGAGATCGAGCTGGCGGTCCTGGAGGAGATGGGCCTCGACCACGACCGCACGCCGGAGTACTTCGCCGACAACGGCCGTACGCGCCTGGTCGACCTCACGGTCCGTCCCTCCAAGCTGGAGGCGCCCATCGACAAGATCCACCCCATGCCCTTCCCGGGCCTGAACATCGACAACGTCCCGTTCTTCGCGGCGATCGCCGCCGTCGCGTCGGGCAAGACCCTCATCCACGACTGGGTCTACGACAACCGGGCGATCTACCTCACCGACCTCAACCGCCTCGGCGGCCGCCTGCAGTTGCTGGACCCCCACCGCGTCCTGGTCGAGGGTCCCACCCGCTGGCGAGCCGCCGAAATGATGTGCCCGCCGGCCCTGCGCCCCGCCGTGGTCGTCCTGCTGGCGATGATGGCGGCGGAGGGCACGTCCGTGCTGCGCAACGTGTATGTCATCAACCGGGGTTACGAGGACCTCGCCGACCGCCTGAACTCGATCGGGGCGCAGATCGAGATCTTCCGGGACATCTGAACCGGCCCGGCCCCAGCCCGAGTCGGCCGCGCGGTCCCGGTGTGCGAACACCGGTGCCGCGTGGGATAGACTCGCTTCAACAGCTGGTCGCCGGAACTTCGGTCGGCTGGTGTTGCGTTGGTGGTCCAAGGAAAGACGCCCCACTTCCTGTGGGGAGATGCAGGTGCAAGGCCTGCCCGGCGCTCGGATTCGGGCCCGTCCACGGTTTGCGTGGGCGGGCCCGATTTTTTTTGTCCGCTCGCCGTCGAGGGGTCAGGTATCGCGAGCGCGATGTGGGGGAGAGTTCGGCGTGGGTCAGTCGTCGGGGATGCCCCTGCCGCTGAGGGCCGGGACCGTCCGCTCGGGGCGGGCCAGGGAGCGGGCGGCGCGGCGGAACTGGTCGAGCTTGTCGACGATGGTCCGGCCGACGGGGGTGTGGCCCCAGATGCTGATGCCCTGGTGGGTGCCGGGTTCCCAGGTGGACTCGTCGATGACGACCGGGTTCCAGCCGACCTCCCACTCGAAGCCCGAGGGCGTGCGGGCGTAGTAGGAGAGCTCCTTGTCGTTGGTGTGCTGTCCTACGGACAGGGCCATGTCGAAGCCGAGCTCGTGGACGCGCTGGTAGCTGCGGGCGACGTCGTCGAGGGTGGCGGCCTGGATGTTGAGGTGCTGGACGCGGGTGCGGATCGGGTCCACGGGCAGGCCGCGGACGGCGGCGACGGCGATGGTGTGGTGGCGTTCGTCGACGCGCAGGAAGCGGATCTTGAGCTTGACGCCGCTGATCGTCTCGTCGATGTAGTCGGTGAGACGGGCGTCGAAGACGGTGTCGAAGTAGCCGCGCATCAGGGCCGGTCTGGTGGAGGTGATGGCGACATGGCCCATGCCCGAGTCACCCGTGACCCAGCCGGACGCGAGCATGTCGAGGGGCTGCGGCGAGAGGACGGGGCTCGTGCAGATCTCCTGGGTGATGCCCTTGGGGCCGGGAAAGCGCAGCAGGCGTTCGACGCCGCGCATCCTCGCCTCCTCGGCGGATCCCCGCACCACGGGGACGCCGTGGGCGCGGACGCGGGCCTCGATCTGTTCGAAGGAGGCGTGGTCGTCGATGTGCCAACCGGTCGTCACGACGTCCTCCGCGGGCCCCCTCCGCAGCAGGAAGCGGCACTCCTGGCCGTCGAGACGGAACCGCATCAGGCCGGTGTCGAGGTCGTCGTGGTGCATGCCGATGGCGTCGGTGCCGAAGCGGCGCCAGTCGGCGAAGCGGTTGGTCTCGATGACGATGTAGCCCAGGTGGACCGCGCCGAAGACGGACGGTGCGACAGAGGGCCCGTCCTGGGTGTCGTGGTAGGTGTTCATCGGCGGCCCGCCAGGAAGCCGGCGCAGAGCCGGTTGAACAGCTCGGCGCGTTCGAACTGCACCCAGTGCCCGGTGTTGGCGACCTCGTACAGGTCGCAGTCGGGCATCCGGTCGGTCAGCATCCGGCCGCCGGAGGGGCGGTTGACCCTGTCGGCCGCGCCCCACAGCACCAGGGTCGGCACGGGCAGGCGGGCGAGGCGGTCGTCGCGGGTGAAGTCCATCCGCCACAGTGTGCGCAGCGCGTTCGGGCCGGAGGGGCGGCGCAGCGGTGGGGCCGCGATCACCTCCGGGTCGATGCTGGCGCGGTAGCGCGCGTCGATGACGCCGTCGGGGACGTCGGCGGCGTTGAAGACGAGGTAGGTGCGGATGAACTTCTCCAGCTTCAGCCGCGAAGGGCCGTCGCCGGAGTAGTAGTCGAGCAGGCTGTTCAGGCCCGGCGTCGGCAGCGCGCGGGTGGTGCCGACGCCGCCTGGGCCCATCAGGACCATACGGTCGACCCGGTCCGGGGTGTCCAGGGCGAGGCGCAGGGCGCAGGCGCCGCCGTAGGAGTTGCCGACCAGGTGGGCCTTGTCCAGGCCGAGTTCGTCGAGCAGGCCGCGGATGCCGGAGGCGAGGTGACCGAAGGGGTCGGTGCCGTCCACGCCCTTGGTGCTGCGGCCGTAGCCGGGCAGGTCGGGGACTATGACCCGGTACTCCTTGGCCAGGGCGGCGATGTTGCGGGCGTAGTTGGAGACGCCCGAGGCGCCGGGGCCGCCGCCGTGCAGCAGCAGGACGGGCGGGCCGTCGCCGGTCTCCGCGACGAAGATCTTCCTGCCGAGGACCCCGACCAGTGACTCGTGCATCGGGGGCGGTGGTGGAGTGTGAGTGTGGGTGCTCATGGCGTTCCTTGGGCTGCGGGCGAGGAGGACGAGTCCGGCGATGTGGGCAAGGCGGACGAGGCCGGCGAGGCGGGCGTGGGTGTCGTTACGGGCGGAGTGCTCGCTGTGTTCGTGCGAGGGGTCAGGGTCAGTCCCTCCGGGGGCGGCGGGAGCGTGGTGCCGGCGGGGGCGGCCGCGTAGACGTAGGCGTCGGGGCGCAGCGCGAGGGTCGTGGCGCGGTGCCGGGTCAGCCAGGTCCGCAGTACGCCGTCGCTGTCGACGACCGCGCCCTCGGCGGGACTTGAGCCGGCCGGCAGCACGGTCAGGGAAGGGACGCCGGCCCGCTCCCACTCGGGCTGCGGGGTCGGCAGGGCGCCGTGCAGGAGCAGCCAGCGGCCGCCGAGCACGTCGTCCAGGCGGACCCGGGAGCCGTCGGGGGCGGTGACCCAGGGCTGGGGGATCTGGTGGCCGGGGGCGGTGGTGCGGGAGGCGCGGGTACGGGAGGCGCCGGTGTGGGCCGCACCCGTGTGGGCCGCACCCGTGTGGGCCGCACCCGTGTGGGCCGCACCCGTGTGGGCCGCACCGGTGCCGGCCGGCCCGGTGCGGGAAGTGCCGGCGCCGGAGGCACGCCTGCCGAACGTGATGCCGGAGGACTTGGTGCGGGGCCGGGCCAGGAAGCCGTCGGCATAGTGGGCGACGGGGATCCAGTGGGAGTCCTGGAGCCGGCCGGCGACGCCCGGTACCCGGTTCAGCAGCGGCAGCACCGCGTCCCGGACCCGGGTGACCGCCGGGCGCCGGTCGGTGATGATCCGGCCGACGAACACCGCGCGCCGGGTGACTTCCTTGACGTGCGGCTTGCGTTCGGCCTCGTAGCTGTCGAGCACCGACTCGGGCAGTTCCCCGCGCAGCACGGCGTCGAGCTTCCAGCTCAGGTTCGCCACGTCGCGCACGCCGGCGGCCATGCCCTGCCCGATCCACGGCGGCATCGCATGCGCGGCGTCACCGGCGAGGAAGACCCGGCCCACCCGGAAACGGGCCGCGAAACGTACATGGTGGCTGTACACGGTCGCGCGCAGGATCTCGATCTGGTCGGGGTCGATCCCGTACCGGGACACCATCGCGTGGATCGCCCCGTCGGTCGTCAGATGCCGCTCGTCGTCGCCCGGCAGGATCGGGAACTCCCAGCGGTGGTGGCCGAGCGGGGTCGGGCAGTCGACCGCCGGGCGGGCCGGGTCGCAGCGGAAGCGCAGCCGGTCGTGGTCGGGCCACGGCTTGAGCATTCTGGTGTCGATGACGACCCAGCGGTCCTCGTACGTCCGTCCCTCGTAGCCCACGTTGAGCTGTGCTCGGGTGAGGCTGGAGCCGCCGTCGGCCGCGATGACGTACCGGGCGCGCACCCGTCGTACGGAGTCGTCGGCGGTGCCCACCACCGTCAGTTCCACCCCGTCGGCGTCCTGGCGCAGCCGCAGGCACTCGTGGCGCAGCCACACCTCGACATTGGGGTGGCGGTCGACTCCGTCGCGCAGGACCTGCTCCAGCGCGGGCTGGTAGAGGAACATCTGCGGCGGATGGCCGTGGCCGCGGGGCGTGGGGTGGGCGCTGAGGAAGGCGCGGCCGCGCGCGTCGACGAAGTCGAGGGGCCGGTCGGCGAGCATGTCCTGCTTCAGCCGGTCGGCCAGGCCGATGCGCTGCCAGATCCGCATGACCTCCTCGTCGGTGGAGATGGCCCGGGCCCGGGAGTAGATCTCGGCGTCGCGCTCCAGCACGACGACCCGCAGGCCCGTCGCGCCCAGCAGATTCGCGGCGGTCACGCCCGTGGGGCCGTACCCGATCACCGCCACGTCGTACCCGGCGTCGCCGCCCCCGTCGTCGGCCCCGGCTCCGGTCCTGTTCCCGGCGCTGATCTCACTCATCGGGCCACCTCACTGTCGTCCCTGTCCCGGGTTGTCGCTGCTTCTCGTGGCTCCGCGTGGCTCCGCGTGGCTCCGCGTGGCTCTTCGCGGCTCGTCACGGCTCATGCGCGGCTCATTCTTGTAGCGTTTACTCCAATTGGAACGGACGCTACGGTAAGCTCGGCGTCGGGGCCGGTCAAGTGCCAGCCGGTACGACGCGGGCCAGGCAGGGCTGATGCAGCCGTACTTCCACTCCCCCGAGAACGCCGAGAGGCCGCCCATGACCACCGCCATGACCACCGCACCCCGCCGGATCGACGTCCACCAGCACCTCGTCCCGTCCCTCTACCGCGAGGCCCTCGCCAAGTCCGGCATCGTGGAGGCGGGCGGTCGCGCCCTGCCGGACTGGAGTGCCGGGGCGGCGCTGGAGCAGATGGACCTGCTGGGCACCGGGACGGCGATCCTGTCCGTGTCCACTCCCGGCACCGGCTTCCTCGGCGACCCGGGCGAGGCCGCCGGACTGGCCCGGCGGCTCAACGACTTCTCCGCCGACCTCACCGCCGAACACCCCTCCCGCTTCGGCTGGTTCGCCACGCTGCCGATGCCCGACGTGACCGCGTCGGCGCGGGAGGCCGAGCGGGCGCTGACCGAACTGGGCGCCGACGGCGTCACCCTGCTCGCCAACAACCGGGGCACCTATCCGGGCGCCGAGGGACAGGACGCCCTGTGGCGGGTCCTCGACGAGCACGGCGCCGTCGTCTTCGTCCACCCGGCCGACCTTCCCGCGCCCGCCGTCGAGGGCATCCCGCCGTTCGCCGCGGACTTCCTCCTCGACACCACCCGCGCCGCGTACCTCCTGGTCCGCAACGGCGTCCCGCGCCGCCACCCGAACATCCGGTTCGTCCTCAGCCACGGCGGCGGTTTCCTGCCGTACGCCTCTCACCGCATGGCCGTCGCGATCGCCGCCGACATCGGACGCGGCCCGCGCGACGTCCTGGAGGACTTCCGGGGCTTCTACTTCGACACCGCGCTGTCCTCCAGCCCGGCCGCGCTGCCCACGCTGCTGGCCTTCGCCCGGCCCGGCCACGTCCTGTTCGGCAGCGACTGGCCGTTCGCGCCGGCCGCGGCGGGCCAGTACTTCGCCAACGGGCTGGACGACGGTGTCGAGGCCGGCACCCTCGGAGCCGTCAACCGGACCAACGCCGAGGCGCTCTTTCCCCGCCTGGCGCAGGGCGCCCCGGCGCCGGTCCCGTCCCGGCCGCTGCCCGTGCGGCTGCGTCAGTCCGCGCGGCGGGCGGGTGCCCGGTTGGTCTTCAAGCTCGTCCAGCCCGGCGCCGAGTGACACCGCGGCGCCGGGGCTGCTCCCCGAGCTCGTCCCACCGGGCGCCTGGGGCTGCGGCGCCGCGCCGGGGTCCCGCCCTACTCGAAGGCCAGGGCCGGGAACTTGGCCGTCTCGCTCAGTTCGGCCCAGACCGTCTTGCCGCGCCGGGCGTGGCGGGTGCCCCACTGCCCGGCGAGCTGGGCGACCAGCAGCAGACCGCGCCCGCCCTCGTCGAAGACGCGCGCCCGGCGCAGATGCGGGGTGGTGCTGCCGGCGTCGGAGACCTCGCACAGCAGGGAGCGGTCATGGATCAGGCGCAGCCGGACCGGGGGTCTGCCGTAGCGGATGGCGTTGGTGACCAGCTCGCTGACCACCAGCTCCGCGACGAAGGCGAGTTCCTCCAGGCCCCAGTCCGTCAGCTTCCGGGACACGTCCGAACGGGCGCCGGCGACGACCGCCGGGTCCGCCTCCAACTCCCAGGTGGCGACCCGGTCCGCGCCGAGCGCCCGGGTGCGTGCGAGCAGCAGGGCGACGTCGTCGTCCGGCCGGGACGGCAGCAGAGCCTCCAGCACGGCGTCGCAGGTCGCCTCCAGGGAGGGGGCGGGCCGGGCGAGGACCTGCCGCAGCGTGGCGAGACCGGCGTCGATGTCGGAGGTGCGGGGGGCGGTGGGGGCCGGGTCGTCGGGCACCGTGGCGGGAGCGGGGTCCTCGGTCGCCGTGGCGGGAGCGGGGTCCTCGGTCGCCGTGGCGGTGGCGGAGGAGCCGTCCCCGATGGCGCTCTCGGGAGCGGAGGCCCCGGTCGTCCTAGCGGGCGTTCGCGCCTCGATCAAGCCGTCGGTGCACAGCGCGATCAGGCTGCCCTCGGGCAGGTCGACCTCCACCGTCTCGAACGGCAGGCCGCCCCGGCCGAGCGGCGGGCCGGGAGGCAGTTCCAGGACGTCCGCCGTGCCGTTCCGGACCACCACGGCCGGCGGCACATGCCCCGCGCGGGCCAGGGTGCAGCAGCACGCGACGGGGTCGTAGACGGCGTAGAGGCAGGTGGCGCCGTTGTCTCGGCCGACCCCGGCCTCGGGATCGGTGTCGGGGTCCGAGGACGCCTCGTTGGCCAGCCGCAGGACGACGTCGTCCAGGTGGGTGAGGAGTTCGTCGGGCGGCAGATCGATGTCGGCCAGGGTGCGTACGGCGGTCCGCAGCCGGCCCATGGTGGCGGCGGCGCGGATGCCGTACCCGACCACGTCGCCCACGACGAGGGCGACCCGCGCGCCGGACAGCGGGATGACGTCGTACCAGTCGCCGCCCACTCCGGACTCGGAGCCGGCCGGCAGATAGCGGTAGGCGACGTCCACTGCCGACTGCCGCGGGGCCTCCCGGGGCAGCAGGCTGCGCTGGAGGGTGAGCGCGGTGGCGCGGGCGTGGGTGTAGTGGCGGGCGTTGTCGACGGCGACGGCCGCCCGTACGGCGATCTCCTGGGCGAGGAGCAGATCCTCGTCGTCGTAGGGCGCGGCGGTGCCGTAGCGGTGGAACTCGGCGACGCCCAGCGTGGTGCCGCGGGCGCGCAGCGGCACGACCAGGGTGGAGTGGGCTCGTGGGACGCCGGACCTCCTGCCGTGCTGGTGCCGGCTGGGCCGCCCGCTGCTCAGGGCCTGCGCGCACGGCGATCCCTCCGGGCAGACGTGCAGCTCCTGCGGCTGGATCGGCGGTTGCGGACCGCCCCCGTCCGCGTCCGGGCCCTGGGCCATGCGGCGCAGTGTCAGCGCGCTCTCCCCCGCCACGTCCCGCCCGCGCAGCACGGTGTCGAGCAGGTCGACGGTCACCAGGTCGGCGAACTGCTCGGTGGCGAAGTCCGCCAGTTCCTGGGTGGTACGGGCGATGTCCAGGGTGGTGCCGATGCACATGCTCGCCTCGTTCACCATCGCCGACCGCCACCGCAGCCGCCGGTCCCGTTCCGCCTGGAACGCGCGGACGCCCTGCTCGGAGACCCGGTCCACGTACTTCGTCGAAACGACGTTGAGCTGCCGCGCCGCCGCGCTGACCTGATCGGCGTCCTGGCTGAGCCGGGGAAGTTCCGCGAACAGCCGGTCGAGGACGGTCTCCTCCGCCAGCCGGAAGGCGCGCAGCATCGCGCTGAGAGGCGTGCCGTGCCGGGCGAGCACCCGCGCGCGCTCCACGTCGGCGGACGGCAGTTCGATCAGGTCCGGCTCGATGGCGCGCTCCAGCCCGGCCAGGGCGGCGACCACGTGCTCGACGACGTTCTCGGCCGCCGTCCGGGCAACGTCCGGGTCCTCCCACAGCGCGGGCAGTTCGAGCCGCAGGCGCTGTTCCACCTCGGCGGTGAGCTCGTCGGTTCGCAGGCCGAGCTCGTGCGCCGCGCGCGAGATGAGACCGGCGGCCGTGGGCTCCACACAGACGACGTTACGCCGCTCTCGCGGAAGCCTCAGACCGTACGGCCGTGGCGGCCCACCTGGGCTTCCTGGTGCTCCTCGTCTTCCTGGCCGCCCCGGCCGCCCCGGCCGCCCGTGCTGTCCCTGCCGCGCTCGCGGTGCTCGCCGTACCGGTCCCGTGGGCGCCGGTCGCGGTCAGCGCGCGCCGCGCAGGACCCGCGAGAGCCCGAGTGCCGCGGTCCGTACCGCGGGTGCCAGCTGGGCCGGACTGAAGCGGGAGCATGGCACCGCCACCGAGAGGGCGGCCACCGCGGTGCCGCCCTCGAAGACGGGGGCCGCGATGCAGCTCACGCCGAGTGCGGCCTCCTGCTCCTCGTAGGCGAGGCCGGAGACCCGGGTCTTCTCCAGGGCCGTGCGCAGCCGGTCCGGGTCGGTGATCGAGTGGGGCGTCAGGCTCGGCAGCGGGCCGGCGAGCACCTCCTCGGTCAGCTCCGCGCCGGAGAACGCCAGCAGGGCCTTGCCCACGCCGGTGCAGGTCAGCGGCAGGCTGCCGCCGATGCGGGAGGGCAGCTGGAGTGCCTCGTGGCCATGGATGCGCTCCAGGTACACCACCTCCATGCCGTCGCGGATCCCGAGGTGCACGGTCTCGCGGGTGGCCTCGAAGAGGTCCTGGAGGAACGGCAGGGCGGCCTCGCGCAGATCGAGCCGGTGCGGGACCAGCGAGCCCAGCTCGAACAGCTTGGCCCCGAGCCGGTACCGGGTGCCCGAGCGCTCCAGCCAGCCCAGCCGGACCAGGTCCGCCGCCAGCCGGTGCACGGTGGGCTTGGGCAGGCCGGTGCGCACGGAGAGTTCCGACAGACGGTACTGACCGCCGCTCGGACTGAAGCAGTCCAGGATGTCGGCGGCCTTCTCCAGCATGTTGCCGCTCGTTTTGTTCCGTGTCACGGAACAGAGTTTGGCTCCTTCGGGGACGGCCTGTCTATATCGGGGGCAACCCGCCACCGGGCCGCCGCTGCCGTCAGCGCCGGCCCCCTTCCTGGAGGCACCCATGCCAACCCCACCCACCGTGGTCAGAGCCGCCGACATGCTGGCGGAGGCCGCCCGCACCGGCGCCCCGTGCCCTCCGGTACGTGAGCTGTTCGAGGGCGGCGGCGATCTGGAGGCCGGGTACGCCGTGCAGCAGCTGGGCGTGCGCCGTGGACTGGACGCCGGCCGCCGGATCGTGGGCCGGAAGATCGGCCTGACCTCCGTGGCCGTACAGCGCCAGCTCGGCGTGGACCGGCCCGACTTCGGGGCGCTGTTCGCGGACATGGCGGTGCCGGACGGCGGTGAGGTGGCCCTCCGGCGGCTGCTCCAGCCCAAGGTGGAGGCCGAGGTGGCGCTGGTCCTCGGCCGGGATCTGCCGCACCGCGCGTGCACGGTCGTCGACGTGCTGCGGGCCGTGGACTTCGCGCTGCCCGCGCTGGAGATCGTCGACAGCCGGGTGCGGGGCTGGGACATCTCCCTGGTCGACACCGTCGCGGACAACGCCTCCTGCGGCCTGTACGTCCTGGGCGCGACCCCCGTACCGCTGACCGCCGTCGACCTGCGGACCGTGACGATGGCCATGACCCGCGGCGGCGGGACCGTCTCCGAGGGCACGGGCGCCGACTGTCTCGGCGGCCCGCTCAACGCGGCGGTGTGGCTGGCCTCCGCGCTCGCCGAGCGAGGCGATCCGTTGCGCGCGGGCGACCTGGTGCTGACGGGCGCGCTCGGCGCGATGGTGCCCGCCGCGCCGGGGGATGTGTTCGAGGCACATATCTCGGGGCTGGGCTCCGTGCGGGTCGGCTTCGCCGAGGAGGGAGGCGAACGGTGAGCACCAAGGTCGCCGTCATAGGTTCCGGCAACATAGGCACCGACCTCATGATCAAGATCCTGCGGCTTTCGGAGTCGCTGGAGATCGCCGCGATGGCCGGCATCGACCCCGCCTCCGACGGGCTCGCCCGCGCCCGCCGGCTGAAGGTCGCCACGACCCACGAGGGCGTCGAAGGGCTCGTCGCGCTGGACGAGTTCGCCGACGTGGAGATCGTCTTCGACGCGACCTCGGCCGGCGCCCACCGCCGTCACGACGAGGTGCTGCGCCCGCTCGGCCGCACCCTGGTCGACCTCACCCCGGCCGGCCTCGGCCCGTACGTCGTCCCGCCGGTCAACGGCGACGCCCATCTCGACGCCCCGAACGTCAACATGGTCACCTGCGGCGGCCAGGCCACCATCCCGGTCGTCGCGGCGGTGAACGCCGTGACCCCGGTCCACTACGGCGAGATCGTCGCGTCCATCGCCTCCCGTTCCGCCGGGCCCGGCACCCGCGCCAACATCGACGAGTTCACCGGGACCACCTCCGCCGCCGTCGAACAGGTCGGCGGCGCGGCGCGCGGCAAGGCGATCATCGTCCTGAACCCGGCCGAGCCCCCGCTGATCATGCGGGACACCGTGCACTGCCTGGTCTCCGACTGCGCCACCGAGGCGGTCTCCGCGTCGGTCGAGGCGATGGCCGGGCGGGTGCAGGAATACGTCCCCGGCTACCGGCTCAAGCAGAAGGTGCAGTTCGAGCGGGTGGCCTGCGACGACCCGTTGCGCACCCTCGCGCCCGGCGCCGGCGAGGCCCTGAAGGTCTCCGTCCTCCTGGAGGTCGAGGGCGCCGCGCACTACCTGCCGGCGTACGCCGGGAACCTCGACATCATGACCTCGGCCGCGCTGCGCACCGCGGAACGCATGGCCGCCCGCGCCTCGGAGGTGGCGTCCCGATGACCCGTCTGTACGTCCAGGACGTGACCCTGCGGGACGGCATGCACGCCGTCCGGCACCGGTACACCGTCGACCAGGCCCGCGGCATCGCCACCGCCTTGGACGCCGCCGGGGTCGCCGCGATCGAGATCTCCCACGGTGACGGCCTGGCCGGCTCCAGCATCAACTACGGCGTCGGCGCCCACACCGACTGGGAGTGGATCGAGGCCGTGGTGGACGCCACACGGCACGCGGTGCCCACCACCCTGCTGCTGCCCGGCATCGGCACCCTGCACGACCTGCGCCAGGCGCACACCCTGGGCATCCGCTCGGTACGCGTCGCCACACACTGCACCGAGGCCGACATAGCCGCCCAGCACATAGCGGCGGCGCGCGAGATGGGCATGGACGTCGCCGGGTTCCTGATGATGTCCCACATGGCCGAACCCGCGGAACTGGCCCGTCAGGCCAAGCTGATGGAGTCGTACGGCGCGCATTGCGTCTACGTCACCGACTCCGGCGGCCGCCTCACCATGGACGGCGTCCGCGACCGCTTCCGCGCCTACCGCGACGTCCTCGACCCGGCGACCGGGCTGGGCATCCACGCCCACCACAATCTCGCCCTGGGGGTGGCCAACACGGTCGTCGCCGTGGAGAGCGGCGCGGTACGGGTGGACGCCTCGCTGGCCGGGCAGGGCGCGGGCGCCGGCAACTGTCCCCTGGAAGCGTTCATAGCGGTCGCCGACCTCATGGGTTGGGACCACATGTGTGATCTGTTCCCCCTGATGGACGCGGCCGACGATCTCGTACGGCCCTTGCAGGACCGCGAGGTGAGGGTGGACCGCGAGACCCTCAGCCTCGGCTACGCGGGTGTGTACTCCAGCTTCCTGCGGCACGCCGAGTCGGCCGCCGCGCGTCATGGCCTCGACACCCGCGGCATCCTCGTCGAGGCGGGACGCCGGCGGATGGTGGGCGGGCAGGAGGACATGATCACGGACATTGCGCTGGACCTGGCCGCACGTGGGCGGGCCGCGTCCTGACCCGCACGCGCCGCCGCCGCGCCCTTCCGGTCGGGAAGGCGCGGCGCGCGGTGTCGGCATCGATGTCGGCGTCGAACGCCCTCACGCCTTCTTCAGCGTGACGCTCTTCTTCAGCGCCGCGTGGAAGTGCGGCAGCGGCAGGCCGCCCAGGCCCTCCATGGGGCGCAGTTCCACGATGGTGGCCTCGACGTCCGCCTTGCCGTCCTTGAGGGTGGACCGGACGGGCCTGCTCTTGTTCTTCCAGCGGTGCACCTTGCCGTCGCACTCGGCGACGGTGCCGCCGATGGCGTACCGGTCGGTGGAGGCCTTCTGGCCGATGGAGGAGCTCACGAACGTCGGTCCCTTGCTGTCGGCACAGCGGTAGGTGCCGGAGACGGTGACATCGCCGTCCGCGGCCAGCCGGGCCGGGGCGTCGACGGTCACGGACTCGGTCACGGCCTTCTCCGCCTCGGTGGTCGTGTCGGAGTCGGCGGGGGCGGAGGGCGCGGCGACCAGCAGGAGCAGCGCGGCTCCGACGGCGGTGGCGAGTGCGGGGCGCAGGGGCATGGAATGACCTCCCGAGTGAGTGGAGTGGGGGCTTCCACTCGTACCCGGCGGGTGCGCCCGGGGACGTGATCGTCACCCCTTCGGTGGCGAGTCCGCCCCGACCTTCGTGGATCGGTCAGAGAGTTGTCCGTGTGTTGTCACGGTTCACGGCGGGCCGTTCCGATGAGTTCGCGGCCGGAGCATGGTCTACCCATATGGACGACCCACACGGCTCGTCCGCCCTATGTGGAGGTGCGCCATGTGTTCACACCAGCCTTCGTGCCCTTCCTCCTCCGACGCCCGCAGCGCCCATGTGGTGGCGGCACACCCCGAGCAGGGCTGGAGTCTGCTGTGCACCGGCGCCATCGTGTTCGACGACAGCGGTGAGCTGCTGCCCGACGGCCGCGTGGTCGCCCCGCACCGGGTGCCGGCCGACCGCCTCGCGATGGCGGCGTGAGCCCGAGACCGAGCGGTACGGGGGAGCCTGACGGCACGACAGCCGAGCCCTGCGGCGGCCCGGCAGGATCCGCCGGCCCCACGGCAGCGCCCTACGGCAGTACGGCGAAGCCGTCGAGTTCCACCATCGCCTCTTCGTCCCACAGGCGCACGGCCCCGACGACCGCCATGGCCGGATAGTTCCGGCCCGCCAACCGGTGCCAGACACGGCCGAGTGCGGCGGCGTGGGCACGGTACGCCGCCACGTCGGTGGCGTAGACGGTGACCCGGGCGAGGTCGGCCGGTGTCCCGCCGGCCGCCGCCAGCGCGGCCAGCAGATTGCTGAGCGCCCGCTCGAACTGCTCCGGCAGCGTCTCCCCCACCACCTTGCCGTCGGAGTCGAGCGCGGTCTGCCCGGCCAGGAAGACGACCCGGGAGCCGGTGGCGACGACCGCGTGGGAGAAGCCGGTGGGCGGGGACAGCTCCGGCGGGTCGATGCGCTCGCTGCTCACTGGCCGGCCTCCGTTCTCGCGTACAACTCCTTGGCGATGATGCCTCGTTGCACCTCGCTGGCGCCCTCGTAGATGCGCGGGGCGCGCACCTCGCGGTAGAGGTGTTCCAGCAGGTGGCCGCGGTGCAGGGCGCGGGCTCCGTGCAGCTGGACCGCCGAGTCGACGACGTACTGCGCGGTCTCCGTCGCGAGCAGCTTCGCCATCGCCGCGCGCTCCGGCACGTCGGGGGCCTTCTCGTCGTACGCCGTCGCCGCCGCGTACACCATGAGGCGGGCCGCCTCCGTGCGCAGGGCCATCTCGGCGATCTGGTGCGCGACGGTCTGGAGGTCTCTCAACTTGCCGCCGAAAGCGTCGCGTTCGGCCGTGTGCGCGAGGGTGGCGTCCAGGGCGGCCTGTGCCATGCCGACCGCGAAGGCTCCGACGCTGGGCCGGAAGAGGTTGAGAGTGCCCATCGCGACCCGGAATCCGCGGTCGGGCTCCCCGAGCACGTCGTCGGCGGTGACGGGGACGGCGTCGAAGGCGAGGCTGCCGATGGGGTGCGGGGAGAGCATGTCGAGGCCGGTTCCGGTGAGGCCGGGGCGGTCGGCGGGGACCAGGAAGGCGGTGACGCCGCGGGCCCCGGCGCCCGGGGTGGTGCGGGCGAAGACGGTGTAGAAGTCGGCCTCGGGGGCGTTGGAGATCCAGCACTTCTCGCCGGTGAGCCGCCAGCGGGCGGGGCCGTCGGGCTCGGCGGCCGACGGCTCTCCCTCGCCCGCCGCGCGCAGTTCCAGCGCCGCCGCGTCCGATCCCGCCCCCGGCTCGCTCAACGCGAAGGCCGCGACCGCGCTCCCCTCGGCCACCCGCGGCAGCCAGCGCTCCCGCTGGGCACGGGTGCCGTGCGCGTGGACGGGATGCGCGCCCAGTCCCTGGAGGGCGAGGGCGGTCTCGGCCTCCGTGCAGGCGTGGGCGAGGGACTCGCGCATGAGGCACAGGTCGAACGCTCCGGAGGTGAAGAGCCGCTCCAGCAGCCCGAGCCGCCCGAGTTCGGCGACCAGGGGGCGGTTGACGTGCCCCGGCTCGCCCTTGTCCGCGAGGGGGCGCAGTCGTTCGGCGGCCAGGTCGCGCAGTTCGGCACACCAGGCGGTCTGTGACGGATCGAGTGAGAATGCGGGCATTGCCGACCTCCCTGGGAGTCGTCCGCGACGACCCACTCGACGGACCTTCTCGACGTACGTCTTGGCGGATCCCCTCGACGATATCGCGCCCCATTGACTGTCGTCACCAACACGATACGCTCCCTGTGCGAGCCCACCTCGACGCCCAATACGCACGACGCCCGTACGGCAGCCCACAAGGCAAGGGGGCGAACCCGCCATGGCCGGTCTGCACCGATCCGCCCACGTCGACACCTTCGCCCGCGAGCACCTGCCACCGCCCGACCAGTGGCCCGAGCTCCGTTTCGACCTGCCGGGGCTGGGCTACCCCGAACGGCTCAACGCCGCGGCCGAGCTGCTCGCCGGGCCCGAGGACGACCGGCCCGTGTTCCACACCCCGGCCGGCGACACATGGACGTACGGCACACTGCGGGCCCGGGTGGACCGGCTCGCCCATGTGCTCACCGATGACCTCGGCGTCGTTCCGGGCAACCGGGTGCTGCTGCGCGGCCCGACCACACCGTGGCTGGCCGCCTGCTGGCTGGCGGTGCTGAAGGCGGGCGCGGTCGCCGTCACCGTGCTGGCCCAGCAGCGCCCGCACGAGCTGCGGACCATGTGCGAGATCGCCCGGGTGCGGCACGCCCTGTGCGACATCCGCGCCGTGGACGACCTCGCCAAGGCCGAGATACCCGAGCTGCGCATCACGACGTACGGCGGCGACGCCCCCGACGACCTGCTGCGCCGCCCGGCCCCCGACACGCCGTACCCGGCCGTCGACACCGCCTGCGACGACGTCGCGCTCATCGCCTTCACCTCCGGGACCACCGGACGGCCCAAGGGCTGTATGCACTTCCACCGGGATCTGCTCGCGATAGCCGACACCTTCTCGGAACATGTGCTGCAACCACATGTGGGCGATGTCTTCGCCGGCAGTCCTCCGCTCGGCTTCACCTTCGGGCTCGGTGGGCTCGTCGTCTTCCCGATGCGGGCCGGCGCCAGCGCCCTGCTCCTCGAACAGGCCGGCCCCAGGCAGCTGTTGCCCGCGATCGCCGAGCACCGGGTGTCGGTGCTGTTCACGGCCCCGACGGCATACCGCGCGATGCTCGACGAGCTCGACTCGAACGATATCTCCTCCCTGCGCCGCTGTGTCTCGGCGGGCGAGAACCTGCCCGCCGCCACCTGGCAGGCCTGGCACGAGCGGACCGGGCTGCGCATCATCAACGGCATCGGCGCGACCGAGCTGCTGCACATCTTCATCTCCGCCGCCGACGAGCACATCAGGCCCGGGACGACGGGCGTACCGGTCCCCGGCTGGCACGCGCGCGTGGTCGACGACGAGGGGCAGGACCTGCCCGACGGGGAGCCGGGCCTGCTGGCCGTGCGCGGCCCGGTCGGCTGCCGCTACCTCGCCGACCCGCGGCAACGCGAGTACGTGCGCCACGGCTGGAACGTCACCGGCGACACCTACGTCCGGGAGGGTGACGGCTACTTCCGCTATGTCGCCCGAGCGGACGACATGATCATCTCGGCCGGCTACAACATCGCGGGCCCGGAGGTCGAGGAGGCCCTGCTGCGCCACCCGGACGTCCTGGAGACGGCGGTGGTGGGCAGGCCCGACGAGGCGCGCGGCCAGGTCGTCGTGGCATACGCGGTGCTCAGGGAGGGTGCGCGACGCGACGCCGAGGCCCTGCGCGCGTTCGTCAAGGCGGAGTTGGCGCCGTACAAGTCCCCGCGCGAGATCGTCTTCCTGGACGCGCTGCCGCGCACCGCGACCGGAAAGCTCCAGCGGTTCCGGCTGCGCGACGGCGGTGGCCCACAGGGTGACCGGCACTGATCCGTACGACCTAAGATGATCAACGTGTCCGACCCACATGCACCACGGTCTCTGATTGTCACGCTCTACGGCGCCTACGGCCGCCACATGCCCGGCCCCGTGCCGGTCGCGGAGCTGATCAGACTGCTGGCCGCGGTCGGCGTGGACGCCCCGTCCGTCCGCTCGTCGGTGTCCCGGCTGAAGCGGCGCGGGCTGCTGCTGCCGGCCCGTACGGCGCAGGGCGCGGCCGGGTACGAACTGTCGCCGGACGCCCGTCAGTTGCTCGACGACGGCGACCGCCGTATCTACGCCGCGACGCCGCCCGACGACGAGGGCTGGGTGCTCGCGGTGTTCTCGGTCCCGGAGTCGGAGCGGCAGAAGCGGCACGTGCTGCGCTCCCGGCTGGCCGGCCTCGGCTTCGGCACGGCGGCGCCCGGTGTGTGGATCGCGCCGGCGCGGCTGCACGAGGAGGCCCGGCACACCCTTCAGCGGCTGCGCCTGGACGACTACGTCGACTTCTTCCGCGGCGAGCACCTCGGCTTCACGCCGACCGCCGAGGCCGTGGCCCGCTGGTGGGACCTGGCCGCGATCGCCAAGGAGCACGACGCGTTCCTCGACCGGCACGAGCCCGTGCTGCACGACTGGGAGCGGCGGGAGGACACCCCGCCCGAGGAGGCGTACCGCGACTATCTCCTCGCCCTGGACTCCTGGCGCCACCTCCCCTACACCGACCCCGGGCTGCCCGCCCGGCTGCTGCCCGAGGACTGGCCGGGCGCGCGCTCGGCCGCCGTCTTCCGGGGACTGCACGAGCGTCTGCGCGACGCGGGGGCGACGTACGCCGGTCTGTGACCCCGGGCACACCATGGGGCACTGACCGAACCCTCAGGTTCCTCTGCGGCTCCTCTCACGTTTCTCACCTGGCGTCCATCGGGTCGTCCGCAGGTAAGAGATGCGGGCTGTTGCG
Source organism: Streptomyces sp. bgisy027 (assembly GCF_057710365.1). Classification (NCBI taxonomy): domain Bacteria; kingdom Bacillati; phylum Actinomycetota; class Actinomycetes; order Kitasatosporales; family Streptomycetaceae; genus Streptomyces; species Streptomyces sp. bgisy027. The sequence continues at coordinate 71,108 of NZ_JBYIVZ010000009.1, forward strand.
CATGACCACCACGCCAAGAACCCGGGGAGCCACGGTCTGGCCGACGGGGCTGCCGAGCGCGGGCAAGACCACGATCGCCCGGCTGCTCCCGTACGAGCCGCCGTCGGATCCCTCGCTCGTCCTGCCCACACAGCACCAGTCGCCGCAGGAGTCGGCGGACGCGGTGTATAGCGTGCCGGCGGAGCGGGGGCTGGTGTGACGGGGGCCGTGCTTTCGCACCTGGACGCGCTGGAGTCCTAGGCGGTGCACATCTTCCGCGAGGTGGCGGGTGAGTTCGAGCGGCCGGTGATCCTGTGCTCCGGCGGCAAGGATTCCCTCGTGATGCTGCATCTGGCGCTGAAGGTGTTCACGCCGGCGCCGGTGCCGTTCGCGCTGCTGCACGTCGACACCGGGCACAACTTCCCCGAGGTCATCGACTATCGCGACCGTGTGGTGGCCGCACATGGGCTCCGGCTCCATGTGGCCTCCGTACAGGACTACATCGACCGGGGTGTGCTGCGAGAACGTCCCGACGGCACCCGCAACGCTCCAGACCCTGCCGCTGACGGAGAAGATCCAGAGCGGAAGGCTCGACGCGGTCTTCGGCGGCGGACGCCGGGACGAGGAGAAGGCGCGGGCGAAGGAGCGGGTGTTCAGTCTCCGGGACGAGTTCTCGCGGTGGGACCCGCGCCGGCAGCGGCCCGAGCTGTGGAACCTGTACAACGGCCGGCACGCGCCCGGTGAGCACGTCCGGGTGTTCCCGCTGTCCAACTGGGCCGAGCTGGACGTGTGGCAGTGCATGGCGCGCGAGCACAGGGCATGGTCGAGCTGTGATCGCCCGCGCCTGTCCCGCGGTCCTCAAGACCCGAGCGTCAGCCGGGGCTTGGGGGCGTCGGTGCGTCCGGTCCGGGGTCGGCGGCTGCCCGCCCGGTACGGGGTCGGCCAGACGACGCCCGGACCGTCGTAGCCCTGCTCGGCCGCCGCGTGCAGGGTCCAGTTCGGGTCGTAGAGGTGGGGGCGGGCGAGGGCGCACAGGTCCGTGCGGCCCGCCAGGATGAGGGAGTTGACGTCGTCCCAGGACGAGATGGCGCCGACCGCGATCACCGGCAGGCCGGTGCTGTGGCGGATCCGGTCCGCGAACGGCGTCTGGTACGACCGCCCGAACTCCGGCCGCTCGTCGGCCACGACCTGCCCGGTCGACACGTCGATGGCGTCGGCGCCGTGCGCGGCGAAGGCGCGGGCGATCTCCACGGCGTCGTCGGCGTCGGTGCCGCCCTCAGCCCAGTCGGTGGCGGAGATACGGACGGTCATGGGCCGCTCCTCGGGCCATACGCTCCGTACCGCGTCGAAGACCTCCAGCGGGAAGCGGAGTCGTCTCTCCAGGGTGCCGCCGTAGGCGTCGGTGCGCCGGTTGGTGAGCGGGGAGAGGAAGCCGGAGAGCAGATAGCCGTGCGCGCAGTGCAGTTCGAGGAGGTCGAAGCCGGCGCGGGCGGCGCGCCAGGCGGCGGACGCGAACTGCTCGCGGATGTCGGTGAGCTGGGAGCGGCTGAGCTCGCGCGGGGTCTGGCTGTCCGGCTTGTAGGGGATCGGGGACGCGGCCACGAGCGGCCAGTTGCCCTCGTCCAGCGGCTCGTCCATGCCCTCCCACATCAGCTTGGTCGAGCCCTTGCGCCCGCTGTGGCCGAGCTGCACCCCGATCGCGGTGCCGGGTGCCCGGGTGTGCACGAACTGGACGACGCGCTTCCAGGAGTCGGCCTGTCTGCCGGTGTACAGGCCGGTGCAGCCGGGGGTGATGCGTCCCTCGGGGCTGACGCACACCATCTCGGTCATCACCAGGCCGGCGCCGCCGAGGGCGCGGGAGCCGAGGTGGACGAGGTGGAAGTCGCCGGGGACGCCGTCCGTGGCCGAGTACATGTCCATGGGGGACACGACGACCCGGTTGCGCAGGGTCAGGCCGCGCAGCCGGAACGGGGTGAACATCGGCGGTGTGCCGGCGGGGCAGCCGAAGTCGCGCTCCACGGCCCCGGTGAAGCCGGCGTCGCGCAGGCGCAGGTTGTCGTGGGTGACGCGGCGGCTGCGGGTGAGCAGGTTGAAGGCGAACTGCAGGGGCGGCTGGTCGAGGTGGAGCGCGAGGTTCTCGAACCACTCCAGGCTGGCCCGGGCCGCCCGCTGGGTGGAGGCGACGACGGGTTTGCGCTCCTCCTCGTAGGCAGCCAACGCCCGCTCCGGGGAGGGCTGTTCCTCCAGACAGGCGGCCAGCGCGAGGGCGTCCTCGACGGCGAGCTTGGTGCCCGAGCCGATGGAGAAGTGGGCGGTGTGGGCGGCGTCGCCGAGCAGGACGACGTTGCCGTGCGACCAGTGCTCGTTGACGACCGTGCGGAAGGTGGTCCAGGCCGATTTGTTGGACGTCAGCGGCCGTCCGCGCAGGGCGTCCGCGAAGATCTTGGCGCAGCGGTCGACGGACCCCTGTTCGTCGAGTTCCGCGAACCCGGCGGCCCGCCAGACCTCTTCCCGCATCTCGACGATCACCGTGGAGGCGTCGGCCGCGTACGGGTAGCCGTGCAGCTGCATCACGCCGTGCTCGGTCTCGGCGATCTCGAAGCGGAAGGCGTCGAAGGCGAAGTCCGCGGCTAGCCAGATGTAGCGGCAGTGGTGGGTGGCCACATGTGGGCGGAACACATGGGTGTAGGCCTCGCGGGTGGCGCTGTTCACCCCGTCGGCGGCGATGACCAGGTCGTACGTGTCCGCGAGCCGGGCCGGGTCAAGGGCCTCGGTGCGGAAGCGGAGCTCCACGCCGAGGTCGCGGCAGCGGGCGTGCAGGATCTCCAGGAGGCGGCGCCTGCCGAGGGCCGCGAATCCGTGGCCGCCGGAGGTGTGCCGGGTTCCTCGGTGCACGATGTCGATGTCGTCCCACCGCACGAAGTCCTGCTGCATCGCCCCGTAGACCACCGGATCGGCGTGTTCGATGCCGCCGAGGGTCTCGTCGGAGAGGACGACGCCGAAGCCGAAGGTGTCGTCGGGGGCGTTGCGTTCCCAGACGGTGATCTCGCGGGCGGGGTCGAGGCGTTTGAGCAACGCCGCGGCGTAGAGCCCTCCGGGGCCGCCGCCGATGATTGCGACCCGAAGGGGGTGGCTGGTCTTCGTCGGCGGCTGCGGGCTGCTGGGGGCCGGTCGCGCCCGCGCGGCGGTAGCCGCAGATTCAACACGGCCCCGCGCCCCCGGGGTCGGCCCGGTCCCCTCGGTCGAGAGCATGCCCTACCTCCCCTGCCACTTCGGCGGGCGCTTCTCCGTGAAGGACGCGTGGAACTCCGCGTAGTCCTCGCCGTTCATCAGCAGGGCCTGCGTCGAGGCGTCCATTTCAACGGCCGCCGCGAGCGGCATGTCCAGCTCGGCCGTCAGCAGCGCCTTCGTCTGGGCGTACGCGAGGGCCGGGCCGTCGGCCAGGCGGCGGGCGAGGGCCGCCGCGGCAGCGTCCGCGCCGCCTTCCTCCGTCAGCTCGCTGATGAGGCCGATCCGCTCGGCCTCGGGGGCCCGGACCGGTTCGCCCAGCATCAGCAGCCGGGTCGCGTGGCCGAGGCCCACGACCCTGGGCAGCAGATACGCGGCGCCCATGTCGCCGCCGGACAGGCCGACCCGGGTGAAGAGGAACGCGAAGCGTGCGGTGGGGTCGGCGACCCGGAAGTCGGCCGCGAGCGCGAGTACGGCACCGGCCCCCGCCGCCACGCCGTGCACGGCGGCGATCACCGGGAACGGGCACTCCCGGATCGCCCGCACGGTCTGCCCGGTCATGCGGTTGAAGTCGAGGAGCTGGGCGGTGTCCATGGCGAGGGTCGCGCCGATGATCTCGTCGACGTCGCCGCCGGAGCAGAAGCCGCGGCCCTCGCCGGCCAGCACCAGGGCCCTGACCGCCTTCTCCCGGGACAGCTCCGCGAGCAGATCGCGCAGGTCGGCGTAGGCGCCGAAGGTGAGCGCGTTGAGTTTCTCGGGGCGGGCGAGGGTGACGGTGACGACCCCGTCGGTGTGCTCGACCCGCAGGTGTTTCCAGTCGGGGGTGCGGGCGGCGGAGCCGGTGAAGGGACTCATGACGTGCGGCCTCCTCGGGCGGACGGCGGGCACTGGCTCAGTGAGCTCTGCCCTCCGAGCTCTTCCCTTCGAAGTTATCACCCAACTTTGACTGTCGTCACGAGTGCGCGATAGCCGGAGTGCCGTGACCTGACGGCGTCACATCCGTCACGGCTGGGCGACACCCGCGTAACGGCGGCATCCGCCGTGCGCGGCCGACCGTGCATCTGGGTAAGCCGCATGTCAGTCGGGGCCGCCGGTCCCGAGCGACGCCCGACGAGCGGCCTCGCCGGGTGGCGCCGTACCCTTCACAAGGTTGAAAGCAGGACAGCCTGCTCATGAACGGACCCGCCTTGCACGATCGCTCCCCCGCCTCCGCCTCATGGCGCATCGCGCTGCCGCACACCACTGCGGCCGTGCCTGTCGCACGCGCACTGGTCCGTGCGGCGCTGGCGGAGCTGGAGCATGCCGCGGACAGTGACACGGCGGAGCTGCTCACGGCGGAGCTGGTCGCGAACGCCGTGGAACACACCGCGGGAAGCGGCCCGATAGAGCTCGTGGTGGAGCTGCTGCCGTCCGGTTGCCAGGTCGAGGTGCACGACCCGGACCCGGCCCCGCCGGGCAACCTGACCCACCCCGCCCGGGGTGAGCCCGACCCCTGGCAGGAGCACGGACGCGGTCTGCTCCTGATCCGCACCCTCAGCTCGTCCTGCGGTCACCGCCCGGCGGGCTCCGGCAAGGCGGTGTGGTTCAGACTGCCGGTCGTACCGGCCCGGCGCCGCCCGCTGTGAAACAGAGGCGGCGGCGCCGGGCGGCTAGCGCCCGAGCGTGGCCACCAGGACGGCCTTGATCGTGTGCATCCGGTTCTCCGCCTCGTCGAAGACCACCGAGTGCTCCGACTCGAAGACCTCGTCCGTGACCTCCAGGGACTGAAGACCGTACTGCTCGAAGATCTCCTGGCCGACCTTCGTGCCGAGGTCGTGGAAGGCGGGCAGGCAGTGCAGGAACTTGACCTTGGGGTTCCCGGTGGCGCGCAGGACGTCCGTGGTCACCGCGTAGGGGCCGAGCGCGGCGATCCGCTCGGCCCAGACCTCCTTGGGCTCCCCCATGGAGACCCATACGTCGGTCGCGACGAAGTCGGCGCCACGGACACCGTCGGCGACGTCCTCGGTCAGCGTGATGACGGCGCCGCTGTCCTCGGCCAGCTTCCGGGCCCGGGCCACGACGCCGTCGCTGGGCCAGTACTCCTCGGGCGCGACGATGCGTACGTCCATGCCGAGCAGCGCGCCGGTGATCAGGTACGAGTTGCCCATGTTGAAGCGGGCGTCGCCGAGATAGGCGAAGGCGATCTCCTTGAGCGGCTTGTCCGAGTGCTCGGTCATGGTGAGCACGTCGGCGAGCATCTGGGTGGGGTGCCAGTCGTCGGTCAGTCCGTTGTAGACGGGCACGCCCGAGTACACCGCCAGGTCCTCCACCTTCGCCTGGCTGTCCCCGCGGTATTCGATGGCGTCGTACATCCGGCCGAGCACGCGCGCGGTGTCCTTCACGGACTCCTTGTGCCCGATCTGCGAGCCGGACGGGTCCAGGTACGTCGTGCAGGCGCCCTGGTCCGCGGCCGCGACCTCGAACGCGCAGCGCGTGCGCGTCGAGGTCTTCTCGAAGATCAGCGCGATGTTCCTGCCCCGCAGGTACTGCATCTCGACGCCGGCCTTCTTGGCGGCCTTCAGCTCGGCGGCCAGCTCGATCAGCCCCAGGAACTCCTCCTCGGTGAGGTCGAGCTCCTTGAGGAAGTGGCGGCCGGCGAGGGCGTTCGGGACAGTCGCCATGGGGGGGCGCTCCAGAGGTACGTGAACAAGGCCCTGGAAGTCTATACGACGATAGGCATTTCTATACGGCCGGTTTCGCGGGCCTCCGCGCGGGGGTCCACGCGGGCCTCCGTACGGCGCTAAACCGCCGCGCGCTCGACCGGACAGCTCATGCATCGCGGCCCCCCTCTCCCCCGGCCCAGCTCGCTGCCCGGGATCTCGATCACCTCGATGCCCTGCTTGCGCAGATGCGTGTTGGTGGTGGAGTTGCGTTCATAGGCGACCACGACACCCGGCTCGACGGCCAGCACGTTGCAGCCGTCGTCCCACTGCTCGCGCTCGGCGGAGTGGACGTCCTGGGTCGCGGTGAGGACGCGGATCTCGCTGAGCCCGAGGGCGGCGGCGATCGCGCGGTGCATGTGCTCCGGCGGATGGTCGGTGACCTTGAGCTCCTTCTCACCGGTGCCCGGTTCGATGGTGTACGAGCGGAGCATGCCGAGCCCGGCGTACTGGGTGAAGACGTCACCGTCGACCATCGTCATCACGGTGTCGAGGTGCATCAGCGCACGCTTCTTGGGCATGTCGAGGGCGACGATCGTGTGCGCCGAGCCGGCGGCGAACAGCTTGTGGGCGAGCATCTCGACCGCCTGCGGAGTGGTCCGCTCGCTCATGCCGATGAGCACCGCGCCGTTGCCGATCACCAGGACGTCGCCGCCCTCGATGGTGGAGGGGAAGTCGGCCTGCCCCTCGGACCAGACGTTGAACCTCTCGTCACGGAACAGCGGATGGTGCCGGTAGATCGCCTCGAAGTGCACGGTCTCGCGCTGCCGGGCGGGCCAGCGCATGGCGTTGACGGAGACACCGTCGTAGATCCATGCCGAGGTGTCCCGGGTGAAGAGGTGGTTGGGCAGGGGCGCGAGCAGGAAGTCGTCGAGCTCCATGACGTGGAAGCGCACGGAGGTCGGCTCCAGGTGCGTCTCCAGGAACTCCCGCTTGGTCATGCCGCCGACGAGCGCCTCGGCGAGTTCGGGCGCCGACAGGCTTTCGAAGGCCGCACGGAGGTGGTCGGTGGCGAGCACCCCGTACTCCTTCTCGTCGAAGACCCGGTCCAGGACGAGCTCGCGGGCCGCCGGGATCTCCAGGGCCTCGGTGAGCAGGTCGCCGAACAGGTGGACGGTGACCCCGCGGTCACGCAGCACGTCGGCGAAACCGTCGTGCTCGGCGCGCGCCCGGCGCACCCACAGCACGTCGTCGAAGAGCAGGGCGTCCTTGTTGCTGGGGGTGAGCCTTTTGAGCTCGAGGTCGGGCCGGTGCAGTATGACGCGGCGCAGCCGCCCGGCCTCGGAGTCGACATGGAATCCCATGTCTCCATCCTGACCATCGCGGGGCCGATTCACCCCCCGCTTGCCGCCATCTTCTTTTCGTCCTCTTGACGACAAGCAGGCCGGAGGATTATCGTCCACATGACGAAAAAGAGGGGGGCTTCATGGCCGACATCACCCGGCGCCTGGGCTGGCGCCATCTGCGCGGCGCGCCCACGGCGCACATCCGCCACCACCGCGGCACCCGGCTGCTGCACGACGGCCCCGGACTCAGCTTCTGGTTCCGTGCGCTGACCGCCGCGATCTCCGAGGTCCCGGTCGACGACCGGGAACTGGCGATGACCTTCCACGCCCGCACCTCCGACTTCCAGGACGTGGCCGTCCAGGCGACGGTCACCTACCGGATCAGCGACCCGGCCGTGGCCGCCGCCCGCCTCGACTTCTCGATCGACCCGGACTCGGGGGCCTGGCGTGCCGCGCCGCTGGAGCAACTCGGCACCCTGCTCACCGAGACGGCACAGCAGCACGCGCTGGACGTCCTGTCCCGTACCCCGCTGTCGGCGGCACTGGTCGACGGTGTGACGGCCGTACGGGAGCGGATCGCACAGGGCCTCGCCTCAGAGCCGCGGCTTCCCGCGACCGGCATCGAGGTGGTCGCCGTCCGTGTCGTGGCACTGCGGCCGGAACCGGAGGTGGAGCGGGCCCTGCGCACGCCGGCCCGGGAGCAGATCCAGCAGGAGGCGGACCGGGCGACGTACGAACGCCGGGCGGTCGCGGTCGAGCGGGAGCGGGCCATCGCCGAGAACGAACTGGCCAGCCAGATCGAACTCGCCCGCCGCGAGGAGCAGTTGGTGGACCAGCGCGGCACGAACGCGCGGCGCGAGGCCGAGGAGCACGCGGCGGCCGACGCGGTCAGGGCCGAGGCGGAGGCGGCCCGTACGGTACGGCTCGCGGACGCGGAGGCGGCACGCACGGTACGACTGGCCGAAGCGGAGGCCACTCGCTCCGTACGGCTGGCGAAGGCCGAGGCCGAGGGTGCGCGTGAGGTCGGCGAGGCGCGGGCGCAGGCCCAGGCGGCCTGGCTGCGGGTGCACGGTGACGTGGACGTGGCGACGCTGAACGCCCTGACCGGGACCCGACTGGCGGAGAACCTGCCGCGGATCGACAGCGTGACGATCTCGCCGGACGTCCTGACCGGGCTGCTCACCAGGCTGGGAACACGGGAATGAGCCTCGCCCCGCGAGTCGTCCTCGTCCATCGCACCACGGAGTACGAGGAGTTGGTGGCCCGGCACGGCACCCACGGCCAGGCCGCCTTCTTCCTCGCCTCCCGGGGCCGGGACATCGAGGAGGTCGCCGAACGCCATCGCCGGGCACGCCGGGCCCTGACGGAGGTGACCGCCGCGATCCCGCTGACCTGGCGTCAGAGCCGGGTGGAGCGGGCCGACCTGGACCGGTTCCTGTTCGGTCCCGAGGACGTGGTGGTCGTGGTCGGGCAGGACGGCCTGGTCGCCAACGTGGCCAAGTACCTCGCCGGGCAGCCGGTGCTGGGCATCGACGCCGACCCCGGCCGCAACCCGGGCGTCCTGGTGCGGCACCGTCCCGCGGACGCCGCCGGATTGTTCGCGGCCACGCAATCCGCAAGGGGCGACGTCGACGAACTCACCATGGTCGAGGCCGTCGCCGACGACACACAGCGTCTGGTGGCGCTCAACGAGATCTACCTGGGAGCCGTCGGTCACCAGACGGCCAGATACCGCCTGGGCCTGGAGGACGACGGGGGTGTCGTCGAGGCCCAGGCCTCGTCCGGGGTGCTGATCGGCACCGGGACGGGGGCGACCGGCTGGATCCGGTCGGTGTGGCAGGAGCGGGGAGGGCGGCTGCCGCTGCCCTCCCCCACCGAGGAACGCCTGCTGTGGTTCGTCCGGGAGGCCTGGCCCTCCCCGGCCACCGGTACGGCACTGGTGGCCGGGGAACTCGCCGCCGCGAGCAGTCTGCGCCTGACCGTCGAGTCCGAGCGGCTGGTGGCCTTCGGGGACGGCATGGAGACGGACGCGGTCGAGCTGACCTGGGGGCAGACGGTCCGGGTCGGTGTGTGCCCGGACCGTCTGCGGCTCGTCAACTGACGGTCACAGCCGCGGGTCCACCGGCTCCGACTCCAGCGCCAGCACCCCGAACACCGCCTCGTGCACCCGCCACAGCGGCTCGCCCTCCGCCAGCCGGTCCAGTGCCTCCAGGCCCAGTGCGTACTCCCGGATGGCGAGGGACCGCTTGTGGTTGAGGAACCGCTTGCGCAGCCGGTCCAGGTGGTCCGGGCGCGTGTACTCCGGGCCGTAGATGATCCGCAGGTACTCGCGGCCCCGGCACTTGATGCCGGGCTGCACCAGACGGCCCTCACCGCTGCGCACGACCGCGCCGAGCGGCTTGACGACCATGCCCTCGCCGCCGCGGCCGGTCATCTCCAGCCACCAGTCGACGCCCGCCCGGACCGACTCCGGGTCACCGGTGTCGACGTACAGGCGCCGGGTGGTCTGGAGCAGGCCGCTGCCGTCGTGCTCCACCAGCCGGTCGAGGAGCGCGAGCTGCTCGTCGTGCGGGAGCCCGGTGAGGCTGCGGCCCTGGACCGCCAGGACCTGGAAGGGGGCGAGGCGTACGCCGTCGAGGCCGTCCGTGGTCCAGCAGTAGCGGCGGTACGCCTCCGTGAACGCGGCGGCGTCCGAGGCCCGTTCGCGCTGGCGCGCCAGCAGGTCCGACACGTCGACACCCCGCCCGGACGCACTCTCCAGCGCGGCGACCGCGCCGGGGAACACCGCTCCGGAGGCGGCGCCGACCGCCGCGTACTGCGAGCGCAGCAGACCCGACGCCTTCAGCGACCACGGCATCAGCTCGGCGTCCAACAGCAGCCAGTCCGTCTCCAGTTCCTCCCACAGGCCGGCCTCGCCGATCGCCGCACGAAGGCGGTCGAGGATCGTCTCGGTCACCGACTCGTCGTCGAAGAACGGGCGGCCGGTACGGGTGTAGAGGGAACCGGTGGGGCCGTCCACGCCGAACCTCCCGCGCGCCGCCTCCGCGTCCCGGCACACCAGGGCCACGGCCCGCGAACCCATGTGCTTCTCCTCGCACACGACCCGCTCGACGCCGTCCGCCGCGTACTGCGCGAAGGCCTCGGCCGGGTGCTCCAGGTAGCCCTCGACGTGCGAGGTCGCCGTCGGCGCCATGGTCGGCGGGAGGTACGGCAGCAGCCGCGGGTCCACCGCGAAGCGGCTCATGACCTCCAGGGCCGCCGCCGCGTTCTCCTCACGGATCGAGACACGGCCCTGGTGCCGGGTCTCCACGACCCGGCGCCCGTGCACGTCCGCCAGATCGAGCGGGCGGCCGTCGTGCCCACCGGGCGCCTCGGTCCGCAGCGGCTTCGCCGGCTCGTACCAGACCTGCTCCGCCGGTACGTCGACGAGCTCGCGCTCCGGCCAGCGCAGCGCGGTCAGCCTGCCGCCGAAGACGGCGCCGGTGTCCAGGCAGATGGTGTTGTTCAGCCACGTGGCGTCCGGCACCGGAGTGTGGCCGTACACCACGGCCGCGCGACCCCGGTAGTCCTCCGCCCACGGGTAGCGCACCGGCAGCCCGAACTCGTCGGTCTCCCCGGTGGTGTCGCCGTACAGCGCGTGCGAGCGCACCCGCCCCGACGTGCGGCCGTGGTACTTCTCCGGCAGACCGGCGTGGCAGACCACCAGCCTGCCGCCGTCGAGGACGTAGTGGCTGACGAGCCCGTCGATGAACTCCCGCACCTCGGCGCGGAACTCCTCGCTCTCGGTCTCCATCTGCTCGATGGTCTCGGCGAGTCCATGGGTGTGCTGGACGTTGCGGCCCTTGAGATAGCGGCCGTACTTGTTCTCGTGGTTGCCCGGCACGCACAGCGCGTTGCCCGACTTCACCATCGACATCACGCGCCGCAGCACACCGGGGCTGTCCGGGCCGCGGTCGACGAGGTCGCCGACGAAGACGGCGGTACGGCCGTCCGGGTGCACGCCGTCGAGGTAGCCCAGCTTGCCGAGCAGCGCCTCCAGTTCGGACGCGCAGCCGTGGATGTCGCCGACGATGTCGAAGGGGCCGGTGAGGTGGGTGAGGTCGTTGAAGCGCTTCTCGGTGACGACGGTGGCGTTCTCCACGTCCTCCACGCCGCGCAGCACGTGGACCTTGCGGAAGCCCTCGCGCTCCAGGTGCCTGATCGAGCGGCGCAGTTCGCGGATGTGGCGCTGGATGACCCGGCGCGGCATGTCGGCCCGGTCGGTGCGGGCCGCGTTGCGCTCGGCGCACACCTCCTCGGGGACGTCGAGCACGATGGCTATCGGCAGCACGTCGTACTGCCGCGCGAGCTCGATCAGCTGCCGGCGCGAGTCCTGCTGCACGCTGGTGGCGTCGACGACCGTACGGCGGCCGGCCGCCAGGCGCTTGCCCGCGATGTAGTGCAGGACGTCGAAGGCGTCCCGAGTGGCGCTCTGGTCGTTCTCGTCGTCGGAGACCAGGCCGCGGCAGAAGTCGGAGGAGATCACCTCGGTGGGCTTGAAGTGCCGCCGGGCGAAGGTGGACTTGCCGGAGCCGGAGGCGCCGACGAGGACCACGAGGGAAAGGTCGGTGGCGGGCAGGACACGCCCGTTCGTCGCCCTGTTCATGCGGCCTTCGCCTCCTTCTCCTCGGTCACGTTCATGACGAATACAGCCATCTGCGTGGGCGGCCCGACCTCGGGGTCGTCGAGCCCCACGGGCACGAACTCCACCTCGTACCCGTGCCGTTCGGCGACCGCCCGCGCCCACGAGCGGAACTCCTCGCGCGTCCACTCGAACCGGTGGTCGCCATGCCGGACGTGACCGGCCGGGAGGGACTCCCAGCGGACGTTGTACTCGACGTTCGGGGTCGTCACCAGGACGGTCCTCGGGCGGGCGGCGCCGAACACCGCGTACTCCAGGGCGGGCAGCCGCGGCAGGTCGAGGTGCTCGACGACCTCGCTGAGCACGGCGGCGTCGTAGCCCTTGAGGCGGTTGTCCGTGTAGGCGAGGGAGCTCTGGAAGAGCTTCACGCGCGAGGCCTGCCGCTCGCCCATCCGGTCCAGCTTCAGCCGCCGCCCGGCGATGGTGAGCGCCCGCATCGACACGTCCACGCCCACGATCTCGGTGAACGCCGGGTCCTTGAGCAGGGCCTGCACCAACTGGCCCTGGCCGCAGCCGAGGTCGAGCACGCGCGCGGCGCCGGACGCCCTCAGCGTGGCCAGGATCGCGTCCCGGCGCTGCACGGCGAGCGGGGTCGGCTTCTCCTCCGCCTCCGTCTCGGCCTCGACGGCGTTGTCGATGTCCTCGACCTCGCTGTCGTCGGCCTCCGCGAGCCGCACCAGCTCCAGCCGCTCCATCGCCTCGCGGGTCAGCGACCAGCGGCGCGAGAGGTACCGGCTGGTGATCAGCTTCTGCTCCGGGTGGTCCGGCAGCCAGCCCTCACCGGCGCGCAGCAGCTTGTCGACCTCGTCGGAGGCGACCCAGTAGTGCTTGGCGTCGTCGAGGACGGGGAGCAGCACATAGAGGTGCCGCAGGGCCTCGGCGAGGGTCAGCGCCCGCGACTCCAGGACGAGCCGGACGTAGCGCGAGTCACCCCACTCGGGGAACTGCACGTCCAGCGGCACGGGCTCGACGGTCACGGCCCAGCCGAGCGGCTCGAAGAGCCGGCGTACGAGCTCCGGGCCGCCCCGGGCCGGCAGCGAGGGCACCTCGATGCGCAGCGGCAGCGGCTCGGCGGCGCGCTCGGGACGGGCGTTGCACACACCCCGCATCGCGCTGGAGAACACGGCGCTCAGCGCCACGGCCAGCAGCGAGGAGGCCGCGTAGGGGCGGTCGTTGACGTACTGCGCGAGCGCCGCGTCCGGGGCGCCGCCGCGGCCCTTGCCCTTGCCGCGCCGTACCAGCGCCACCGCGTCGACCTCCAGGAGCAGCGCGGCCGTGCAGCGTTGATCGTCCGCCTCGGGGTACAGCACGTGAGCCGTTCCGTAGGAGGTGGAGAACCGCTGTGCCTTCTCGGGATGCTTGTGCAGCAGGAAGCCGAGATCGGTCGCGGGGCGTTCGGGGGTCCCGGTGGTGGCGATGGTCAGGAACACGGTGGTGGGCCTTCGGATAGGTTCTGCGCTGCGCCGGTGCGCAGCCTGTACAACCTACCGAGCACGAACCGGAACCACCTGCGGTTTTCCTCCCGTCCTGCCGACACCCGCGGCCCAGCCGGACACTGGCCGGTCCGGTCCTCACCTCGGCCGAGCACAACGCCGACCCGGACACCGCCCTGGAGGCCCTGACGTCACTGGGCGGACCCGCGCTCGCACCGGACCACCTGAACCGGCTGACCACCCCGGCCGAAGGCGACCGCCGGGTGGTGAACTGCGGCCTGGAGCACCAGATCATCCGCGCCGGGGAACGCCTGCGCATCCGGGCGAGGGCCACGCTGCCGGCACCGGGCGGGCCGGCGGAGCCGAGGTGATCGACCGCCGTGCCGTAGCCGACCCGGCCCCGACACACACGCCGGCCGCACACGACGGCCCCCGAGGACGTACTCCCCGGGGGCCGCGAGTGCGGAGTTACGACAGCTGGGACTGGACCTGGGAGGAGATCAGTTCCAGATGGTCCAGGTCGGTCAGGTCGAGGACCTGGAGGTAGACGCGCTGCGAGCCCGCCTCCTGGTAGCGGCCGATCTTCTCGACGACCTCCTCGGGGGAGCCGGCGAGCCCGTTGGCCTTCAGTTCGGCGACCTCGCGGCCGATCGCGGCGGCGCGGCGGGCGACCTCCTGGTCGTCCTTGCCCACGCACACCACCAGGGCGTTGGAGTAGACGAGGTCGTCGCCCTTGCGGCCGGCCTCCTCGGCGGCGGCCCGCACCCGCCCGAACTGCCGCTCGCTGTCCTCGATCGAGGCGAACGGCATGTTGAACTCGTCGGCGTACTTGCCGGCCAGCCGCGGCGTACGGGTGGCGCCGTGGCCGCCGATCAGCACCGGAATCCTGTCCTGCGCGGGCTTGGGCAGGGCGGGCGAGTCGGTGAGGTCGTAGTAGGAGCCGTGGAAGTCGAAGGTCGCGCCGGCCTCGGTCGACCACAGCCCCGTGACGATGGCGAGCTGCTCCTCCAGCCGCGCGAACTTCTCCTTCGGGAACGGGATGCCGTACGCCTTGTGCTCCTCCTCGAACCAGCCCGCGCCGAGGCCGAGTTCGACACGGCCGCCGGACATCTGGTCGACCTGGGCGACCTGGATGGCGAGCACGCCGGGGAGCCGGAAGGTACCGGCGGTCATCAGGGTGCCGAGACGGATCCGCTCGGTCTCACGGGCGAGGCCGGCGAGCGTGATCCATGCGTCGGTGGGCCCGGGCAGACCGTCCCCGGAACCCATCTTCAAGTAGTGGTCGGACCGGAAGAAGGCATCAAATCCGAGATCCTCGGTGGCCTTCGCCACGGTGAGCAAGGTCTCGTAGGTCGCCCCCTGCTGGGGCTCGGTGAAGATGCGAAGATCCATGACTCCATCCTGCACGCCGGGGCACCTGTCGACCGCACCGGTCCCCCTGGCCCCCGCAAACCCGGTCGGGTGAATTCCGTCAACGCCGAAGACGACGTCAGCCCAGGCCAGTGACCGCCCCCGACGGTGATCGTTGGCTCGGTCGGAGCCGGACCGCCCGGCCCTCGCCCCGGCCGGTCGGAGCCGGAGCGTCACCGTGTCGGCCCACTGCCACTGGGGGGGCCGGAGGCCCGAGGAGGCCGTGATGTCCGAGGAATTCGCGCCACAGCAGAGCGATGGGAGCGGCCGGCCGAAAGGGCTGCTCCAGCAGATGGAGGAGCTGATGGCGGCGCTCAACGCGGACCTGTCCGATTTGGAAAAAGAAGCGGGTTTTTCGTCCATGGAATCAAAGGCGGATCACCCCAGGTAGACGTGCCGTATACCGATACGGCGAGGCCCCGGGGACACCCGGCAGGCTGCCAGGAATCGATGGCGCTCCGTGCGAGCCGCCATGGATCCACAGACGGCCAGGTTAGAGGGGCAGTCGGCGAAAGCTGCCTGCCGGTTCCCGAATCCCAACTGCTCTGTGGCGGAGACTTGCCGCGTCAACCCGGCTCTGTGTTAGGTGGTCGGCGTGACTGAGAACAACTCCGTCTCTGCCGCGACGGAATACCGCCCCACGATCAGTGTTGATCAGTTCAACCGGCTCTGTGAAACGATGCTCCGGGCACACCTGGGAGTCACAGCAGAGCACGAATTGCGCGAAGATCAGCAACCGCGACAGCCGCACCGTGACCTGGCCCTTCAGGTACTCCAGACGCTCGGACTCAGCCTGCGGGTGGACAACCCACAGGAGTTGAAGAAGGCCCTCGTCTCTAGCCACCTGTACTGACCAGAAGCCCCGGCTACCCGCCGGGGCTTCGTCTTATTCATTCCCGCCACGGCAGGATGACCCGGGTCAGCGCCCCGTCACGCGGCCGGTTGCGCAGCTCCGGCGGCCACGTGGCGATTGCCTCCGCGTCCGGGTCGGACACCTTGGGCTCCACGACTGCCCGGGAGACGGCCGGGGCACGCTGCGGGCGGGACAGGCGCCGGTACTCCGCCGTCAGCCGCTGCGCCTCCGCTGCCGCGCCGGGGGCCGACGGGTCCCGGGAGATCTCCCGCAGCAGCCGCTTGATCTCCTTGCGCCTGTCACTCATCCTCGTCCTCCAGGTCTCCGAACTCCTCAATGAACTTGTCGAGTTGGGCCAGCACGTTATCCACGCTGTCCCGCTCCCGCTTGAACGGCTCAGGCTCCGGCCGGGCGGCCGACGGGCCGGGAGGCAAGGCAAGCTGAGGCACGGGGGCCTCGCGGCGCGCGCCGGGGTCGCCGCCGTCGGCGGAGCGCAGGTGCCACCCGGCCGGCTCCAGGGCGTAGGAGGTGAGCCGGCCACGGAAGGTGCCGTCGACCTCCACGGCGTCCAGCGCGATGGCAACCCGCTGCGCGACGACGGCCCGGTGCTCAAGGCGAACGAACAGCTCGTGCGCATCTCGGAGTCGTGGCCGCAAGCTGTTCGGCCTGGACGCGCCGGAGCAGCTCCAGGTCTCCCTGGAGCGCCGGGACGAGGCCGATGCGGCCCTCATCGCCGAAGCGCTGCTCAAGGTGATCCCGGAGGCTGGTCCCGGCGGCCCTTGTCGATGATCTCGTGGACCGTGGAGACGGCCAGGCCGAACCGCTCGGCTATCCGCCGTTCGGTCAGGCCGCCGACCTTGAGCTGATAGATCTCGGCGTCCCGGACGGCACGAGCCTCCCGGTCCCGGTCGAGCTGCGGGGGTCGGGTCATGTCCTGTCTCCCCCGCCGGGACAAGCTGTCGCCGGCGGCGGGGACACACGTCAGCCCGGAGCCGGACCGTTCTACTGCGGCGGAACCTCATCGAGGGCTGTGCCCTTCTTGCGGTGCTTCTCCGGCAAGCGCACCACCTTCAGGCCCAGTTGATGGGCACGCAGACGCATCCCGAAATCATCGGTCAGCACCCGTGCACCAGTGGCCTGGTGAAGGTTGTCCAGGTCGGCAGCGCAGCGCAGCATCGACAAGTCCGCATCCCCACCACGATCGTCGGTGTCGACCCACACCTCCAGCGTGGCGCCGCCACGCAGGCGCACGGGCTCCCCAGGCTGGCTGCCCTTGAGCACATGCTCCAGGTAGCGGATGGCCGTGGCGGCCTTCCGCGCGAGGTCCCCCTGGCCGTATTTCTGCTTGTCCAGTTCATCGATCACCCGCAGCGGTACGACAACCCGCGTGTCGGGGATCCTCTCGCCCTGATCCCTAAAGATGTCGCGCCAGAGAATGTCGCCGGGCTGCTGCCAGTGGTTGAGCATGTTGGTGTCGTAGACGACCGGCAGACCCGGCCGGGCTACGAGCTTCTTCAAAGCCTCCAGATCGGCTCGCGCCTTCTCCAGAGCCTGCACCTGATTCTCGATCTCAGTCGAGAGCGCCTGATTCCGGGCGCGTTGAGCACGCGCCACGTTGCTGGCCACCGCCCGGTCTGAGGTCACCCCGATTTCGGCGTTGGCTCAGGCGACCGCGAGCAGGTTCCAGTAGGCCGTGGAGTGGAGACCGGCAGCGATATCCGGGACGGCGATCGCCTGCTTGAGCGTGGGGTACGTGTCATGGACTGCATCGGTGTAGGCGCGGTACATTTCTTGTGCGCCTCGCGCATTGCCCTACGTTGCCTCCGCTCGGCGGAGCACGTCATCGGCGTAGTCCAGGGTGATCCCCAGGTTCAATCTCATACGAAGATCCTTGCAGAGCTGAAGCTTGCTGCCGAGCGAAATACGACGGAACAAGGCTGTTGATCAGCTCATGCGCAGCGTCATCCAGAGCGTCGCGGACTGTCCATCCGCTGGTGTCAACCCGTCTTCAGTGGGACTGTCAGCGCGTGTCAGTCAGCTGTCAGTCAGCCGCTGACAAGTGCTCCGGCCTAGGACCTCTCCTGGCGATCACGCGGCTGACGTCAGTCTCTGTGTCAGCCCAGCGTCTGGCACTGGATCCGACCTGGGAATTACTCGATTCGCTTAATCGGCCGGCAGCGGGCCTCAGACGTTGAGTGCCCGGCGCGCGTCTGCGATGAGCCGGTGCGCGTCGGCCCCGTACACCGCTGACTCCCGCAGCGTGTTCCACGTGCGGAGATACGTGCTGACGCTGGCCTCGTCCTCCACCCACAGTTCGGAGTGCCAGGTCTCCACGATCACGCGGGCGTCGTCGTAGACCCAGAAGGCCGTGGCGGGCGGGATCTTGAGCGAGGCGCTGAGGGGGACGATGCCCAGCTCCACCGTGTCCAGGCCGACGGCACCGGACAGCCGGTCAAGCTGTGCGGCGAGCACGGACGGCGGGCAGATGAGGGAGCGCAGTGCCGCCTCCCACAGGAGCAGGTGGAAGTGCTTGGTCGGGTCGTACAGCGCCTCCTGCCGCTTGATGCGGGAGCGCACGGCCTCCTCGGTGTCCCGGGGCGACTGCTGGAGTTCGGCGTACCGGGTGAAGATCGACCGGGCGTAGTCGGGGGTCTGGAGGATGCCGAAGATGATGGACGACTCCCACCCCCGGAACACCGAGGCGTCACCGTGTGCGGCAAGGTGCGTGTCCTGCACGGGCTTGTGCCCCGAGGCAAGCTGACGCCGCCACGAGCGGATGTGCGACTCGAACCCCCTGAGCCGGGCAAGGAGTTCGTCGTACGCGTCCGGCTGGCCGGTCCCCTCAGCCCACGCGCGGAGGTCGTCGGGCGTCGCGGTCTGCTTGCCGTTCTCCAGCTTGGAGACCTTGGGCTGAGGCCAGCCGAGCAGCCGGGCGAGGGCGGAACCGGTGAGCCGACCGTCCGGGGCCGACAGTCGCAGCTCACGCAGCCGCACCCCGAGCGCTTCGCGCGCCTGCTGGTAGTCGGTGGTCACCGGTTCCGCTCCCTGGGGCTCTACTTCGCGGGCAGGTTCGCCGCGAACTCCTCGTACGGCACGGCGTGGTGCGTGGCTGCGTCCCGCACCTGGCAGTACCGGTTGACCTCCACCGGCTCCGTGATCAGCTCCACGCTGGTCAGCTCATCCGCCCCGGTGAAGTTGAGCCGGGCCACCAGCCGGGAGTCGAACAGCCAGAAGTCCTCTTCAGGGAGCTGGAGCCGGTCGGCGTCGGCACGCCAGAGCTGCCGGATGTCCTCGCCGACGGAGCTGTTGCGCCGGGCGTTGTCGAGCAGGTAGAGCTGCCCCGGGGTCGGCGGGTTGTCCACGATGCGTACGCGCTCGAACCGCTTGCCGAGCGCTGTCTGTTCGCGCCGTTCAGCGCACCACTCCGCGTCCCGGCCCTCCCAGTCGACCGGCTCACCCCGGAGGAACTGCGCGTAGGTGTCGGTGACCTCGTCGGAGGCGTACCGGCGCCGGGTCTCCAGCCGCCAGGCGGTGTGCTTGAACTGGGTGAACAACCGGTCGAACTCATCCAGGCCGATGATGTCCGGCACGCGGGTGACCTCCTTGGGGGCAAAGTCAACGAGCAGTTCGCGAGGGACGACGATGGGCACCTCGCCCTCGCCAAGGTGCCGCAGGCGGGCGATGTCGTCCGGGTCGGTGAGGGCTGGTCCGTGGATGATCACCTCGCCCGAGTCGACGTCCTCATGGACGGCGGGGCAGCCGTTCACGCCGCTGCCCGTGCCATTGAAGCGGATGTTGCGCGCCATGATCCGTTCCTTTCACCGGGGTCTTCTTGATCAGCCTCGCGCCGGGGCGGCCGTCCCCGCTATGGCCTCCCTACCACTCCGGGAGAATTCCTGGGCATAGGCCCTGACTATCCGCGAATAACTGAGCATAGACGCTCGCCGCATCAACTCTCCCTCCAGAACGCTCAGTTCATGGTCACAGCACAGGAATCGGGCACCACCGCCCTGGAGGCGGTTGAGGTACTGCGGGAAGCACTGACGGCGGCGGGAATTGTCCTGCCGTCCCTGGGGGCGGATGCGGCATCACCCTCCCTGAACCTGATCACCCTGGGCCGGGTACGCGCTGATGTTGCGCTCCGGCTCGCCGACGTGATCCAGCGGGGGTGCGCATGAACGCGTATACGCCCCAGGTCGGCGACCTCGTGTGGGACGAGGCAACGCACAGGGTCGGCCGGGTGGTCGACCGGGTCGGGTGCTGGCAGCTCAAGCCGCCGGAGGGCGGGCGAGAGTGGGACGCCCACGGCCCCCTGCGGCCTGCCACAGCAGCGGAGAGGCTGTCGGCGGGCGTGGCAATGGCAAACGCCCGGAGCCGGGGAGAGACGCCGTGAGCGCGCCCACGACGGCGGACGAGACCTTGAGCGCGGAGTGCACTTTGGCCCGGCGGCCGGACTACCGGGGGCTGCACAAGGAGTGCAGGCAGACGCGGGACATCCCGCTGCCCCACTCCAACGGCCTGCTCCTGGTGCGCCGTTGCACGTGCACCTGCCACCCCTGGGGCGGTGCGCGGTGACGGCGGCCGTACGCGTGTGCCGGGCGTGCGATGAGGTCATCGAGGACGAGGCGGACGGGGTGATCGTGGCTCACGAGCTGGGCAACTCGGGCCCCGGGTGGGACGTGTGGGCTCACCGGGAGCACGCCGACGACGTGGAGCTGATCGACCCGGTGATGTTGCGGATCATGACCCGCATCTGGGCTGCACAGATGCAGTAGCCCCCAACAGCACGGAGCCCGGCCGGTGGTGCCGCCCGGCCGGGCGTCGCCGTGTTGCGGGTGCGGGGCATGCAGCCTCTGATCCACTTTGTCTAGATCGACTGGTCAAGTTTTGTTACCCCGAGCAAGCCTCTGAACAGGCAAAACGCGTCGTGGAGCCTTACAAAACCCTCGGTTTGCGTTTCCCGCTCCTGGCGGGTCTACTGCACCTCGGCACACCGGGACCGAGAGCCCCGAACGGGACTATGCGCAACATCACTTGAGGGATCCGGCAGGCGGAGCAACGCCCAAAGAGCACCCCACCAACACGCCAGGAACACCCCTGGCACACGTCACCACATTTGCAGTCGGCCGAATCGCGCTCCGATCACCCCCGCCTAGACTGCCCATCACATGCAAAGGAGCCCGGCCACCGCCCAGTTGGCCTTGGAACCGAGGGCGGGAAACGGGCTCCCTGCGCGTGCCCCTACCAACGCAAAATCGGAAGGAGACTCATGCACCATAACCAGTCGCGGCCTGACCTGCACAGGCAGACCCGGGCCCGTCGCGCAGCCGAGTGGGTGAAGCACTACCGGCGCGCCCTCGCACTGCGGGCTCTGTACGGTGCGGCGTACGGCGCGAGCACCACGGGCGTCAGCCTGCTCTTGGTCTGGCTCCAGTCCCGATTCTGACCGGAGCCCACGAGCCGGGCCCGCCACCAGAAGGTGGCGGGCCCGCCGTGTCAGAATCGGTCATCGACTGGGGTGCGTGCTCACGCTGCCCCCGTCCAATCGATGCGCACAGAGGCAGGGTCAAGTCCGCCCGGCGCGACACCCAGAGGGCGGCCACGCCGACCGGGCATCAGGGTGACCACGGCGAGCGTCTTAAGGGACTTCCGCCGCCGCTCCAGCGGGTACGTCTCGCGCCACCATGCCAAGGCATGCTCGGGGTCAGCCTTGTGACGCTTCACCAGCTCGGGCAGGTCGATGTCATCGAGCGGTCCGGGCACGCTGGCGGCAGCGGTCATCGCAACCGCATCCGTGATCTCCTGCTCCACGGCGGCGATGCGTTCCTTGAGCTTGCGGGACGCAGTCCGGTACTCGACGGGGTCCGAGTCGTCATCCTCGGCAAACGCCTCCGCAAGTGCCTCCAGGCGTGCCGTCAGAGCTGCGTGACGGGCGTTCAGCTCCGCCATGGACGGTCCGTCCGGAGCGGGCGCGGCAGGCGGCCAGAACGGATCCCTGACGGTCTCCCAGACGATCTGCGCGAGGATGGTGCGCTCCACGTGGTCATCGACCGGTTCGGCAGTCCGAATCAGGTGCGCGCTCGCAGTGCACCGGTACTGCTGGCGCTGCCCGGCCCTCGCCCCGCCGGGACGTACCACGGCACCGCATCCGGGACGACCGCACACGTACAGACCGGATCCCAGGTACTTGGGCGCCCGGCCGTCGCCGG
This sequence comes from Streptomyces sp. bgisy027, assembly GCF_057710365.1. Lineage (NCBI taxonomy): Bacteria > Bacillati > Actinomycetota > Actinomycetes > Kitasatosporales > Streptomycetaceae > Streptomyces > Streptomyces sp. bgisy027. The sequence continues at coordinate 92,886 of NZ_JBYIVZ010000009.1, forward strand.
AAGCACCAGAGCGGCGGGCCGGGTCCTGGAGCACGTTGCGCAGGGCAAGCCACACGTCGTACTCCACGATCGCTTCCCACTGCGCCGGTCCAACGTCCTCGCCCTTGTGGCCGACGCGCCCGGCGATCCGGGGCGACAGGAGCATGCCCCGCAGCGCCTGGATCGACCACTCCTGACCACGCGGGCTCTTGATGCCCCGGGCGTTCCAGTCCCGGCAGATGCCCGACAAGGTGTTGCCCGTCTCGGGGTCGGCCGCGTACGCGAGCACGGCTTGTGCGGCCTCACGGATCAGGGCAGCTTCCCTGGGGTCCACCTTGGGGGTCTCGGGTGCCTGGTCCTTGGAGACCTTCGGCTTGACGGCGCGGAACCCGAAGGTTCGCGGGCCGCCGTGGTTGACCCCGGCCCGCCGGTTGGCTGCGTGCTTGTCCTTCATCCGCTCGACCGCGTGCTCGACTTCGTGCGTGGACACGGACGCGAGGATACGGGCCACCATGCGGCCGGAGGGGGAGGCCAGGTCTAGTTCGCCCTGCTTGACCGGGCGGATCAGGACGTGCGTCCGCTCCACGATGTCGATGAGCGGCTCAAGGTCACGTGCCTGCCGGTAAAGCCTGTCCCGTGTGCCAGACAAGAACGGCGTCCGCCTCGCGGGCGGCCAGCATGTCGAGCAGCGCGGCGTAGCCGGGGCGGCGGGCACGCTGGCCGCGTTTGCCGATGGCGGTGCGATCGTCGTCGGTCTTCACCGCGATGACGACCCAGCCCAGTTCAGCGGCGAGTTTGCGGCAGGCGTCCTCCTGCCGGGTGACCCCGTCGGCCTTGCCAGAGGGGTCGTGCGAGATGCGGGTGTAGATGACCGCCCTGAGCGGCTCTGTCCAGTTCGTGGCCATGCCTCAAAAATACGCCCTAAACCTATAGTTGGACCTGTCTACCCTGGACACGGATCTGCAGGCCACCGGCACTCCGGGGCAGGGCCGGCGTCAGGAGGGCGAGGCGGGCTGACCCGCCCCGCCCCCAACGGCTGACCGGGCCGCCCCCAGCGACCGACCGACTGCCTCCAGCGACCGACCGGCTCCCACAGCGGCCCTCCAGCCACCGACCCGCCGCCCCCAACGGCCCTCCAGTCACCGACCCGCCGCCCACAGCGGTACTCCCGTGGCCGACCGGGCCGCCCCCAGCGACCGACCGGCTACCTCCAGCGACCGACCGGCGCCCGCAGTGGCTGACCGGGCTCGGCGCCGTGGTGGCCGTCGTGCCGGGGGCTGCCGGTCGGCTACCCCGCCTCCCGCTCCGTCAGCACCTCGTCCCGGTCCGCCAGTCTGCGCAGCATCTCAAGGACCCGGTCCCGGGACTCGTCCGCCGCGTCGATGGCCTCCATGCACTGCCAGTACGTCGCCTCGTCGTCCGCGGCGCTGGCCAGGCCGACCAGGGCGATGCCGGCCTCGCCCAGCAGGCTCCCCAGGTTCAGCAGTGCCTGCCGCGCGTCGCCCAGCTCCGTGAGCTGGGCCGCGCGTAAGGCGCCGTCCGCGAGTTCGGGTGTGTCCAGGACCCCGCAGCCGCGTCCCGCCAGCTCCGTCAACCCCAGTGCCTCACCGCGCAGTTCGGGTGGACCGAAGACCGCGAACCGGCTGCCTATCGCCTGAGCCAGGGCCTGCGCCTGCCACACCTCGGTCATGATTTCCGGCGCGCCCCCGCTTCCCGCCAGCGCACGCCTGCTCGTCACGATGAGCCGCACCGCGTCCATCCGCAGTCCCCGTCTGTCTGGACGCGCTGCCCACGCGTCCGCCTGAACTCCCTTGTTCACTACCCAGCGTGAAGGGCGCTGAGACGAAAAGCCAGAGGAAGACGGAAATCTGCGGACAACTTTTCGGTTGCGGTCAGCTGAACGGATACGGAGAGTTAAACCGGACGGCGACCTTCCCCACGCGCCCGCGCCGCTTCACTACGGCGCGGGAAACCTCCGCTCGTTCCGGTCGATCTTCGCGTCCAGCGCAGCCAGCACATCGATCCCGAGCACCTCACAGAGCTGCAGCAGATACGCCAGCACATCCGCGACCTCGTCCGTCACGCGCGCGGCGGAGGCCGCGTCGTCCATGACCCGGGCCGACTCCTCCGGCGTCAACCACTGGAAGATCTCCACGAGTTCGGACGCCTCGACGCTGAGCGCCGCGACGAGGTTCTTCGGCGTGTGGTACGGCTGCCAGTTGCGCGCGGCGGCGAACTCGGCCAGCCTGCGCTGGAGCCTGGCCACGTCAAGGGGTTCGGTCACGGCTCCAGGTGTACCACCGACACGCCGGCCGTCCCGGACACCCCCGACGCGTCGCTCACGGCCCCGAGCAGCCGGATGTGCCCCCGCTCGCACATCCGCGCCGCGAGCCCGGTCAACTCCCGCAGCTGCGCGGGGTCCAGCCCCCGGTCGAGCCCGTCCGCCAGCACGGTCAGCGTCTGCATCGCCTCGGGCACCTCCCCCGCGGGGTCGACCTCCAGCACGCCGGGCCCCGTCAGCAGGACCAACGAGAGCGCGAGATGGCGCAGCTCGCCGTCGCCCAGTCGGCCGAGCTGCGTCCGTACTCCGTCGCCCCGGTCGAGCACGCCCCGTACCGTCCCGTCCGCGAGCACCTCGGCGAGCACGTCCGCCACGGGTCCCGCGCAGCCCGCCCGCGCCGCGGCCACGAGCAGCGCATGCCGCTGTCCGCACTCGGCCCGCGTCCGCCACAGGACGTCGGCGAGGTTGTCGCACCCGCCGAGCAGCCGCCCGGACCCGGCCGGTACCGCGGCCCGCATCCGTTCGGGCCGCGGGTCGCACGCGAAGACCGACCGCAGCGCCACCACCATCTGCTCCGCGGCGGCGAGCACCCGGCGCTGCCCGTCCGTCTTGCCGGCCACCCGCAGCGGCAACAGCGCGGTGCCGAGCCGGTCGTCGGGCAGCGGCGCCCGTGTCACCGGCGACTGGCCGGCCGTGTGCCAGGCCGCCTGCACGAAGGGACGGCTCGGATCGCGCAGGGCCGTCTCCAGCAGGACGAGGCCGCCCGCGCTGAGCCGCTCCCCCACGATCCGCAGTTCGGGCTCGGCCTGGACGGCCACGTCGAGCCGCACCGGTCCCTCGGGGCCGTCGGCCGTGCACCCGATGCGGAACCCGCGCCGCCGCTGGGCGTCGGGCCGGGCCCGCTCCGGGACGTACGCGACCGTGTCCGGGAACGCCTCCCCGACCCCGGCGCCGCCGCCGAGCCGCGCCAGCGCCTCGTACGCCCGCAGGGCACTCGTCTTGCCGCTGCCGCTGGGCCCGGTGAGGAGCGTGAGCGGTCCGAGGGGGAACGCGGCCCGCCGGTGCCGGGCGAACGCGGACAGCCGCAGCTCGGTCAGCCGGGGCCGACCGGGATGCGCCGCGCCGCGCGCCGTATCGGAATCACCCGCCCGGGGCTCCGCAAGCGGATCGTCCGCACCGGGTTCCAGCAGGAGATCGCCCGCACGAGCCCCCTGAAGCGGATCGCCCGCATGACCTTCAGAACGCGGATCGCCCGCGAGGTCTTCAGGCGGATCGCCCGCACGGTCTTCAGGCGGATCGCCCGCGCAGCGTACGGGCGGTTCACCCGCCCTGCGTCCCTGACGCGGCAAGGAGACGGCATCGGCACCAGACACAAACGACACGCCCATGTCCGGACCGTAGGCCCACCGGCGGCGGGCGAACCGTTCCACCCGGGAGCCCTTCCTACGATCGGGCGACCGTACGGCCGGGCCGTCAGGTACCGGGAACCCCGGCGCCCTCCATCAGTCCGCTCACCTCGGTGCCGGGCGGGGTCAGCAGGAACACGTTCCGGTCGACCCGGTGCATCCCGCTGGCCAGGCCGAAGACGACGCCGGTGCTGAAGTCGAGGACGCGCTTGGCGACCTCGTTCTCCGCCCCGGTGAGGTCCAGCAGCACCGGGATCCCCGCCATCAGCGTCTCGGCGACCTCGCGGGCGTCGCCGAACACGTTGACCCGCAGCACGACGAAGCGGCGACGGGGCTCCGTCTCCGCCTCCGGCACCGCACGATGGTTCACCGCCGACGGCCACGCGTCGCGGCCGCGCAGCGGCACGACCTGGGCGAGCCCCTCCCACTGTTCATCGGTGACGTCGTGGCTGTTCACCGGCTCCCCCCGCCTTGACTCGCCCTCAATGCCTGCACCAGCCAATTCTTACGCCAAGTCACCCGTTCGGCCCAACAGCGACACGGTGCGCGACCGCCTCACACGCCCCACATCGCGCCACCGCAAGCCCCTCACATCGCACGACGGGCGGCTGTGTGGCCGACGTAACTCCTCATGATCGAGGGATGTGACATCGACGTAACGGGCAATTCGTACGCTCCAGGCAGTACCCCGGCAGCCGGAGAAAGGAAATGCGTGACCTCGACCACCTCCACGTCCCAGGTCCGCACGGTCTGCGCGTACTGCGGGGTCGGCTGCGGAATCCTGCTGGACGTCGGGATGGGGCCCGACGGGCGGCGTACGGTCCTGAAGGCGTCCGGTGACAAGGCGCACCCGGCGAACGCGGGCCGGCTGTGCACGAAGGGCGCGACGACGGCCGAGATGCTGGCCGCGCCCGGCCGGCTGACGACGGCGCTGGTCAGGGGCGAGCGGGGCGAGGAGCCCGGGCCCGCCCCGATGGCGGACGCCGTGGCCCGCACCGCCGGCCGGCTGCGCGCGATCATCGACGAGCACGGGCCGGACGCGCTCGCCTTCTACGTCTCGGGGCAGATGAGCCTGGAGGCCCAGTACCTGGCGAACAAGCTGGCCAAGGGGTTCGTGGGGACGAACCAGATCGAGTCGAACTCGCGGCTGTGCATGGCGAGCGCGGGGGCGGGTTACAAGCTGTCACTGGGTGCGGACGGGCCGCCCGGGTCGTACGAGGACTTCGACCGGGCGGACGTCTTCCTCGTGATCGGCTCGAACATGGCCGACTGCCACCCGATCCTCTTCCTGCGGATGATGGAGCGGGTCAAGGCGGGCGCCAAGCTCGTCGTGGTCGATCCGCGGCGCACCGCCACCGCCGCCAAGGCCGACCTCTTCCTCCAGATCGAGCCGGGCACCGACCTCGCGCTGCTCAACGGGCTGCTGCGGCTGCTCGTCGACAACGGACACACCGACCCCGCCTTCATCGCCGAGCACACCGAGGGCTGGGAGGCGATGCCCGGCTTCCTCGCCGACTACGCGCCCGCCGCCGTCGCGGAGATCACCGGTCTCGCCGAGGACGACATCCGCGAGGCCGCCCGGCTGATCGGCGGGGCCGGCGAGTGGATGAGCTGCTGGACGATGGGCCTGAACCAGTCCACGCACGGCACCTGGAACACGAACGCCCTGGTCAACCTGCATCTGGCGACCGGTGCCATCTGCCGGCCCGGCTCCGGGCCGTTCTCGCTGACCGGGCAGCCGAACGCCATGGGCGGGCGGGAGATGGGCTACATGGGGCCGGGGCTGCCGGGGCAGCGGTCGGTGCTGGTCGAGGCGGAGCGGACCTTCGTCGAGGAGCTGTGGGAGCTGCCGCCGGGGACGCTGCGCGCCGACGGGGTGGGCCGGGGCACCGTCGAGATGTTCCGGAAGATGGCCGACGGCGGGATCAAGGCCTGCTGGATCATCTGCACCAACCCGGTCGCCTCGGTCGCGAACCGCCGTACGGTCATCGAGGGGCTGGAGGCCGCCGAGTTCGTCGTCACACAGGACGTGTTCGGAGAGACCGAGACCAACGCGTACGCCGATGTCGTGCTGCCCGGCGCGATGTGGACCGAGGGCGAGGGCGTCTTCGTCAACAGCGAGCGCGGTCTGACGCTGACCCGGCCGGTGGCCGATCCGCCGGGCGAGGCGATGGCCGACTGGCGGATCATCGCGGCCGTGGCGTGCGCGATGGGGTACGAGAAGGGGTTCTCGTACGACAGCGCCGAGGACGTCTTCGAGGAGATACGGCGGGCCTGGAACCCGGTGACGGGCTGGGATCTGCGCGGGGTGACCTACGAGCGGCTGCGGGCCACACCCGTGCAGTGGCCGGCGGCCGAGGTGGACGGTCCGGCGCGCAATCCGATCCGGTACGTCGACGAGGACGGCGGGCTGCGCTTCCCGACGGCGAGCGGGCGGGCGGCCTTCCATGCGCGTCCGCACCTGCCGGCCGCCGAGATGCCGGACGACGACTATCCCTTCCTGCTGAACACCGGGCGGGTGCAGCACCAGTGGCACACGCTGACGAAGACCGGGAAGGTCGCCAAGCTCAACAAGCTGAACCCGGGGCCGTTCGTGGAGGTGCATCCGCGCGACGCGCGGCAGCTGGGGATCGCCGACGGGGACCGGGTGGAGGTCGCCTCGCGGCGGGGGCGGGCGGTGCTGCCGGCCGTGGTGACCGAGCGGGTGCGGCCGGGGGGCGCTTTCGCGCCGTTCCACTGGAACGACCTGTTCGGTGAGTATCTGAGCGTCAACGCGGTGACCAGCGACGCGGTGGATCCGATCTCCTTCCAGCCGGAGTTCAAGGTGTGCGCCGTGTCCCTGACGAGGGTCGCGGCTCCCCTGCCGGAGGCGCCGGTGCGGGCGCTGACGCCGACGGCCGTCACGCCGGGCCCGGCCGGTCCCTTCGGGCTGGAACCCGCGGCGCCGCCCGTGCTGACCGCTCAGGAACGCCTGTATCTGACCGGCTTCCTCGCCGGCATCGAGACCGGCGCGCCCGGCATCCCTGTCCTGCCGCCGGGCGCGCCGTTCAGCCCCGAGCACGCGACGTGGGTCAACGGCGTCCTCGCCGGTATGTACTCACGGTCGGCGAGCGCCCCCGCCGCGCCGGAGGGGCCCGGCCGCGAGGTCGTGGTGCTGTGGGCGTCGCAGACCGGCAACGCCGAGGAGTTCGCCGCCGCGACGGCCGAGCGGCTCGGCTCGGCGGGGCACCGGGCCACGCTGGTCGGCATGGACGAGGCCGATGTCGGCACCCTCGCCCGCACCGCCGATCTGCTCTTCATCACCAGCACGTTCGGCGACGGCGACGCGCCGGACAACGGCTCCGGCCTCTGGGACACGCTGGCCGACGAAGGCGCTCCCCGGCTGGACGGGACGCGGTACGCGGTGCTCGCCCTCGGCGACTCCTCGTACGACGACTTCTGCGGGCACGGCCGCCGCCTCGACGCGCGGCTCGACGAGCTGGGCGGGGTGCGGCTGGCCCCGCGCATCGACTGCGAGCCGGACTACGAACCGTCCGCGGGGGCCTGGCTCGACGAGGTCCTCACGGCGCTGGGCGGCGCCGAGGCCCCCGCTGCCGAACGCCCCGGGTCCGGACCCGGGACCGGGCTCAGGTCCGGGCCAGGGCCGGCTCCCGCCACCGCCCGGCTGGTCGGCAACCGGCTGCTGAGCCGGCCCGGCGCGGGCAAGGAGGTGCGCCGGTTCACCTTCGACACGAGCGGGACGCCGCTGACGTACGAGGCGGGCGACGCACTCGGCATACGGCCCGTCAACTCGCCCGCGCTGGCGGCGGAGTGGCTGGCGGTCACCGGCGCCGACGGCTCGGCGGTCGTGGAACTCGACGGCGTCGGCGCGACGTCGTTCGCCGATGCCCTGCACCGGCATCTCGACATCACGCGGATCACCCCGGACCTGCTGCGCTTCGTCGCCGAACGCGTGCGCGACGACCGGGAGTTGCGCAGGCTGCTGCGGCCCGACAACAAGGACGGCCTGGCGCAGTGGAGCTGGGGGCGGCAGGCCGTGGACGTGATCGCCGAGCATCCGGTGCGGGCGGGTGCCGGGGAGTGGGCCGGGGTGCTGAAGAAGCTCCAGCCGCGTCTGTACTCGATATCGTCCAGCCCGCTCGTCGACCCGCACAGCGTCTCGCTGACGGTCTCCGTGGTGCGGTACGAGAACCTGCACGGCCGGCCGCGCGGCGGGGTCTGCTCGCCGTTCCTCGCGGACGCCGGGGCGGACACCGAGGTGCCGGTGTTCGTGCAGCGCTCCCCGCACTTCAGGCCGCCCGCGGACGCCTCGACGCCGATGGTGATGGTCGGTCCGGGCACCGGGGTCGCGCCGTTCGTCGGCTTCCTCCAGGAGCGGCGCGCGCTCGGGCACCGGGGACCCAACTGGCTGTTCTTCGGCGAGCAGCACCGGGCCAGCGACTTCTACTACGAGGAGGAGCTGACCGCGCTGCTCGGCGAGGGCACCCTCGACCGTCTCGACACGGCGTTCTCCCGCGACCAGCGCAACAAGGTGTACGTCCAGGACCGGATGCGCGAGCACGGCCCCGAGCTGTGGCGGTGGCTGCAGGACGGCGCCCACTTCTACGTCTGCGGCGACGCCTCGCGCATGGCCAAGGACGTGGACCGGGCGCTGCGGGACATCGCGGTGGCGCACGGCGGGCTGGCGGAGGCCGAGGCGTCGGCGTGCGTGAAGCAGCTGGCGGCGGCGAAGCGGTACGTGCGGGACGTCTACTGACAGTGAAGATGTGCATGGCGGTTCCGCTGATGAGCCTGACTCGCCCACTGACTGACGTCATCGACGGTCCTGTCTGGGGTTCGTCGGTTCATCGGCGGGACCGCCACGCACGCGGAGCCGGTACTGGGCGGTCGTACGGGGCCCGGCGGTGCTGCCCGCCCGTGTGACGGCGCGCTATGAGCTGCGGCCGGCCGTGGGGAGGTTCACCCTGCCCCGGCCGGGTGTGCGGGTGCGGCTGCGGGCCTTCACGGCCGTACCGCAGACGCTGCCGGGCGCCGACGTCAGGCTGCGGTCGTCCGGGTGAAGCGGAGCGTGCCGGTGACCGTGGTGAGGCCGCGCATCATGCCGAGCTGGTTCCAGCCCATGCCGAACTGCTCGCGGTCCACGGTGAACTCGGCCTCCAGGGTGAGCGACTTGTCGTCCGCGCCGACGAGGCGGGCGGTGACGGACTTGGGACGGCTGACGCCGCGCACGGTGAGCTGACCGACGACGTGCACCTCCGCACCGTCGCGCAGTTCGGCGCTGCGGACCGCGAAGGTGATCTCGGGGTGGTTGGCGGTGTCGAAGAAGTCGGCGGAGCGCAGGTGCTCGTCGCGCTTGGCGCTGCGGGTGTCCAGGGAGGCGGCGTCGAGGGTGATCGTGCCGACGGCGGAGCCGTCGGACCGCACCTCGCCGTTGCCGGCGACGGCGGCGAAGGCGCCCTTCACGGTGACCAGGCCCCACATGGTCCTGTGTCGCAGGCCGACGGTGGAGGCGGTGCTGTCGAGCTGCCAGGTTCCGGTTTCGACGGCGACGGTCATGATCTTTCACTCCTGAGCATCGGGGGCATCGCAGGGGCTGCCGGGGATGTGTAATCCAAATTTGGACGACACCACGCTAACCGATACTCCAAATTTGAACAACGGATACACTCGAATTCATGGCCGACCACTCCGACTGCCCCTCCGCCTCCGCCTCCGCCGACAGCCTGCTGCCCGTCGAGCTGCACGCCTGGATGCTGATGCTGGCCGCGACCGGAGCCGTCGAGCAGGAGCTGCGCGGCGTGGTCAAGGACCGGCTGGACGTCTCCCACGACGAGTTCCTGGTGCTGTGCCTGCTCGCCGCGGACCCCGGCCAGGCCCTGCGCATGACGCGGATCGCCGAGCTCCTGGGCCGTCCCAAGACCCGCCTCACCTACCAGATCGCCTGCCTCCAGCACGCCGGACTGGTCACCCGGAAGTCGGTCTGCGGCGACAAGCGCGGCGTCGAGGTCGCGCTCACCGAGAAGGCCCGAGGCCTCCTCAAGGAGACCTCCGCGGTCCTCGCCGAGACGGTCAAGGAGGCGCTGACCCGGTTCATGGGCCCCACCCAGCGCCAGGCGATGTGCGCGCTGATGCCCGACTTCGCCGGGCAGCCCGCGGCGGAGTAGTCCCCGGCGGCCGGGAGGCACGCAGACCGGCGGTACTCGTCCCGGCGAAGGGGAGCGGAGCCTGATCGGTGCCTTCCGGATCATCGTCCGCGACGGGGCCGCGGTGAAGGCGGCGGGCCTGGACGACAGCGGCCGACGCGTCGGCGGCGACGTCCCCGACACGGTGCCCACCATCGGGGAGCTGGACGCGATCGACGACGAAGCCCTCCATGTCATCAGCGACTTCGAGCCTGGGGACGGCCGGCCCGGGGCCGCGTGAGAGGTCGTACGCCGGAGGCCGTCGTCAGAGGCCGTCGTCAGAGGTCGTCGAGGTAGTCCCGCAGTGCCTGGGAGCGGGACGGGTGACGGAGCTTGCTCATCGTCCTGGTCTCGATCTGGCGTATGCGTTCACGGGTGACGCCGTAGACGTGGCCGATCTCCTCCAGGGTCCGGGGGCGGCCGTCGGTGAGTCCGTAGCGAAGGGCGATGATGCCGGCCTCGCGGGCGGTCATGCCGGTCAGGAGGTCGCGGATGGCGTCCTGGAGGAGGTGGTGGGTGACGGCCTCCCAGGGGGAGGGAAGGTCGGTGTCCTCGATGAGGTCGCCGAACTCGCCGTCGCCGTCGTCGCTCAGGGCGGCGTGCAGGGAGACCGGCTCCCTGGTGTACGCGTCGATCTCGACGAGCCGCTCCACCGGTATCCCGGCCTTCGCGGCGAGTTCCTCGGGGGTCGGCATGAGGCCCGTGTCCTGCATCAGCTCGCGGCGCGCGCGTGCCACCCGGTTGATGATCTCGACGGTGTGCACGGGAATCCGGATGGTGCGGCTCTGGTCGGCGAGGGCCCGGGTGACGGCCTGCTTGATCCACCAGGTCGCGTAGGTGGAGAACTTGAAGCCCTTGGCGTAGTCGAACTTCTCCACCGCCCGGATGAGACCGGCGTTGCCCTCCTGGACGAGGTCGAGGAAGTCCAGTCCGCGGCCGGTGTACCGCTTGGCCACGGAGACGACGAGGCGGAGGTTGGCCTCGGTGAGGTGCGCCTTGGCCCGCCGGCCGTCCTCCATGAGGAACGCCAGCTCCTCCGCGTGGTGCCCGGGCCGCCCCTCCGCCAGGAGCCGCTCGGCGTACAGACCGGCCTCGATGCGTCTGGCGAGGTCCACTTCCTGGTCCGCGGTGAGCAGCCGGACCCGGGCGATGAGGCGCAGATAGTCCTTCACCGGGTCGGTGCTGCCGCCCTGGCCTTCGAGCTGCGGCTGCGGGCCGTCGGTGTCGTCGTCGTACGGCGTCGGCGGCGCCGCCTGTGCGCCGTCCCGTTCCAGGACGCTCATGTGGCCTCCCTCCGCAGCCGGCAGGGGAATTGCGGAAACCGCGCCGAACGCCAAGTCCGGCCTGCCGAACCGGAAACGTCGATGAATGGGATCAGCGCGCCTCCGGGAAATTCCGCGGACCCGTCAGGGAGATTGTTCTGCCGGGCACCTTTGACGACGCTTCGACTGCTCACTCATTCGAGGCTACCACCGCGATTCCGCCGCAGATGGCCGTCCGGGAGCCGCTGTTCGCTGTGCTGGACCTCGCGCTCGACGGGCGTTTCGGGGGTGTGGGCAAGGAAACCGAGCGGGGGTGGATTTCGCCTCTCGTTACCCTTGTGATCTTCGGCCGAAACCCTGTTACAGCCTTTGCGAAGGGAATCAGGGAATAGTTTCCGGATGCGTTGTGTACGGACCCGGATCGGCCGGGAGAGGCGCTGGAGATCGCCGATGAACAACAGAGAGGCGGCCGGCGCCGTGCGCTGACCGCCTGTTCCCTCTGTGGCGACGTAGGACGCGGCTCAGAAGGCGGTGTTGCTGCAGCCCATCGTCGAGCCGAGGTGGGTGTTCTGGGCGGCCGGGTTGCCCTCACCGTTGAGGCCGTTGCCCAGCACACCGTTGAGGATGCCGACCACACCGAGGATGTCGATGTTCAGGTCGTGGGACTTGCACTGGGTGCTCTGCTGGACTTTGTAGTCGTTGCCCCCGCCGTCCAGGCCAGCGGCGTGGGCGGAACCGGCGGTCAGGACTCCGACGCTGCTGAGGGCGGCGACCAGGACGGCGGCCTTACGAAGCTTGTGCATGTCATCTCCGGTGAAGCGAGGTGGATGCGATACGTGAAGGATCGACTCCTTACCGGGGTTGGACATTAGTGATAAATGCCCCAAACAGTCCTTTGACGCGCCGGGATTCTCGATCTCCCCCCGTTCGCACCCTCCCGCACCCTCCCGCACCCTCCTCCCGATGGAAGGACGACAAATGCCCGGTTAACATCATTTTGTGGCGCCGCTGCGGGCGTACGGCATCGAGGAGGCTCGGACGGGCACGGAAGGCGCTCTGTTCGTCCCATGCGAGCGCCGGCCGGCCGACGGCCTCGGCGTGGCCCGCCATGGCCTGTCCGCGGGCAGGTGGGATGACGTGCTGACGGACATCGATCCGTCCCGGGTCCGGGTGTGCGGCTCGCCGGCCCCGACGACCCCGCCACCGGACGTGGACGGCACGCTCGCCGAGACGGCGCACGCCCTGGACGAACTGGACGCGGACGGCGTCCTGGTCCATCCGACCGCGCCGCCGGGCCCCTGCGCCGCCGGGCCCCCGCTCCCGGACGTGCCGCTGCCGCTGGTCGACTTCCCCTACGACGCGACACGACCCGCGCCGCGCCGCGCATGACCCTGCGGGGTGTGCCGCGCCGGTACCCCGGATGCGGAGGATCCTTCCGCACGCCGGCGGCTTCCTCCCGTACGCCGCCCAGCGCTTCGCCCTCGCCGCCCGGCTGCGCACGGACGCGACCGGCGACGGCGACGGCACGGCACCCGAGGACTTCCTTACGGACCTGCGGCGCTCCTCCATCGACACCGCCGTGTCGTCCGGCCCGGCGACCCTGCACGCCCCGCTCGCCTTCGCCGCGCCCGGTCACATCCTGTACGGCAGCAACCTTCGACCGCGGCAACGCCGAACTCCCGATTCCCCGGCGGGCGCTGACATCCGTGACGTGCACCTCTGTGGCCGTAAAGGGAGTTGGAGACCTGATCCGACGCACCGGCCGACCGTCGGCCGCTCGTTCCCGGCCCCGATGCCGGTACGTGCGGCGCCCGTCAGAAGGTGTCGCGCCAGTCGCGTGAGCCCGCCGTCGGCGTCGCCGTGCCCGCGGTGACGCGGCGGTAGGCGGCGCGGGCGTGGACGATCCTCGCCAGGATCGTGCCGACGAGGCTCGCGGTGAACAGGCAGGCGAGCCAGAACGTGTCGCGGGAGCCGGCCCAGGTGAGGGTGCCCGCGGGCGGGATCGCGAAGCCGTTGAGGAACAGCCAGCACAGCAGTGCCGTGCCCGGGGCGGCAGTGAAGCGGGCGCACAGTCCCAGCAGGGCGGCCAGCAGGGACAGCCCGGTCAGGGCGAGTCCGGGTCGGTCCTGGCCTATGAGCAGGTTGTGCACCGCCACCAGGAGCAGAGCGCCGCCGAAGGCCGTGGCCCACACCAACGGCGTGGCCACGGGGCGGGGCACGGGCCTTGCCTCGACGCTGAGGGACACCCACCGGATCATGCAGACAGTTCCTTTCGGTCCTCCCCGATGCCCCGGCGGCCAATCGCGCGGTCAGTCGGAACCCGGACGTGGATTGTCCCACCCGGCCCGGCCCCGCGGGCCGCCAGGCGCAGGATCTCCCGGGTGCCGTGGACGCTGGCGGCGCGCAGTGCCTCGTCGGGGTGCAGCCAGTGCACGGTGGCGCCCGTGTGGTGGACCGCGTCCACGGTCCGGGCGAAGCCGTCGAACCGCTCCTCGGTCAGCCCGAGCCGTTCGTCGGCCAGGTCGCCGGCGAGCACGCGCAGGCGGCTCTCTCGGCGGCGCAGGACCGGGAGGTCGAGGGGGGTGGCCATCCGGCCGGCGTGCCGGGCTCGACACGGCCGCCGATCCGGCCCGCGCCTCCAGCACCAGGACTCTCATGCCGCGGGCGCCGAGCTCCCGGGCGACGGTGCCGCCCGCGTGGCCGGCGCCGACGCCGATCGCGCCGTAGGGCCTGCCCTCGGCTGTGGCCAAGGGCGCCGTCGCGGTGACGGCGCCCGCGGTGAGCGCGGTGGCGCCCGCTGCTCTGAGGAGCGTTCTCCGGGTGACGCCTGCGGTGGCGCGAGGTGTCGTGCTGTCGCCGTTCTCGGTCATGGAACACACCTTTCGCAAGGAGCGGGAATCGCCGGACGGAGAGCGCACGGAATCAGCGGCCGGAATCGAGGACGAATACGATTCCCAGGGGCGATTCCCAGGCGCCGGCTTTCGGGCATGGGAAGGGGCCGGTTCCGACGGGGGATTCAGAACCGGCCCCTTCGTCAGGGGTGGAAGCGCATACCGGACTCGGTCACCTCTGCGGGCGGCGGTACGCCTTCACGACACTGGCGTAGCTGTTCTTGGCGTGGCCCTGGGCGATGATGCTCTCCATCAGCGCCTCGGAGTACTTGGGCAGTTCGGTGTCGACGCCGAGCGCCTCGCTCTCCTCGACGAGGTGCTTGAGCGCGCCCAGGTGCGTCTCCAGGGTGGCGTCGTCGGCCGGGAACTTCCCGTCGCCGGCGTCGATCTGCGCGGCGTAGTCGGCCGTGAACATCTTGATGGCGTCGAGCCACATGTGCGCCCAGGGAAGGAACTCCTGCGCCTTCACGTCGCCGGTCTCCACGATGGCGACGCCGTGCAGGAAGCTGTTGAGGGCGCCCCACATCAGGCCGAGCAGCGACACGTCGAACAGGGCGGGCCTGCCGTGGTCGGTGCCGAGGTAGGTGGTGCCGCCGCCGAGGAGCCTCAGCACGGGCTCGTGGGCGTCGAAGACGGCCCGGTCACCGGCGTAGAAGAGGACGGACGTCGCGGCGCCGATACCGGGCGGGGTGATCATGATGGCGCCGTCGAGGTACTCGGCGCCGTTCTTCTCGGCCCACTCGGCGGTCTGCCGGGCCTGCTCGGAGGAGCCCGTGGTCAGGTTGACGACGGTCTTGCCGCGCAGGGCGTCGCCCAGCGAGCCGATGACGTCGTGGACCACGTCGTACGTCGACACGCACACGACCACGAGGTCGCCGGCGGCGACGGCGTCGGCGGGGTTCGCTGCCAGGACCGCGCCGTCCGCGACGAGGCCGTCGGCCCTGTCCGCCGAACGGTTCCACACGGTGGTGGCGTGGCCCGCCTTCAGGAAGGCGGCGGCCAGGGCCTGCCCCATCAGGCCGAGGCCGAGCACCGACACCGACACCGAGGTGTGGTTGTCACCCATGAATCAGTTCCTCCGGTACGGAAGTGTTGTGCTGAACGGTCCGGCGCGCGGGGCGTGCCGGTGGGAAGAGGGGTTGCCCGGGACGTCGGCTCAGAGGAAGACGGTGCCGGGTTCCAGGCCGACCAGGACGCGGCCCTGGAGTTCGAGGTGGACGTCGCGCCGGATGACGGAGCCGCCGCCGGCGTTGTGGAGGATCTCCACCGCCTCCTTGGCGAGTTGGGCGGCGAAGCCGGTCTGGCCGCGCACCATCGCCTTCTCGTCGTCGGTGGACTGCTCGCCGGCGTCGGCACGCTCCTGGAGGAGGGTGAGCCTGCGGGTCGACAGCGCCTCGGCGGCGTCGATCTTGTTGCGGGCGGTGGCGATCTGGATCCGGGTGAGCGGGTGCCGTTTCTGGTCGGTCCAGTCGGTGTGGGTGATGCCGCGGCCCGGGAGGCGGTCGAGGAACAGCTCGTAGGCGCCGCGTGCGATGCCGATGAACACGGCGGCGCACTCGGCCATGACGGGGCTGAGCAGCCCGTAGTTGCGGCCGGTGGCACCGTGCCGTCGGGGTTGCGCACCATCGCGGCGGTGTGCCGCCGATGATGATCGCCAGCCGCAGTCGTTCATTCTCGGCCACCTGCCCCCGCCTTCCGCACCGAAGCCGAACCGCATTCCTCCGGGAAGGCTGGCATGTGCCGCTTCGGATTCGCTTCGGACGACTTCGGAATTGCTGCGTCGCCGCACTTCGGGCGGATGGCCGAGCCCTTTTCGTCACAAGTCGGGCCGCCCGGCGCCCGGTTACGCTGAGATCATGGAATTCGGGGTGCTGGGACCGCTGGAGGTGCGCACGGACGGGAGTCGTCCGGTGCGGGTGCCCGAAGTCAAGGTCCGCATGCTCCTCGCGGACCTCCTCGCCCACCAGGGGCAGGTCGTCCCGGCGGCCCGGCTCATCGAGGACCTGTGGGGCGGCTCCACGTTCACGGCCCGGCCCACCGCCTCGCTCCAGGCGAAGGTGTCCCAGCTGCGCCGAGCGCTTCAGGACGCGGAGCCGGGCGCCCGCGAACTCGTCGCGCACCGGCCGCCCGGATACGTCCTGGACATCCCCGCCGACGCGCTCGACGCCGGGCGGTTCCGTGCACTGGTCGGCCGGGCCCGCGCCGTCGAGGATCCGGTGAAGCGGGCCGCGCTGTACACCGAGGCGCTGACGTTGTGGCGTGGCCCGGCCTTCGCCGAGTTCGCGGATCAGCCGTGCGTACGGCCGAACGCGGCGAGCCTGGAGGAGGAGCGCCTCACCGCGGTCGAGGAACACGCCGGAGTGCGGCTGGAGCTGGGCGAGCACAGCCTGCTCGTCGGCGAGCTGACCGAGCTGGTCGGGCAGCACCCCTTACGTGAGGGGCTGCGGGGCGCTCTGATGTGGGCGCTGTACCAGGCGGGCCGCTCCTCGGACGCACTCGACCACTTCAACGACCTGCGGCGCCGGCTCGACGAGGAGCTGGGGCTCACGCCCGGCCCGTCGCTGGAGGCGCTGCAACAGGCCATCCTGCGACACGATCCGGTGCTGGCCCGGCCGGAGCCGGCCGCACCGCCCGCGGCGCTGACGCCGGTGGCAGCGGAACCGGTCGCTTCGGCCTCGCCCCTGGTGGGCCGCGACGAGGATGTCGGGGCCATCCGGACGCTGCTGTCCCGGCGCCGGCTGGTGACGCTCACCGGTCCGGGCGGGGTCGGCAAGACCCGTCTCGCGCGGGCCACGGCGCAGAGCATGGCGGGCGCGTTCGCCGACGGCACCTGGCTGGTGGAGCTCGCGGACACCGGGGGCCTGGAGCGGTTCGCCGGTGTGGAGTCGCTGGCCGGGCAGGTCATGGCGACGCTGGGCATCCGGGAGAGCATCCCGGGCGACGGCTGCAAGGGCCCCACCGACCGCCTCGCGAACGCGCTGGCGGGCCGGCGGCTGCTGCTCGTGCTGGACGACTGCGAGCACGTCGTGGACGCCGTCGCCCGGCTGACCGGTCTGCTGCTGAGCCGGGCGCCGTATCTGCACATCCTGACGACCAGCCAGGAGCCGCTGCGCACCCGGGACGAGACGGTGTACCCGGTGGCGCCGCTGTCCCTGCCCCCGGTCGGCGGGCCGGACCTCGACGCGCTGGCGGGTGCGGGCGCCGTACGGCTCTTCGTGGACCGGACCCTGGCGACGGACCCCGGCTTCGTGCTCGACGCCACCACCGCCCCGCTGGTTGCGGACGTGTGCCGGCGCCTCGACGGCATCCCGCTCGCGCTGGAGCTGGCCGCCACCCGGGTGCGTTCGCTGGGCATCCGGGAGCTGCACGACCGTCTCGACGACCGCTTCAGAGTGCTCAACAGCGGCTACCGCGACGCCCCTTCACGGCACCGGACGCTCCAGGCCACGCTCGACTGGAGCTGGGGTCTGCTCGACGTCCGGGAGCAGACCGTGCTGCGCAGGCTGTCGGTGTTCAGCGAGGGCTGCGGACTGCGGGCCGCCGAGGAGGTGTGCTCCGGCGGCGGTGTGTCCCCCGCGGACGTCCTGGACGCCTTGAGCGTGCTCGTAGAGCGCTCTCTGGCGGTCCGCACCGAGGGACCGCGGGGTCCGCGCTACCGGTTGCTGGAGTCGGTCGCGGTCTACGCGCGTGACAGGCTCGCCGAGTCCGGCGAGTACGAGGGGACCGCCGCCCGGCATCTGCGCCACTGCGTCCGTCTCGCCGAGCGCGCCCGGCCGCATCTGCACGAGCGGGAGCAGGCCCGGTGGTTCCAGTACCTCGACTCCGAGGCGGGCAATGTGCAGCGCGCGCTGGCCGAGGCGGCCCGGGCCGGGGCCGCGCAGGAGGCGTTGCGGCTGGTCAACTCGCTGACCTGGTACTGGTACGTCCGGGGCCGGCTCGGCGAGGCCGGCCGGGCGCTGGCGACGGCACTGGACACGCCGGGCGACGCCGCGCCCGAGGAGCGCGTGGAGGCCGTCTTCTGGTACGCGGGCATCCGACTGCTGCTCGGCGAGCACGACCGCGAGTGCGACCCGAGGGAGGAGTACCCGCTGGAGTCCAGTCCCGAGTCGACCAGGGCGCAGTGGTTCCTGGCGTATGCCCAGTGGACGGTGGGGGCGCTTGCCGCGGGCGAGCGGCGGGTCGAGCACGTCCTGGTCCGCTTCCGCACCCTGCGCGACGCGTGGGGAACGGCCGCCTCGCTGACCACGCGCGCCTGCTTCGCGCTGGCGCGCGGTGATCTGGAGGGGCTGCGCGGCAACGCCGCGGAGGCCCGCGCCCACTTCGCCGAACTGGGCGACCTGTGGGGCCGGTTGAAGACGGCCGACCTGCTCGGCCGGCTCGCCGAGATCAACGGCGACTACGACCGTGCGGCCCAGCTCCACAGGGAGGGTCTGCGGATCACGCAGGCCCTGGAGTTGTGGCCCGAGATGTCGACGAAGCTGTCGGGTCTCGGCAGGATCGCCCTGCTCACCGAGCGCTGCGACGAGGCCGACGACCTGCACACGCGCGCGCTGCGGATCGCGGCCGAGCAGGGCAACCAGCCCGCCGAGCAGTTCGCCGCGCTGGGTCTCGCGCTGAGCGCCCGGCGTCAGGGCCGGCTCGCCGCCGCCGAGGAGTGGCTGCGGCCCTGGCTCGCCTGGAACCGCCGGCGCGGCGACGGGCCGGGCCTCGCACTGGTCCTGGCCGAGCTGGGCTTCATCGCCGAGCAGCGCGGCGACGCCGACCGCGCCCTCGCCCACCACCGGGACGGTCTGAGGGCCGCCGCGACCACGAAGGACCCCCGCTCGGTCGCCCTGGCACTGGAAGGGCTGGCGGGCGCGTACGCCCTGGCCGGGTCCCCGCAGCGGGCGATCCGCCTGCTCGGCACGGCGACGGCGGCCAGGGAACGCGCGGGCGCTCCGCGCCCTCCTGCGGAGCGGGGCGACGTGGAGCGCATCGCCGGCCGTCTGCGCGACACGATCGACGAGGCAGGCTACGCCCGCGAGTTCGCCCTCGGCACCGGGACGGACCACGAGTCCCGGGTCTCGGAGGAACTGCCGGGACAGGGACCCTCGTGATCCGGTGCCGGCCACGGGTGCCCTGGCCCGGGTGGGGCTCGGCCTGACGGGTGACAGGCTGAGATTTCGGGTTGGGCGGCCCGTGGCGGGGGATGCGGGACGGCGTGATTTCGGGCCGGGCGGCCCGTGGCGGGGCGCTGCCGGCCTCCCTCCTGGGCGACCGGCTCGACGCCCGCCGGGAGCAGTTGAGGAGCACGCTGCCCATCGGCCGGGTGGTCGGTGCGCAGGACGTCGCCGCTCCGGCACTGCACCTCATGGCCGACGGCGCCCTCACCGGTGCCACCCACGACATCGACGGCGGCCGGCAGTTCGTCGCGCACCCAACGCCCCGGCGACCGGCCGTCGTCGGAGCCGAGGAGCCACAACTCATCGACACGACCCGTACTTTCGCGCCACTTCCCGCCACCGCCAAGCCCCCGCCGGTCCCCCTGAGGACTACCGGCTGGACCGCAGCGGCGAGCGTTCTGTGCCGTGACCGCCGGCGGCACACCGGCGGCCTTCCTCGTCACCGGCGCCGGTGTGGTCGTCGCCGCCCCGTCCTCGCTCGCCGGAGCGCTTCCGGCCGCGATCCGCCGCATCACCGGCCGTGAGGTCACCCACCTCGTCCACAGCCACGACCACGCCGATCACACGGCCGGCGCGTCGGCGTACGGCGGCGGTGTCCGCAACGCGCACACCGCCGCCGCGGAACGGATCAGAGCCGCCCAGGACCCGGGCCGACCGAGGCCCACCGTGACCTTCGACGACCGCTGCCGGCCTCTGAACCGGCGTCACGAACCGGCGCGGAACGGGGGTCGTCATCAGCCGGTGGACCCTGTCCCAAAGCTTGTCCACAAATCACACACATCCCCTCCTCAATTCTGGTCCCGATGGTCTAGATTGACCGTGCTTCAGCTGATCGGACACGAGGCGACCATCAATGATGTGTAGGTCCGTTGCCATGCAGAACCAGCAGTCTCGTCCTCCGCGCCACGCGTGGGGATGATCGATTCCCGGCGCCCGGGAGGGGCCGTGGGTGCGGGGAGCACCCGAGGTCTCGACGGGATCGCGCTCAACCCGACAGGACAACAGGACGGGCAACTGTGCTGCCGTCAGGGCGGGTTGTTCAGGTAGCGCCGTAAACGCCGGGATGTCATGCGCGGGGCGGGGGCCCCGAGGGGAGGAACAGCGCGGCACGGGGGGCGGGGGCGTCTCCCGGGCGAGAAGACAGTGTTGGGCGAACTCTGTCGAACCACTGGCGACCTGGGGGGTCCCGTGCAACAGGGGGAATTAGTAGACCCGTTTTCGTCGGCGCGCGGGCGTCTGGCGAACGGGGCGATGTCCCGGCCCGCGAGCGACTGGGAGCAGCGCTACCGCCGCTCCGTGATCATCAGCGACACCGTGGCCACCGCCTTCGTGGTGGCGTCGATAGGCAACTTCTTCGGGGCCCGGGACGCGGCCAACTGGCACGAGAAGTGGGGAATCCTCGCCTTCTGCACCGAGCTGCTGGTGCTGGGGGCACTCGCGGTGAGCAGGGCGTGGTCCCCGGCCGTGCTCGGTCAGGGTGCCGAGGAGTTCCGCAGGCTCGGACGCTCCATGTTCACGGCGACCGTCGTGCTCGCGCTCGGCGGGATCGCCCTCACCTCGCGCAACATCAAGCTCTGGATCTTCGTCGCGATCCCCGCGATCGCCCTCGTCACCATGACGACGCGCTATCTGCTCCGCCTTTCGCTGCACAAGCAGCGCAAGGAAGGGAGGTGTCTCAGACCGGTGCTCGCCGCCGGGAGCCCGGCCACCGTACGCGACCTGATCACCCGTACCCGCAAGTTCCCGCACCTCGGCTGGCGCGTGGACGGAGTGTGCACGACGGACGGTCGCGGAATCGACGGCGACCAGCTCGACGGAGTGCCGGTCGTCGGCCGGCTGACGGACGTCGCCAAGTACGTCGAGCACGACGGCTACCGTGTCGTCGCGGTCACACCGGACCCGCACTGGACACCGGACCGGCTGCAGCGGCTGGCCTGGAACCTGGAGGGCAGCGACGCCGAAATGGTCGTGGCCCCCGTGCTGATGGAGGTGGCCGGCCCGCGGCTGCACGTCGACGCCGTGCTCGGGATACCGCTGCTGCGGGTCAGCATGCCGACCTTCACCGGGGGGCGCCGGGCGATCAAGGTGGTCGTCGACCGGGTGGGCGCGGCGTTCCTGCTGCTGCTGTTCGCGCCGCTGATGGCACTCGTCGGGCTGCTCGTGGTGGCGGACAGCCGGGGCGGGGTCTTCTACCGCCAGCGCAGGGTCGGCAAGGGCGGCCGCGAGTTCACCATCCTCAAGTTCCGCACCATGGTCGTCGGGGCGCACAAGGCACGCGCCGAGCTGGCCGACCGCAACGAGGGTGCGGGGCTGCTGTTCAAGCTCCGCCGGGATCCGCGGGTGACCCGGGTGGGAGCGGTGCTGCGCCGGTACTCGCTCGACGAGCTCCCGCAGCTCTTCAACGTGCTCACCGGATCGATGTCGCTCGTCGGGCCGCGGCCGCCGCTGCCGGAGGAGTCCGCCGCGTACGGCCCGGACATCCGGCGGCGGCTGCTGGTCAAGCCCGGACTCACCGGACTGTGGCAGATAAGCGGACGCAGCGACCTGCCGTGGGAGGAGGCGGTCCGCCTCGACCTGCGGTACGTGGAGGACTGGTCGCTGGCCCTGGACACGGTGATCTTGTGGAAGACGCTGCGGGCGGTGCTCTACGGCCAGGGGGCCTACTGATGCGCGGGGACAGCCGTCCGGCCGGCGCGGGGACAGCAGGCCACAAGGGCCTGCCTGGGGGGAGGAACGGGACATGAGAGTCAGCGTTTTCGGGCTCGGCTACGTGGGCTGTGTGTCGGCCGCGTGCCTGGCCGCCATGGGCCACGAGGTCATCGGGGTGGACGTGAACCAGGTGAAGGTCGACCTGGTCAACGACGGCAAGGCCCCGGTGGTCGAGGAGCGGATCGGCGAGCTCATCGCCGACGTCGTACGGACCGGGGCGTTACGCGCCACGGTCGACGTCCGTGAGGCGATCATGGACAGCGAGGTGTCGCTGGTCTGCGTGGGCACTCCGTCGGAGCCCAACGGCAGCCTGTGCACCACCTACTTGGAGCGGGTCACCGAGCAGATCGGCGCGGCGCTGGCCGAACGGGGCGGGCGGCACACCGTCGTGTTCCGCAGCACCATGCTCCCGGGCACCTGCCTGAACCTGCTGGTGCCGATCCTGGAGAAGTCCGTCGGCGGTACGGCCGGCGTGGACATCGGGGTCGCGGTCAACCCGGAGTTCCTGCGCGAGGGCACCAGCGTGAAGGACTTCTTCGACCCGCCCAAGACCGTCGTCGGCGAGCTCGACACGGCGAGCGGCGACGTGGTGCTGGCGCTGTACGACGGCCTGCCCGGCGAGGTGTTCCGGGTGCCGATCCCGACGGCCGAGGCGATCAAGTACGCGGACAACGCCTTCCACGGCCTGAAGATCGGCTTCGCGAACGAACTGGGCGCGGTGTGCCAGGCGCTCGGGGTGGACTCGCACCAGGTGATGGACGTGTTCCTGGCCGACCGCAAGCTGAACATAAGCCCCGCCTATCTGCGGCCCGGCTTCGCCTTCGGCGGGTCCTGCCTGCCCAAGGACCTGCGCAGCCTGGTCCACGCGGCACAGCGGGCCGACGTCTCGGTGCCCATCCTCTCCCATGTGCTGCCCTCCAACTCCGACCATCTGCAACGCGCGGTGGAGCTGGTCGAGCGCACCGGCAAACGCCGGATCGGCATGTTCGGGCTGTCCTTCAAACCCGGCACCGACGACCTCCGCGAGAGCCCGCTGGTCGAGCTGGCGGAGCGGCTCCACGGCAAGGGGTACGACCTGCGGATCCATGACGCCAACGTGAGCCTGTCCCGGCTGCTCGGCGCGAACCGCGAGTACATCGAGACCCGGCTGCCGCACCTCGCGCAGCTGCTCGCCGACTCCGTCGACGAGGTGCTCGAACACGCCGAGGTGTGCCTGGTCGGGACCAAGGACCCGGCCGTCCTCACCGCGCTGCCCCATGGCGGCGGCCCGGTGATCGTCGACCTCATCCACCTCCCCGACGCCGACGCGCGCCGGGCCGAACCGGGGTACATGGGCCTTGCTTGGTAACGCAGTCAGTGGTGACGGGTCGGGCCGGCGTGCGCTGATCCTGGTGGAGAACCTGTCGGTGCCGTTCGACCGGCGGGTGTGGCAGGAGTGCACGACGCTGCGCGACGCGGGCTGGGAGGTGCACGTCATCTGCCCGCGGGGGGAGAAGCGGGACACGGAGCCGGAGGCGTTGATCGACGGGGTGCGGATCCACCGCTACCCGTTGCGCGCGGCCACCGGCGGACCGGCCGGCTACCTGCGGGAGTACGGATCGGCGCTGTGGCACACGGCTCGGCTGGCCCGCAAGGTCGGCCCGGTCCACGTGGTCCACGCCTGCAACCCGCCCGACCTGCTGTTCCTGGCGGCACGGTGGCTCAGGCGGCGTGGCGCGCGGTTCGTCTTCGACCAGCACGACCTGGTGCCCGAGCTGTACCTCTCCCGGTTCGGCCGCGGCAAGGACCTGCTCTACCGCGCCGTGTGCGCGCTGGAACGGCGGACCTACCGGGCCGCCGACATCGTGCTCGCCACGAACGAGAGCTACCGGGACGTCGCGATACGCCGGGGCGGCCGACGCCCCGAGGACGTCTTCGTGGTGCGCAGCGCGCCCCAGACCGACCGGTTCCAACCGGTGCCGCCCGAGCCGGAGTTGAAGCGCGGCAAGCCTCATCTGCTGTGCTACCTGGGCGTCATGGGACCCCAGGACGGTGTCGACTACGCCCTGCGGGCCCTCGCGAAGCTGCGCGACGAGGTGGGGCGGACCGACTGGCACGCGGTGTTCGTCGGCGCGGGCGACGCCTTCGACGCGATGGTGGAACTGTCCCGGCAGCTCGGGCTCACGGACCAGGTGCAGTTCACCGGGCGCGTATCGGACGCCGACCTGGTGCGCTACCTGTCCACCGCTGACGTGTGCCTGTCCCCCGACCCGCGCAATCCGCTCAACGACGTGTCGACGATGAACAAGGTCCTGGAGTACATGGCGATGGGCCGGCCGATCGTCTCGTTCGACCTGAAGGAGGCGCGCGTCTCAGCCGGTGACGCCGCCGTCTACGCGCCCGCCGACGACGAGGCCCAATTCGCCGGCCTCATCGCGGCGCTGCTGGACGACCCGGACCGACGGGTCCGGATGGGCAAGGTCGGCCAGGAGCGGATCACCGGCCGGCTGTCCTGGGAGAACTCGCAGGCGTCACTGCTCGCGGCCTACGCCGCCGCGTGCCGTGACCGCACTCAGGTGTCGGCGGGCGGCCCGGTCCGCACAGGGAAGAGGCAACGGCGTTGAGCGAAGACACGATCCGCCTGGTCACCGTCGGGCGGATACTCCGGCGCAGGTGGCGGCTTCTCGCCGTCCTCGCCGTGGCGGGCGCACTCGTCGGCTACGGCACCTCGCTGGTGTTCCCACCGCGTTACACGGCTTCGGCATCGGTACTGCTGCCGGGGCAGTGGGAGGAGCGCGAGCTGCTGACCCAGGTCGACATCGCCACCAGTTCGACCGTGGTCGACCGCGCGGCAACCGACCTCGGCTGGACCGGCCTCAGCAGCGACGAGCTGCGGGACCGGGTGAGCGCCAAGGCATCCGACGGAAACATCGTCAAGATCTCCGGTACGGCCGACACCCCGAAGCACGCGCAGCAGCTCTCGGACCGGGTCGCCCAGCAGTTCGTCGCGTTCGCCGAGCGGATCGCGGGCGGCGGCACGGACTCCGAGGCGGCCACGGGACCCGAGGCGCTGCGGGAGCAGGTGAAGGAGACCAACCGCCGTATCAGCGACCTCGCCGACGCGGTGGATCCGGGGCGGACCGTGGAGGGCGTGCAGGCCCGCACCATGCTCGAGAAACTGCGCACCTCGCTGGAAGAGGCCATGACGAAGCTCGACGAGGCCGACCCGGCGAACAACAGGACCGGCCTGGTCGTCATGGGCCCGGCCGCCCGGCCGACCGGCGAGGCCCCGCCGACGAGGGTGCAGCTCGTCGTCGCCGGGGCGGTGCTGTTCTTCCTGCTCGCGGTCGTCGGCCATCTCGTCGGCGCCCGGACGAACCGCCGGCTGCGCACCGAGCAGGAGATCGCCGCGACGCTGGGCTCGGCGCTGCTCGGCACCGTCGACGTGCCCGACGACCGGAACACCCGGCGGCCGGAAGGCGCAGGCTCCGCAAGCCGGATCCGAAGGCTCCTCGGCACCGACACCCGATGGGACCTGCCGGCCCCGCGGAGGTCCGGCGACGAGAGCGGCCGGCGGATCCGCTACGGCCGTGTCTGCGCCCGTGTCCGGGAGCTGCTGCCGGCTCCCCGGCTGCTGCTGGTCGTCGTACCGGACGACGACGAGATCGCCCGCCTGGCCGCCGGGCAGCTCGTCGCCGAGGCCAAGGGCGATCCGCTGCTGCGGGTGGTGGAGGTCTCGGTGGACCGGCCGATGGTGCCGGACCGCGACAGCGAGTCCGGTGCCCTGGTGGTGCTCGGCGCGGGCAGCCGGACCGCGGAGGAACTGGCCGGCATCGCCGAGGCGTGCGCGGACGGCCGGCACGAGGTCGTCGGCGTCGTCGTCGCCGACCCGGTGGCGGCCCGCCCCGCGCGATCCGCCGCCCGTCCGCCGGACGACGCCGCCCCGGCGCTCGCGGTGCGCGGCCACGCAACAGGAGGTTCCGCATGACGACTGGCACGACTTCGGAGTCGTCGGCGGCCGGTCCGCTCATCGACCTGCAAGGGCTGGTGGTGGCGGTGCGCAGGCGCCGCCGCCTGTGGTGCACCATGGCGCTCCTCGGCCTGCTGGCCGGGGCGGCGGTGGCGGTCCTGATGCCGCCGCCCCCGAGCGCGGTGACCAAGGTGCTGGTCGCGCACGAGGACGACCAGCCCAACGACACCGGCACGCTGATCCGCACCGACGTGGCGCTGCTGCAGACCACAAGGGTCGCCGACATGGCCCTGCGGTCCCTCGAGTCCTCCGAGAAGACGGAGGACTTCATGCGGGACTACCGGGGTACCGGCCTGACCAACAACCTGCTCCAGATCGATGTGAGCGCGGACAGCGACGCGGAGGCGGTGGCCCGGGCCAAGGCGCTGGCCGAGGCGTTCGTGACGGACCACGTGCGGCGGATGCGGCAGTCCGCGCAGGCCGAGGCCAAGGCCCTCACCGACCAGCGCGACCGCATGCGGGACGAGCTCGACGAGGTCAACAAGGCGATCGGCGACCGCTCCCCGGAGAGCGACCCGAGAGCGTCCGCGAGCATCGAGTCGCTCTTCGCGCGCCGCGCCGAACTCAACTCGCGAATAGCCGACTTCGACCAGCGCGCCGCGGACGCGCGCACCGGCACACCCAAGGTCGTCGCCGGCACGCAGATCGTGGACGCACCGCGCGCGGTGCGGCACTCCCTGCCCAAGGCGGTCGCCACCGACTCCGCGATCGGGATCGTGCTCGGACTCGTCCTCGGGCTCGCGCTGGCCGCGGTCGGCACGGTGGTGGCGGACCGCCCCGTGCTGCGCCGGGACATCGCGGCGAACCTGGGTGCCTCGGTCATCGCGGAGCTGCCCCGCCGCTCGGGCAGGCTGTGGCAGCGCCGCCGGACCCGGGCGGCACGCGAACGGCTCACCGGGACCCTGGCCCGCACGGTACGCGGCTCCACGGAACCGCTGTCGCTGCTGGAACTGGGCTGCGCGCGCGGCACGGGCGTGCTCGCCCTGAACGTCGCGAAGGCACTGGCGGAAGAGGGGCCGGTGGTCGTCGTCGACGGTCTGCCCGGCCCGCAGCTCGCCGGGCGCCGTCCGAAGCCGGGAGATCCCACGGTGGTCAGCGGAGAGCGTGCCGCGGCCGCCTCGCCGCAGGAGCGCCGGATCGGCGTCGGGTCGGTCGCGCCCGGCACGGCGTGGACCGACCTCCAGTACCTCGGCACCCGGACCGTGCTCGTCGTGCGTGCCGGGCACGGCAGCGCCGCATGGCTGCACACCGTGGCGCGGCAGCTCGCGGACCAGCACATTCCGGTGATCGGCGTGGTGCTCATCGACCCGGATCCGCGGGACCGGACCGACGGCACGCTGTGGGACGGGCTGCACATCGCGCTGCGCGGCCGGAACGAGCGGCTCGCCCGGCAGAGCGGTGGGGGTACCTCCCACGCCGTTCAGACGGTGGGAGAGGGCCGGCCGCGGACGGATCGGCAGCCGATGTGGGCGACACGGGTCCCGGACAGCAACCAGGAGGCGCGGTAGTACATGTGTGGCATCGCAGGCACCTACCGGTGGCCGGACGGGAAGGTCGTGACCGACCGGCTCACCGAGACCCTCGCCCACCGCGGACCCGACGGGGCGGGCCGGTACAGCCACCCCGTCGGTGACGGCGAAGTGCACCTCGGACACCGCCGGCTGGCCATCATCGACCTGTCCGGGACCGGCGCCCAGCCGATGGTCTCGGACGGCCTCGTCCTGACGTACAACGGCGAGCTGTACAACGCGCCGGAGCTGCGTGCCGAGCTGGCAGCCGCCGGCGTGCGCTTCCGCGGCACCTCCGACACCGAGGTGCTCCTTGAGGCGTGGCGGCGCTGGGGCACGGACTGTCTGCCCCGGCTGCGCGGCATGTTCGCGTTCGGGATCTTCGACGAACGCACCGGTGAACTGGTGCTCGTCCGCGACCAGTTGGGCATCAAGCCGCTGTTCCTGCTGCGGCGCGGCGCGGGCCTGGTGTTCGCCTCCGAGCTCAAGGCGCTCGCCGCAGCCACCGGCGGAACGCTGGAGGTGGACCATGCGGCGCTGGTGGCCTCGCTCCTCTACTACTGGGTGCCGGACTCACGGTGCGCGTTCCGCGAGGCGGAGAAGCTGCCGCCGGGGAGCTGGCTGCGGTGCCGGCCCGACGGCCGGGTGGAGCGCGGCACGTTCTGGAACCTGAAGGACGTCGCCGCCGAGGGCCGGGAGCGGGCCCGCGGCGGCGAGCTGCCGGACCTGAACGCCGTCGTCGAGGAGTCGACCCGACGCCACCTGCTCTCCGACGTACCCGTGGCGACGTTCCTCTCGGGCGGTCTCGACTCCAGCTACCTGACCGCCCTCGCGGCCCGCCATCAGCCCGGGATCTCCGCCTACACGATCGGCTTCCGTGCCGAGGACGCCAAGTTCGAGGCGATGCCGGACGACCTGCGCTACGCCCGGCAGGTCGCCGAGCGGTTCGGTGTCGACCTGCACGAGATCGAGATCGCGCCGAACGTGCTCGACCTGCTGCCGCAGATGACGTACTCCCTGGACGAGCCGATCGGCGACCCCGCCGCCATCAACACCTTCCTGATCTGCTCGGCCGCCCGCCAGGCCGGGGTCAAGGTGATGCTCTCGGGGATGGGCGCCGACGAGCTGTTCGCCGGGTACCGCAAGCACCTGGCCAACCTGCTCGCGCTGCGCTACCAGCGCGTCCCGCGGCCCCTGCGGCGCGGGGTGTCGGGGCTCGTGGACCGGCTGCCGGTGGCCACGAGCCGCCGGGGGTACCGGTCGGTGCGCTTCGCGAAGCGGTTCCTGTCCTTCGCCGATCTGCCGGAGGAGACCGCGTTCCGGCGCAGCTACACCATGTACGACCAGGACGAGCTGCTCGACCTGGTCGATCCGGACCTGGCCGGGACGGTCGAGGACGTGCTGACCGAGCACGCGGACGTCTACCGGGACAACGACCTCGACGACTTCGTCAACCGCATGTGCCTGACCGACGCCCGGATGTTCCTGCCGGGCCTGAACCTGACGTACACGGACCGCTCCAGCATGGCCGCGTCGACCGAGGTGCGGGTGCCGTACGTGGACGTCGAGGTGGTCAGGGCGGCGTTCGCCTTCCCCGGCGATCGCAAGATCGCCGGGCGGCAGGGCAAGGCCGTCCTCAAGGAGGCGGCCACCTCGATCCTGCCCCGGGAGATCGTGTACCGGCCCAAGGGCCTGTTCAGCGCGCCGCTGCGGGCCTGGATGAGCCGGGATCTGGCACCGCTGGTGCGTGAGGTGATCCACGACGGCGAGCTGGTCAGGTCAGGGCTGCTGCGCCGCGACGCGCTGGCGCGGATGGCCGCCGAGGACGCCGCCGGGCAGCGGGACTTCTCCAAGCATCTGTGGCATGTGCTGACCCTCGAGTACTGGTATCGCGACGCGACCTCTGGGTCCGGCCAGAGCACTCGGTTAACGGCTTAGGAATCAGAGGAGTTCGGGTGAAGCAGGTTGTACAGAACTACAAGAGCGGCGAGCTGGCGGTGCTCGACGTGCCGGTGCCGGGGTGCAAGCCGGGCGGTGTGCTGGTCCGCACCGGGTACTCGCTGATATCCACCGGGACCGAGATGATGAAGGTGTCCGAGGCCGGCATGTCGATGCTGGGCAAGGCCCGCTCCCGCCCGGACCAGGTGGCCAAGGTCATGCAGAGCGTGGCCACCAACGGGGTGCCCGCCACCTACCGCAAGGTGATGGGCAAGCTGGACTCCTACACGCCGCTGGGCTACTCGCTGTGCGGTGTGGTCGAGCAGGTCGGCGCCGGGATCGACGACGTGAAGGTCGGCGACCTCGTGGCCTGCGCCGGCAACGAGCACGCGCTGCACGCCGAGCTGAACTGGGTGCCGAAGAACCTCTACACCCCGGTGCCGGACGGCCTGGCGCCGCGGCACGCGGCCTTCGGCACCGTCGGCTCGATCGCGATGCAGGGCGTCCGCCAGGGCGAGCCGCAGCTCGGCGAAGTGGCCCTGGTCATCGGCCTCGGGCTGATCGGGCAGCTGGTGGTGCAGCTCCTGACGGCCTCGGGGGTCCGTGTCGTCGGCGTCGACCCCGACCCGGCGCGCTGCGAGCTGGCCGAGCGGTTGGGCGCCGCGGCCTGCGGCGATCCCGACTCCGCGGCCGTGGAGGCCGCCGTCGCCGAACTCACCGACGGGCACGGCGTGGACCAGGTGTATCTGGCCGCCGGCGGCGGCAGCAACCAGCCCGTCGAGCTGGCCGCGCGGCTCTGCCGGGACCGCGGCCGGGTCGTCGACATCGGCAAGTGCCGCCTGGACCTGCCGTGGAACGCGTACTACGAGAAGGAGCTCGACGTCCGGTTCTCCCGCAGCTACGGGCCCGGACGCTACGACCCGGAGTACGAGCTTCAGGGGCGGGACTACCCGATCGGTTATGTGCGCTGGACCGAGCGCCGCAACCTCGCCTGCTTCCTCGACCTGGTCGCCCGTGGCCGCGTCGACGTGGAGCCGCTGATCTCGCACATCGCCGACTTCGACGACGCCGTGGAGACGTACCGGAGTCTGCAGGACGGCGACCTGAAGGCCGTGGCCGTGCTGTTCCGCTACCCCGAGCACGTGGATCGTTCGCAGGCCCCGGCCGTGGCGGTGCCCGCGGTGAACGTGAAGCCGAATCCGTCCCGGGCCGTGAGCAGGCCGGTGCGCCTCGCGTTCGTCGGCGCGGGCAACTACGCGACGTCGATGCTGCTGCCGCACCTGGCCCGGCGCGACGGCGTCGAGCTGTCCACGGTCGTCACCACGACGGCGCTGTCCGGGGCCAACGCGCAACGGAAGTTCGGCTTCGCCGAGGCGACCACCGATCTCGACGCGGTGCTCGGCGACACGTCCGTCGACGCGGTGTTCGTGGTCACCCGCCACAGCTCGCACGCCGACCTGACCCGCAAGGCGCTGCTGGCCGGCAAGGCGGTGTTCGTGGAGAAGCCGCTGGCGCTCACCGAGGACGACCTGGCGGGAGTGCTCGCGGCGGTGGAGGAGTCCGGCAACGACCGGCTCCAGGTCGGCTTCAACCGCCGGTTCGCGCCCCTGCTGACCCAGGCGAAGGAGCGGTTCGGCACCCGGACGGGTCCCGCGAGCCTGCGCTACCTGGTCAACGCGGGCCGGCTCCAGGACGGCAGCTGGTACCTCCAGCAGGGCACCGAGGGCTCGCGGTTCGAAGGCGAGGGCGGACACTTCATCGACACGGCGAGCTGGCTCCTGGAAGCCGACCCGGTGTCGGTGTACGCGGTCGCCCCGGCCGGCAACGAGGACCTCCAGGTCGTGCTGCGCTACCCGGACGACTCCACCGCCACCATCAGCTACGTCACCAGCGGCGCGCCCGGCTTCCCCAAGGAGACGCTGGACCTGGTCGCGGACGGCAAGGTGCTGCGGCTCGACGACTTCGTCCGCGCCTCGGTCCACGGCCGCAAGCGGTGGGTCAGTTCGCGGCTGCCCAAGGCCCGGGACAAGGGTCAGAACGCCGAACTGGCCGCGTTCGTCAAGGCCGTGCGGACCGGCGGGCCGATGCCGGTGCCGCTTCAGTCGCTGGTCGCGACCACGTCGGCCACCCTCGCCGTGCAGGCCGGCCTGGCCGCCGGTGCGCCGGTGACGTTGGCGAGGGCCCAGTGAGCATGAGCGCGGGCTGGTACCTGCGGCGCCTGTCCCGGATGGGGCCGCGGGAGATCGGCGGCCGGGCGGGCGACGCGGTGCGCAGACGGCGGTGGCGCTCGTCGCTGCCGGACAGTCCGGGCGTGACCGGCGCCCGGTTCACGGCGGTACTGCCCGCCGGGACGACGGCCGCGGTGCCGCCGGACGCCGCGAAACGTCTCCTCGCCGAGGCGGACCGGCTGATGGCGGGGCACGCCGAGTTCTTCGGGGTGGGCCGCGACGACATGGTCGACCCCGACTGGTGTCACGACCCGAAGACCGGGCGCCGGGCCCCGTGGGGCTACGCCTTCGACGTGCCGTACCGCAGCGAGGACACGGTCGGGGACATCAAGCAGATCTGGGAGCCGTCCCGGCATCAGTACCTCACCGTGCTCGCCGCGGCCTACGCGGTCACCGGGGACGAGCGGTACGCCGAGCGTGTCGCCGAGCATCTGCGGTCGTGGTGGGCGGCGAACACCCCGCTGCGCGGAGTGCACTGGATCAGCGGCATCGAGCTGGGGATACGGCTGCTGTCCTGGGTGTGGATCCGCCGGCTCCTCGACGGCTGGCCGGGCGCGGCCGGGCTGTTCGAGGACGACCCGGTGGCGCTGAACCAGATCTGGCACCACCAGCGCTGGCTGGCCGCCTTCCCCAGCCGGGGGTCGTCGGCGAACAACCACGTCGTCGCCGAGGCCGCCGGGCAGTTCGCCGCGGCCTGCGCGTTCGACTGGTTCCCCTCCTCGGCGCGTTGGCGGGCCGACGCCCTGAGGTCGCTGGAGCGCCATCTGCGCGCCAACACCTTCGGATCCGGCCTCAACCGCGAGCTGGCCACCGAATACCACGGACTGGTGCTGGAGCTCGGCCTGGCCGCGGTCGCCGAGGCCGATGCCGCGGGCGTGCCGGTCCCGGCATCCCTCCGGCTGGTCCTGCTGCGGATGACCGACGCGCTCGCGGCCGTCGTCGACAGCCGGTTGCGGCCCCCGCGCCAGGGCGACGCGGACGACGGTCACGGTCTGATCGTGGACGGCGCGGGCACCGACCGCTGGGCTTCCCTGCTGGCCACCGGCGACGCCGTGTTCGGCCGGCTCGGGTGGTGGCCGGAGCTGACCGGCACCGATGTGCGCACCCCGCTGCTGGCCGCGCTGATACGACCCGATGCCATCGAGGTGACGCGCCCGGCGAGCAGGCCGGCTCATTTCGCCGACGCGGGCATGACCATCCTGCGCGGGCCGGAGGAGATCTGGTGCCGCTGCGACGGGGGCCCGCACGGCTTCCTGTCCATCGCCGCCCACGCCCACGCGGACGCACTGTCCGTGGAGGTCCGGCACGACGGGGTCGACGTACTCGCCGACCCGGGGACGTACTGCTACCACGGGCAGCCCGAGTGGCGGCGGTACTTCCGCTCCACCCTCGGCCACAACACCCTGCAGCTGGACGGCGACGACCAGTCCGTCTCCGGCGGCCCGTTCCTGTGGACCCGGCATGCCCGCAGCCGTGTCCTGGCCGCGGACACGTCCGACGGGAACGTGGCCCGCTGGAGTGCCCAACACGACGGCTATCAGGGCTCCGTACACCGCCGCCGGGTGGAACTGACGGCCGCGAGCCGGGAGTTGAGGATCGTCGACGAGGTGCGGGGCCCGAACCGGTCCGTACGGCTGGCGTTCCACCTCGGCCCGGCGATCACCGCGGACCTGGCGGGCAACCGGGCCGTGCTCACCTGGACCCGGGACGGCGAGGCGCGCTCCGCGGTGCTCGACCTGCCCGGGGAGCTGAGCTGGCGGGCGCATCGCGGCGAGAGCGACCCGCCGCTGGGCTGGTACTCCGCCGGGTTCGGGCGCAAGGAACCCGCCACCACGCTGGTCGGCACCGGCTCCACCGACGGCACGGAGGACTTCGTCACCGTGCTCGGGTTCGGCGGTCAGGGGTGCGCGTGAGGATCATCAGGCGGCACTGGGCGTCGGTGGCGGCACCGGCGGCCCTCGCCCTGCTGGCGGTGACCGGCTGCGACAGCACGTCGGACGCCGGGGCGAAGCCGGCCGCCACGCCGTCGCCCACGCCCGTGGCCCGGGTGTGCGCGCAACCCGCGGCCGGGCCGGCGAAGGCGCCGGCGGGCGCGGTGACCGTCGACCCCGCGGTCGTCGGCGACCTGGCGGCGAAGACCAAGAGCAACCCCCCGAACACCACGTTCTGGCTCCGGCCGGGCAGGCACAGGCTCGACCCGGACCGCTACGCCCAGGTCGTCCCCAAGGAGGGGAACCGCTATGTCGGCGCGCCGGGCGCGGTGCTCGACGGCCGCAAGAAGAACCAGTACGCGTTCGGCGGCGGCGCCCGCCACGTCACCATCAGCCATCTGACGGTGCAGCGCTTCGTCGCGCCGCCGGACGAGGGCGTGGTCAACCACGACTCGGCCGACGGCTGGGTGATCGAGCACGCCACGATCCAGGACAACTCCGGGGCCGGGCTGATGGCCGGCGCCCACCAGCAGGTCCGCGCCAGCTGTCTGCGCGGCAACGGCCAGTACGGCATGAACGCGTACAAGGGCGGCGGCCGTATCAGCGGCCTGGTGGTCGAGGGCAACGAGATCGTCGGCAACAACACCGCCGACTGGGAGCGGCGCAGGGAGGGCTGCGGCTGCACCGGAGGCATCAAGTTCTGGGCCGTCGACGGCGCCGACGTGCGCGGCAACTGGGTGCACGACAACCGCGGAACGGGGCTGTGGGCGGACACCAACAACAACGACTTCCGCATCGAGAACAACGTGCTGGAGGACAACGACGGTGCCGCCCTGATCTACGAGACCAGCTACAACGCGGTCATCCGGGGCAACACGATCCGGCGCAACAACTGGGTCGAGGGCCGCAGGCAGGCCGACCGCGGGGACAACTTCCCCTTCGCGACCGTCTACCTGTCCGAGTCCGGCGGCGAACCACGGATCAAGGCCCGCACCGACAAGATCGAGATCTACCGGAACGTACTGGAGAACAACTGGTCCGGGATCACCCTGTGGGAGAACGCCGACCGGTTCTGCAACAGCCCGGCCAACACCTCTTCCGGTGACTGCACGTTGCTGGTCAAGGACACCGACCGCTGCGTGGAGCCGGCGATCGCCAAGGCACCGCTGTACGCCGACTGCCGGTGGAAGACCCAGCGCGTGGACATCCACGACAACCGCTTCGTGCTGGACAAGTCCGTCGTCAAGTGCACGGCGAAGTGCGACCGCATGGCCGTCCTCGCCAACTACGGCACCTATCCGGACTGGTCGCCGTACCAGGGCGAGCGGGTCTCCGAGGCGATCACCCGCAAGCAGCACAACCGCTGGCACGACAACGTCTACCTCGGACCGTGGACGTTCGTCGCCCACGACCCGAGCCAGGTGCTCGACTTCGGGCGCTGGCAGGCCACGCCGTACCGGCAGGACGAGGGCAGCACTTTCCGCCCACGGGACGGTGGTTGAGATGGGCGCAGTGCACACGCCGAAGATCGTCGGAACGGTCTGGGGGTTGCTGGTCCTCAACACGCTCGGCTCCGCCGGGGCGAAGACCATCGTCCCGCTGCCCCGCTCCCTCATCCAGATGGTCACCATGGGCGCGCTGGTCGTCGCGTTCACGCTGGCGCTCACCGTCAATCTCCGGCTGCGCATCCGGGCCAGTGCGTACGTGTCCCTGCTCACCCTGCTCCTGGTGGCGAGCGTGATCTCCAGCGCCGACCTGGAGTCCGGGTTCGGTGCGCTGTTCCGGTGCGCCCGGCTCGCCCTCTTCGTCGGCACGCTGTGGCTGCTCAGCCGCTGGTGGGACGGCAGCACGACGTTCGTACGGCACCACATCCGGATGTACTTCGCGGTGCTCGGGCTGGTGGCCGCCGGCCTGGTCATCTCACCGGGCGCGGCCCTGCCCGACCTGTACGGCGGGCGGCTGGTCGGCGCGCTGTGGCCGCTCACCCCGCCGCAGATCGGGCAGTACGCCGCGGTGATCATCGGGCTCACCGTGCTGCTCCTGCTGGGCCGCCGCACCGACCGGGCGAGCGCGGCGGTGGTCATCGTGCCCGCGCTCGTCCTGCTCGCGCTGACCCACACCCGCACGGCCACGCTCGGCCTCGTCATCGGGCTGACCTTGGCGATCGGGTCGCTCATCCTGACCAGCGCCGCCGCCCGCCGGTTCTTCACCTGGGCGGTGGTGTGCGCCACGGTGGCCGCGGTGGGGTTCGCCTCCGTGCTGCAGGCGTGGTTCCTGCGCGGGCAGAGCAAGGAGAACTTCTCCAGTCTGACCGGCCGGGCCAAGGTCTGGGACGCCCTGCTGGCCGAACCCCGCACGACCGGGGAGACGTTGTTCGGCATGGGCCTGGGCGACAAGTCGTTCGGCGGGCTGCCGATCGACAACAGCTGGCTCGCCGTCTACCAGGAACAGGGGCTGATCGGCCTCGGTCTGGTGACGGCGATCATCATCGTCCTCGGCGGCATCGCGTTGCTGCGGCCGCCCTCGCTGGAGAGGGCCTGCGCGATCTTCCTGATCAGCTACTGCGCGATGGCGTCGTACACCGAGGCCGGCCTGGGCGACGCCTCGCCGTATCTGCTGCATCTGGCGCTGGCCGCCTCACTGCTCGCGGCGCCCGCCGTGAAGGCACCTGCCGCGGACGCACCTCTCGCGGACGCACCTCTCGCGACACCCGAAGCCCCTCGACGACGCGTCCCGCAATGGGCCCGGCGAACGGAGGTGATCTGAGCATGCACGTTCTCGTGGTGCACAACCGCTACGCCTCGGCACAGCCGAGCGGAGAGAACAAGGTCGTCGACCAGGAGGTGGAACTGCTGCGCACGGCCGGCCACCGGGTCGAGCTGTTCGAGCGGCGCAGCGACGACATCGCCGCCCGTTCCCTGCTCGGCAAGGCCGCGTTACCGTTCCTCGTGCCGTGGAACCCGGCGGTCCGCACCGAGCTGGCTGCCCGGCTCCGGACCGAGCGGCCGGACGTGGTCCACGTCCACAACGTCTTCCCGCTCCTGTCGCCCGCGGTGCTGGCCGCCTGCGCCGACGCCGGCGTGCCCGCGGTCGCCACGCTGCACAACTACACCCAGGTCTGCCCGCCCGGAACGCTCCAGCGGGACGGCCGACCGTGCACCGAGTGCGTCGGTTCCGCGGCGCCGCTGCCCGCCGTCCGGCACGGCTGCTACCGCAACTCGCGCCTTGCGACGGTGCCGCTCGCGGTCAGTCTGTCGGTCAACCGGCGGCGTTGGTGGTCCGGCGTGGAGCGGTTCCTGTGCATCTCCGCGGCGCAGCGCGACGTGCTGGTGCGGTCCGGAATGCCGGCCGAACGGCTGGTGGTGAAGCACAACTTCGTGCCCGACCCGGACGACCGCCGCTCGGGCGCCGGCGAGCACGTGCTCTACCTCGGCCGGCTCGCGCAGGCCAAGGGCGTCCGGCTGCTCATGACCGCGTGGGACGAGGTGGCCGCGGCCGGCGGGGTGGGCGTGCCGCTCGTGATCGCCGGCACGGGACCGCTGGAGCAGGAGGTGACGGCGTGGGCGGCGGGCCGGGACGACGTGCGGTTCGTCGGCCTGTACGACACGGCGGAGTGCCGGAAGGCCATCGCGCGGTCGGTGGCCGTGGTGGCCCCCTCGACGTGGCTGGAGGCGTTCGGCCTGGTGGTGGTCGAGGCGATGGCGGCCGGGGTCCCGGTCGTCGCCGCCGGTCACGGCGCCTTCGTCGAACTCGTCGAGGACGGTGTGACCGGGCTGCTGCACCGGCCGGGCGAGCCCGGCTCGCTCGCGTCCTGCATACGCCGGATCGCGTCCGGAGGGGACCGCAACCAGGAGATGGGCCGGGCGGCCCGACGCCGGTACGAGCGGGGCTTCAGCCCGGCCGTCGGCCTCGAACGCCTGGTGGAGGAGTACCGCACCGCGATCGCGGGACGGTCAGCGCAGGCTCGCGACGGGGACACCCGCGCGAGCAGGGGGGATGGGGACAGTAGATGACACGATGCCGACTCTGCGGCTCGGAAGCGATGGCGAGCGTGGTCGACCTCGGGGCGACGCCACCATGTGAGAGTTTCCTCGCCGCGGACCAACTGGACAAGCCGGAGCCGGCGTACCCGCTGCACCTGCGGGTCTGCACCGACTGCTGGCTGGCACAGATACCTCCGCTGATCACGCCGGAGGAGACGTTCAGCGAGTACGCGTACTTCTCCTCCTTCTCGACCTCATGGGTGGAGCACGCGCGTACGTACGTCGACGGCGCCGTGCGGCGGTTGGGTCTCGGCACCGACTCCTTCGTGGTCGAGGTGGCGAGCAACGACGGGTACCTGCTGAAGCACGTGGTGGACCGCGGGATCCGCTGCCTGGGCATCGAGCCGTCGGTGAACGTCGGCGCGGCCGCCCGGGACGCGGGCGTGCCCACGCTCACGGAGTTCCTGTCCCCCGAGACGGGCTCGGGTGTCCGCGCCGAGCACGGCCCGGCGGATCTGGTCGTGGCCAACAACGTGTACGCGCACATCCCCGACGTGGTCGGGTTCACCCAGGGGCTGCGCGCCCTGGTCGCCGACGACGGCTGGGTCTCCGTCGAGGTGCAGCACCTGCTGACCCTGATCGAGGACAACCAGTACGACACGATCTACCACGAGCACTTCCAGTACTACACGGTCGCCTCCGCGATCCGGGCCCTGGCGAGCGGCGGACTCGCGCTCGTGGACGTCGAGTTGCTGCCCACGCACGGCGGCTCCATCCGGCTGTGGGCCCGGCCCGCCGAGGTGGCCGGCGAGCCGACGCAGCAAGTGACCGACGTGCTGGCCCGGGAGAAGGCCGCCGGGCTCCAGGAGCTGTCCGGATACACCGAGTTCTCCGCCCGGGTGGCCAAGGTGCGCCGGGACCTGTTGAAGTTCCTCATCACAGCGGCCGAGCGCGGCGAGACGGTCGTCGGCTACGGCGCCCCCGGCAAGGGCAACACCCTGCTCAACCACTGCGGCATCCGGCCCGACCTGCTGCCGTACACGGTCGACCGCAACCCCTACAAGCACGGCAGGTACACCCCGGGCACCCGCATCCCGATCCTGGCGCCCGATCAGATCGCCGCCGACCGGCCGGACTACGTCCTGATCCTCCCGTGGAACCTGCGGCCGGAGCTGACCGAGCAACTGTCCTTCGTGGGCGACTGGGGCGGCCGGCTGGTCTTTCCCATCCCGGAACTGAGCATTGTCGAGGTAAAGCGATGAAGGTCGTCCTGTTCTGCGGCGGTTACGGGATGCGGATGCGCAGCGGCGCCGCGGACGACGTGCCCAAGCCGATGGCGATGGTCGGCCCCCGGCCGCTGATCTGGCACGTCATGCGCTACTACGCGCACTTCGGGCACACGGATTTCATCCTGTGCCTCGGGTACGGCGCACACCACATCAAGGACTTCTTCCTCAGCTACGAGGAGACGACGTCCAACGACTTCGTGCTGCGCGGCGGACGGACCGAGCTGCTGTCCACCGACATCTCGGACTGGACGATCACGTTCGCGCAGACCGGCATCGAGTCGCCCATCGGGGAGCGGCTGCGCCGGGTGCGGCACCACCTGGACGGCGACGAGATGTTCCTCGCCAACTACGCCGACGTGCTCACCGACGCCCCGCTGGACGAGATGATCGACCGGTTCGCCGCGCGTGACGCCGGGGCGTCGATGATGGTGGTGCCGCCGCAGTCCTCGTTCCACTGCGTGGAGCTGGGCGAGGACGGTCTGGTGGGGGGCATCACCGCGGTGAGCGACATGCCGCTGTGGGAGAACGGCGGCTACTTCGTGCTCCGCCAGGAGGTCTTCGACCACCTACCGGAGAACGGGGACCTGGTCGCCGACGGCTGCGCCCAGCTGGCCAAGCGCGGACGGCTGGTGGCGCACCAGCACCGCGGTTTCTGGAAGCCGACCGACACCGTCAAGGAGCGGGCCGCGCTGGACGCCGCCTACGCCAGGGGCGACCGTCCGTGGGCCGTGTGGGAGCGGGCCGGCGCCGGAGCGCGGGCGTGATCCGGCTGGGCGCCGGGCGCCTGGAGAGGATCGCCGCCGTCGGCGCGCACTGCGACGACATCGCCATCGGCGCCGGCGGCACCCTGCTGACGATGTGCCTGGCGCAGCCCGGCATCCGCGTCGACGCCCTGGTGCTGTCCGGCGGTGGCAGCGACCGGGAGCAGGAGGAGCGGGCCGCGCTCGCCGCCTTCTGCCCCGGCGCCGACCTGCGGCTGACCGTGCTCAAGCTGCCGGACGGGCGGATGCCCGTGCACTGGGACGAGGCCAAGGCCGCCGTGGAGGAACTGCGCGCGCAGACCGCCCCGGACCTGATCCTGGCCCCGCGCGCCGACGACGCGCACCAGGACCACCGCGGCCTGGCTCAGCTGATACCGACCGCGTTCCGCGACCACACGGTCCTCGGCTACGAGATCGTCAAGTGGGACGGCGACCTCGGCCGTATGGCGGCCTACCAGCCGCTGTCGACGGAGATCGCCGAGGAGAAGGTACGGCTGCTGCAGGAGCACTACGCCTCGCAGCGCCACCGCCCCTGGTACGACCGGGAGGCCTTCCTCGGCCTCGCGCGGATCCGCGGCATCGAATGCCACGAGCGATACGCCGAAGCGTTCGCCGTCACCAAACTCAAGCTCAACCTGGGGGGTTGAACCATGCGCGTACTGCTGACCGGTCACCAGGGATACCTGGGAACCGTCATGGCCCCGGTCCTCGCCGCCGCCGGACACGAGGTCGTCGGCCTCGACGCCGGCCTCTTCGCCGACTGCGTCCTCGGCGAGACCCCGGCGGACCCGCAGGGGCACAAGGTGGACCTGCGCGACGTCACGGCCGAGCACGTGGCCGGCGTCGACGCCGTGATCCACCTGGCCGCGCTCTCCAACGACCCGCTGGGATCGCTGGCGCCGGAGCTGACGTACGACATCAACCACCACGCGTCCGTACGGCTCGCCCGACTCGCCCGCGACGCCGGGGTGGGGCGTTTTCTGTACGCGTCCACCTGCTCGGTCTACGGCGCCGCCGGCGGCGACGAGCTGGTGGCCGAGGACGCCCCGCTGCGCCCGGTGACGCCGTACGCGGAGTCCAAGGTGCGCGTCGAGGACGACCTGCACGCGCTGGCCGACGGCGACTTCACCCCGGTGTACATGCGCAACGCCACCGCCTTCGGCTACTCGCCCCGGCTGCGCGCCGACATCGTGCTGAACAACCTCGTGGGCCACGCGCTGCTTTCCGGCGAGGTGTTGGTTCTCTCCGACGGCACCCCCTGGCGCCCGCTGGTGCACGCCGTCGACATCGCCCGGACCTTCACGGCCGCGCTCACCGCGCCCCGGGAAGCCGTGCACGACCGGGCGTTCAACATCGGCAGCGAGACCAACAACGTCACGGTCGCCGAGATCGCCGAGCAGGTCGCCGAGGCGGTGCCCGGCTCCAAGGTGAACATCACCGGGGAGAACGGCGCCGACCCGCGGTCGTACCGCGTGGACTTCTCCCGCTTCCGCACCGCGATCCCCGGCTTCGACTGCGAGTGGACGGTGAAGCGGGGCGCGCTGGAACTGGCCGACTCCTACCGGAAGTTCGACCTGACCCGGGAGGCCTTCGAGCAGCGCTTCACCCGGCTCGCCGTGCTCCGCTCGGCGTCCGACACCGGCGCCGTCGACGACACCCTGCGGTGGCGCCGATGACCGACGCGGGCGAGGAGATGTACCAGCTGGTGGAGCGGCTGTACCCACTGTGCCGGAGCATCACCGGCGACGGTGTGCGCGCCACCCTGGACATCGTGGGCGAGTACATCCCGCTCCAGACGTACGAGGTGCCGACCGGGACCCAGGTGCTCGACTGGACGGTGCCGCAGGAGTGGAACATCCGGGACGCGTACATCGCCGACGCCGAAGGCAAGCGGGTCGTCGACTTCCGCGAGTCCAGCCTGCACGTGCTCGGCTACAGCGTGCCGGTGTCGGCGACCATGCCGCTGTCCGAGCTGCGCGCGCACCTGCACACGCTTCCGGAACACCCGGCCTGGGTGCCGTACCGCACCAGCTACTACAAACCGGATTGGGGGTTCTGCCTGGCCCAGGAGACCCTGGACGCGCTGCCGGACGGCGAGTACGAGGTGCGCATCGACTCCACCCTCGCCGACGGCCACCTCACCTACGCCGAGTACGTGGTCCCGGGACAGGTCCCCGACGAGGTGATCGTCTCCTGTCACGTCTGCCACCCGTCGCTGGCCAACGACAACCTGGCCGGCATCGCGGTGGCGACGTTCCTGGCCCGGGAGCTGGCGCAGGAGACGCCGTACTACACCTACCGGTTCGTCTACGCGCCCGGCACCATCGGGGCGATCACCTGGCTGGCCCGCAACGCGGAGCGGGTGGACCGCGTCAAGCACGGGCTGGTGCTGGCCTGCGCCGGTGACCCGGGCTCGCTGACGTACAAGCGGAGCAGGCGCGGCGACGCGGAGATCGACCGGGTGATGGGGCATGTGCTGGCCGCATCCGAACGCCCGCACCAGGTCAACGAGTTCACCCCGTACGGCTACGACGAGCGGCAGTACTGCTCGCCCGGGTTCAACCTCGGCGTGGGCTCGCTCAGCCGGACCCCGTACGCCGGCTACCCCGAATACCACACCTCGGCGGACAACCTGGACTTCGTCTCCCCGGAGGCGATGGCGGACACGCTCGCCGTCTGCCGCGAGGCGTTCGGCGTCCTCGACCGCAACCGGAGGTACCTCAACCTCAGCCCCTACGGCGAACCGCAGCTGGGCCGGCGCGGGCTGTACGACGCGCTCGGCGGCCGCAGCGACACCAAGCAGGCCCAGATGGCCATGCTCTGGGTGCTCAGTCTCTCCGACGGCGAGCACAGTCTGCTGGACGTCACCGAGCGGTCCGGGCTGCCGTTCGACACCGTCGCCACCGCGGCCGACGCCCTGCACGGCGCCGGTCTGATCAAGGCATGACGCGGATGACCACCGAGGAGGAGAAGGCGACGGCACCGGCGGGATCCACCCGCCGGGCCTTCGCCGGCCGGCTGTCCTGGGGGCTGGCCGACCAGGCGGCCTCCAGCATCAGCAACTTCGCGGTGGGGATCTACGTGGCCCGCTCGCTGGGGGTGACCGCGTTCGGCGTGTTCAGCCTCGCCTGGGTGACCTACGGCGTGGTGCTCAACGTCTCCCGGGGCCTGGCCACCGACCCGCTCGTGGTGCGCTTCAGCGGCGTGTCGGACTCGGCCTGGCGCGGGGCGGTGGCCCGGTCGTCGGGCACCGCGCTCGGCGTCGGTGCCGCGATCGGCGCGGGGTGTCTGGCCGCCGGCCTCGCCCTCGGCGGCCAGGTCGGGCCGGCGTTCGCCTGTCTCGGTGTCATGCTGCCGGGGCTGCTGCTCCAGGACGCCTGGCGGTACTCGTT
Organism: Streptomyces sp. bgisy027; assembly: GCF_057710365.1. Lineage (NCBI taxonomy): Bacteria > Bacillati > Actinomycetota > Actinomycetes > Kitasatosporales > Streptomycetaceae > Streptomyces > Streptomyces sp. bgisy027. The sequence goes on from NZ_JBYIVZ010000009.1 coordinate 135,797, forward strand.
CTTCGCCGCGGGCACCGGGAAGAAGGCGTTCGTCAACGACCTCGTGTGGGGTGTCGCGCTCGTCCCGGCCATGGTGCTGGCGGCCCGCGTGGACAGCGTGGCCGCCTTCGTGCTCGCCTGGGGCGCGTCCGCCACGGTGGCCGCGGGATACGGCTACGTCCAGTCCGGCATCCTGCCGCGCACGGCCCGGGCACGCGCGTGGCTCCGCGAGCAGCGCGACCTCGGCTACCGGTACCTGGTCGAGAACGTCAGCCTCAGCGGCGCGAGCCAGTTGCGTGCGTACGGGCTCGGCGCGATCGTCGGCGTCGGCGCGGTGGGCGCGGTCCGGGGCGCCGAGCTGCTGCTCGGCCCGTTCCTCGCCGTGCTGATGGGCCTGTCGCTGGTCACCGTCGCGGAGGCGGCACGGGTCCTGCGGCGGGCCCCGGACCGCCTGGGCCGGTTCTGCCTCCTGCTGGGCGGCGGGCAGGCCGTCGCCGCGCTGTGCTGGGGCGGGGCGCTGCTGCTCATGCCGGACCGGCTCGGCGAGCTCGTGCTCGGCGACGTCTGGCACTCCGCCGCGCAGCTCGTCGTGCCGGTCACCCTCGGCGTCGCGGGCGCCGGCCTCGGCACCGGCGCGGCGGCCGGGCTGCGCGCGCTCGCCGCGGCCCGGCGCAGCCTGCGCTGCCAGCTGTTCGCGTCCGCCTGCTACGTGGCGGGCGGCCTCGGCGGCGCGGCCCTCGCCGGCACGGTCGGCTCGGCCTGGGGCGTCGCCACCGCGACCCTCGCCGCCTCCGCCGTGTGGTGGCTCCAGCTGCGCTCCGCCCTGCGCGAGCACCACCAGAACTCCATTCCCGAAGTGAGGACGCCATGACCGCCCGACCCAGGCTGAGCATCGGCCTGCCCGTGTACAACGGCGAGGAGTACCTCGCCGAGTCGCTCGACGCCCTCCTCGGCCAGACCTACGAGGATTTCGAGCTGGTCGTCTCCGACAACGCCTCGACCGACGGGACCGAGGAGATCTGCCGCAAGTACGCCGCGCAGGACTCGCGCATCCGCTACCTGCGGCTGCCCCGGAACGTCGGCGCCGCACCGAACCACAACTACGTGTTCACCCAGTGCCGCGGTGAGTTGTTCAAGTGGGCCTCGCACGACGACCTCTACGCCCGGGACCTGCTGCGCCGCTGTGTACAGGCGCTGGACGAGCGGCCGGAGATCGTCCTCGCGCACTCCGACCAGGCGGTCATCGACGGCGACGGACAGGTGAAGGTCCCCTACGAGTACGGGCTCGCCACCGCCTCGCCCGACGCGCCGGAGCGCTTCCGCAGTTTCCTGTTCGAGCCCGGTGGCGACGACTTCTACGGGGTGATGCGCGCCGACATGCTGCGCCGGGTGCGGCCGCACGACAGTTATCACCACGCGGACCGCACGTTCGTCGCCCAGATCGTCCTCCAGGGGCCCTTCCACCAGGTGCCGGAGCTGCTGTACTTCCGCCGCGACCACCCCACCCGCGCCGAGCGCGCGAACCCGAGCAAGCGTTCCCGGTGCGTCAACCTGGACCCGCGCCGGGCGGGCCCGCTGCACCCGACTCCCCGGCTGCTCGCCGAGTACGTCCTGGGCTTCGTCTCGGCGATCCGGCGGGCTCCGCTGTCCGGGGCGGACCGGCGCGCCTGCTACCGCCACCTGGCCGAGTGGATGACGAGCCGGGTCCGGCCGGGCGCCGGCGAGCGGGTCGAGGACCGTGCCCCGGTCGACCCGGACAGGCTGACCGTCTCCGTCGACGACCTCGTCGCGGGACGTGAGGGGCGGCGGACATGAAACGCCCCGTACGCGTCGGGGTGTTCGGCCTGCTCGGCTCCGGCAACCTCGGCAACGACGGGTCGCTGGAGGCCGTGCTCGGGTACTTGCGCGCCGAGCACCCCGAGGCGTCCGTGGACGCGCTGTGCGGCGGACCCGAGGTCGTCACGGCCCGGTACGGGATTCCCGCGACGCGGCTGCACTGGTACCGCGGGGAGTACCGGACCGCGTCACGTGCGGGCGCGATCGCGGGCAAGGGGCTGGGCAAACTCGTCGACGCCTTCCGTACCGCCGCCTGGGTGCGCCGGCACGACGTGGTGATCGTGCCGGGCATGGGCGTCCTGGAGGCCACGCTGCCGCTGCGGCCCTGGGGCTTCCCGTACGCGCTGTTCCTGCTCTGCGCGTCCGGCCGGCTGTTCGGCACCAAGGTCGCGCTGGTCGGCGTCGGCGCCGGACCCATCGGCAACCGGCTGACCCGGAGCCTGGTGCGCCGGTCGGCGCGGCTGGCCGCCTACCGGTCGTACCGGGACGCCCAGTCCCGTGACGCGCTGCGGGAGATGGGTGTGGACACCGCGCGCGACGAGGTCCACCCGGACCTCGCGTTCGCCCTGCCGGCATCGCGCTCCGGCACACCCCCGGGCCCGCCGGGTGTGGTCTGCGTCGGTGTCATGGACTTCCACGGCGGCGACGACGACCGCGCCCGGGCGGAGGAGATCCACCGGCGCTACCTCGACGGGACGACCCGGTTCGTCCGCGCGCTGGTCGAGGACGGCAGGCCGGTCCGGCTGCTCACCGGCGACGAGTGCGACCGGTCCGTGGTCGCCGCGATCCTCGAAGCGGTGGACTCGCCGCTGGTCACCGCCGCCGAGGCGGCCTCGCTGGCCGACCTGATGAAGGAGACCGCGGCCGCCGACACCGTGGTGGCGACCCGGTACCACAACCTCATCTGCGCACTGAAGGCCGGCACCCCGACGCTCGCGCTGAGCTACGCGGCGAAGAGCGACGCGCTCATGGACCGGATGGGCCTTGCCGCGTACTGCCATCCGGCTCGCGAGGTGGACGCCGACCGGCTGCTGGAGCAGTTCCGGGCGCTGGAGAAGCGATCGGCGGAACTGCGGCGGACTCTGGCCGAGCGCAACCTGGTCGCCACCCGGCAACTCCAGGACCAGTTCACCGCCCTGACGACAACTCTGTTCCCGGCAACCGACCAAGCGCAGGCCCGCACCCGGCAGGAGACTCCATGAAGGCCGTCGAAGTCCCGGCGATCGCCGGCGCGTACCTCTTCGAGCCGACCCCGTACGCCGACGAACGCGGCTTCTTCTGCCGCACCTTCGACGCCGACGTGGTCCGCTCGGTGGGCATCGATCCGGACGCCTTCGTCCAGGACAGCGTGTCCCGCTCGGTCCGGGGTGTGCTGCGCGGCCTGCACCTGCGCTCCGGCGCCGGCGAGGCCAAGCTGGTGCGGTGCTCCTACGGGCAGATCTTCGACGTCGTCGTGGACCTGCGGCCCGAGTCGCCGACCTACCGCAACGTGGCGACCTTCGAGCTGTCCGGCGAGACCCAGACGACCCTGTACATCCCGGCGGGATGCGCGCACGGCTTCCAGGCGCTGACCGGGACCGCCGACACCTCGTACCGGATCGACCGCCCGCACGATCCGGCGGAGGACGTGACGATCGCCTTCGACGACCCGGAACTCGCGATCCGCTGGCCGCTGCCGGCCACATCGATGTCCCAGCGGGACCGGGAGGCGCCCCGCCTCGCCGAGGTCCTGAAGCAGAGAGAGAGCTGAAGTCAGCGTGGACACTGAGGAGTTCTTCCTGCCCCGGTCGCGGGCGGCGAACGAGCGGCTGCACGCCCTGGTCCCCGGGGGTGCGCACACCTACGCCAAGGGCGACGACCAGTACCCCGAGAACCTGGCCCCGGTCATCAGCCACGGCCGCGGCGCCCACGTGTGGGACGTCGACGGCAACCGCTACGTCGAGTACGGCTCCGGCCTGCGGTCGGTCAGCCTCGGTCACGCCCACCCGCGTGTGACCGAGGCGGTGCGACGGGAACTCGACCGCGGCAGCAACTTCGTGCGGCCGTCCGTCATGGAACTCGAAGCCGCGGAACGCTTCCTGGCCACGGTGCCGACCGCCGAGATGGTGAAGTTCACGAAGAACGGCTCCGACGCCACCACCGCCGCGGTGCGCCTCGCCCGCGCCGTCACCGGGCGCCCGCGGGTGGCGATCTGCGGCGACCATCCCTTCTTCTCCGTCGACGACTGGTTCATCGGCACCACACCGATGTCCGCCGGCATCCCGGCGGCGACCACCGAGCTCACCGTGGCTTTCCCGTACGGCGACCTGACCGCCACCGAGGAACTGCTCACCCGGCACCAGGACGAGATCGCCTGCCTGATCCTCGAACCCGCCGGCCACACCGAGCCGCCGCCCGGCTACCTCGCGGGCCTGCGCGAACTGGCCGACCGGCACGGCTGCGTACTGGTCTTCGACGAGATGATCACCGGCTTCCGCTGGTCCGAGGCGGGCGCCCAGGGCCTGTACGGCGTCGTCCCCGACCTCTCCACGTTCGGCAAGGCGCTGGGCAACGGGTTCGCCGTCTCCGCGCTGGCCGGGCGCCGCGAGCTGATGGAACGGGGCGGGCTGCGTCACTCGGGCGACCGGGTGTTCCTGCTGTCGACCACGCACGGTGCCGAGACGCACTCCCTGGCCGCCGCGACGGCCGTGCAGGCCACGTATGCGGAGGAGGGCATCACCGATCAACTGCACGCCCTGGGCGAGCGGTTGGCAGCGGGGGTCCGGGACGCCGCAGCGAGCATGGGCGTCGCCGACCACGTCGTCGTCCGGGGCCGGGCCAGCAACCTGGTCTTCGCCACCCTCGACGAGAAGGGCCGGCCCTCACAGCCGTACCGCACGCTGTTCCTGCGCCAACTCCTCGCGGGCGGGGTGCTGGCTCCGTCGTTCGTGGTGAGCAGCGCGCTCGACGACGCCGACATCGAGCACACCGTCGACGTGGTGGCGCAGGCGTGTGCGGTGTACCGGAAGGCACTCGACGCCGGCGACCCCACGCCGTGGCTGGGCGGACGCCCGGTGAAGCCGGTGTTCCGCCGCCTGGCCTGACGTGTGACGTGACGTCAGCGCAGCTCGCGCCGACCGGCGTCGGTCGCCCTGCCGGCCGGCCGGTCGGCCGTCCGGTCGACCACCCACGCGGTCGCCGGTATCACCGCCAGCGCGGTGCACCAGCCGCCGAGGACGTCGGTCGGGTAGTGCGCGCCCAGGGCGACCTGCGCCCAGCCCATGGCGGCGCCGGCAACCAGCGCCGCTCCGAGCACGGTCAGCGTGCCGGCCGTCCTCCCGAGGCCGAGCCGACCGGTCACGAGCAGCGCCACCACAAGGGCGAGCGAGGTGAGGAAGGCGGTGTGCCCGCTCGGATACGACAGGTTGTCCGCACCGTGGATGGTGCGCCCCACCACCAACTTGAGCAGCGTCGCCGTCACCACGGCGATTCCCGGACCGGCGACGACGAACAGCGCCGACCGAGGGCTGCGCAGCAGCAGGCAGCCCGTCACGACGGCCCCGACCAGCATGGCCGCCCCCACCGGCTCCCCCAGGAAGTCGACGGCCAGAGCGACACCCCGCCACGGCGGACCCACACTGTCCGCCGTCGGATCGACGACCCACCGGTCCACCCGACCCGGCTCGTGGTGCCCGGAGTACGCGACCCCGAGCCCGACGACCACCAGCGCGGCGAGACCGGCGACCAGCCCGAGCCACGCCCGCAGCGACGGCGGTAACGCCGTCGTCCGCCCGCTCACGCGCCCACCGCGCCGGGTCGCCCTGCGGCGCTTCGCCGTGACCGATGGACGGCCTTCCGGGCCTTGACCACTTGAGGCGGGGTGAGAGCACGACGCGTCATAACCCCATCCTGCCGAATCGGTCAGCGGCGGCGCCGGTCGGCCCGCGGTTCGAAGTCGCCGGCGGGCCGGGGTGGCCAAGCAGACGATCCACCGCTGGTGGAAGTCGAAGGTCGGCATCCTCCTGGACACCCTGGCCGACGACGCCCGTGAGGCCCTGGCGTGGGACGAGAGCGGGGCCCGCGCGGAGGAGGACCTCAAGGCCCATCTGCGATGCACAGCGCGTTCCACTCCACAGCGACCCGGAAACAGGTCGAACGGGGTGTTGCATCCGGAGTAACGGCAGGTCAGGAGCCCTTTGCCGTCGGTTCGAGGATCGCCACGCACTCCACATGGTGCGTCATCGGGAAGATATCGTCCGGACGAGACACAGAAAAGACCAGTTCAGAGCAGGGTTCTCGGCTCGGTGTTCCGCTTGCGGGCGCCCAGAGCGTCAAACGAGCGTCATGACCCGATGAAGGCTCGCGCCCCATGACCAGCACCGCTTCTCCGGCCGCCATAATGGCGTCATGCCCTCCAGCTCACAGCACGCCGCCCCCAGGCCGAGCGACCCCTCAGACGCGGTCGCCGAGGACCTCGCGCTGTACCGGGAGAAGTTCCGGCGGCGTCTGCCGGAGTCGCTGGCCGAGCTGCACGGGCCGACCCACGGTGTCGTGGATCTGCCGCTGCACATGGCCTGGTCCGGCATGACCTCATACGACCTGGGCAAGCCGCGTCAGCGAATGGGCCTGTACCGCACCGTCCTGCATGAGGGCCTCCACGACGACCTGCCCCGCTACCTCAATCAGGATCTGCTCCTGCAGCTGTGGCCGGTGCTGCGCACCCTCGTCGGCCGTACCGTGCGCGCCGTATGGGAAGACGCCTTCCCTCAGCTCGCCTGCCGCGGCCGGGCAACCGCGTGACGGACATGCCGGAGCTGCACACGCGGCTCCTGGCGGATGTGATCGCGCTCGGCTCGCCGTACCCACTGGTCCTCACCGGTGGATACGCCGTGCGGGCCCACCACCTCGTGAACCGGCCCAGCCAGGACCTCGACGTCGCCACCGAGAACCCGGCGCCCATGGCCGACATCGCCGCCACGCTCCGCGCCGGCCTGGAAGCCCGCGGCTGGAAGGTGCATGCGCTGGAGACTGCCCCGCTATCCGCCCGCTTCACCGTGTCCGACCCGGCCACCGGGCAGGAATGCGAGGTCGACATCCTCAAGGAGATCTTCTGGCGACCCGTCGCCCAGAGCCCGTACGGACCCGTCCTCGCGGAGGAGGACGTGATCGGGACCAAGGTCCGCGCCCTCGCCGACCGCGGAGCGCCCCGCGACCTGATCGACGTGTTCGCGGCCTCCCGCCGCTGGAGCAATGGCGAACTCGAGGAGTTCGGCCGCCGCCATGCCCGCGGCCGCTTCGAGCGCGACGACCTGCAGGCGAACCTCATGGGCGCCGAGTGGACCGACGACGAAGCCTTCGCCGCCTACGACCTCGATGACGCCACCATCACCGCGCTTCGGGCTTGGGCTGTGGAGTGGGCCGACGACCTCGCGGCTCGCCTCCTCGAAGAGACCGATGATCCGCAAATCTACTGATCACGTCCGGATGAGGGCTCACGGTGAGAACACGATGTGTTCCTCCGACGCCTTGGCGAGAGCTTCGAAAGTGGGCACGGCGTCCGTTCCCAGAGGAGGGATCTCGCTCCAGGCGTCGAATGTGGCCGCCTGTCCGCTCCCGTCCTTCGAGAGGTTCAGGTACTTGTTCTTCCAGTAGTCCCGGTCCTGAGGCAGGGCTTCAGCGGTGGCGGCATCGTCTCGAGCCTTGTCGCGTTCCCCCACGCAGCTCCGTGCCGTGTCCTCCCAGGATGTGGCGTCCTCTTCGAGCTGCCGGACACGTGGTCCCCACCTGATCTGACGGGGAGAACGAGATGGCCGTTGACACCCACCCGGCTACTGACTTCCGACCCCCGGGAACTGAGCTGCCCGGTGTGATCCCGAGATACCGAGATCACCCCGGATGTCTCAGTAACGCCCAGACCCCCGAAGCGAGCGTCAGTCGAGCGTCAAGATTCCTCGAAAGGAACCCATGATTGCGCCGCCAAAACGACCGTCTACCTCAATGCGTCGCAGGTCAGGAAAACCTTCAAGGGTCGATCCATCCATTCGACCCGCTGCATGGCGAGGAACAGGTCGGCCGCCCCGCCTGCGCCACAAAGCCGCAGGTCAAGTGTCCTTTCTGGCAGGCTCAAGGATAGCCACAGACTCCACGTTCGACGTCATCAGAATCACGTCACGGGCGGCGTGACGAGTCGGCTCCCGACGGTGCCGTCGGGAGCTGGCGTGATCCGACAAGAAACGCCCGCATCGGCGCCGTACGGTTTCAATATGCACACAGAACCTGCCCTGACCGGTATTCCCGTGGACACGACTGCCCCCGTCCTGGTGACCGGCGCAACGGGATACGTCGCCGGATGGATCGTCAAGGGGCTCCTCGACGCAGGTGTCACGGTGCGAGCCGCGGTGCGCGATCCGCGCAACACCGCCAAGATCCAGCACCTCGTGGACTTCGCTGAGAAGTCCCCCGGCGCCATCGAGTTCTTCGCCGCGGACCTGCTCACCGAGGGCTCCTACACCGAGGCGATGGCGGGCTGCCGCATCGTCTTCCACACCGCGTCGCCGTTCACCACCCAGGTCGACGATCCGCAGCGGGAGCTGGTGGACCCGGCCGTACAGGGCACGCGCAGTGTCCTGGAGAGCGCCGACGCGACCCCCTCGGTGCAGCGCGTCGTGCTGACCTCGTCCTGCGCCGCGATCTACACCGACGCCGCCGACTGCGCGGCCGCCCAGAACGGACGGCTCACCGAGGACGTCTGGAACACGACCGCCTCGCTGGACTATCAGCCCTACAGCTACTCCAAGCTGCTGGCTGAGAAGGCCGCCTGGGAGATCGCCGGCTCGCAGAGTCGCTGGCGGCTCGTGGTCGTCAACCCTTCCCTGGTCATCGGGCCAGCGGTCAACGCCCAGCCCACGTCCGAGAGCTTCTCGATCGTCCGGCAGCTGGGCGACGGCACCTTGCGCTGGGGCGCCCCCCGGGCCGGGCTGGGCGTGGTCGACGTACGGGACCTGGCCCGCGCTCACCTCGCGGCGGCGTACCTTCCCGACGCCCACGGCCGCCATATCGTCTCCGGACACGACACGAACGTCCTCGAACTGGGCCGGGCGCTGCTGCCCCGCTTCGGGGACCGCTTCCCCCTCCCCCGGCGCGCGCTGCCCAAGCCCCTGGTCTGGCTGGCGGCACCGAGCGCGGGGCTCACCCGCACCTTCGTCAGCAGGAACGTCGGCGTGGAATGGCACGCGGACAACGGCAAGAGCCGCCGGGAGCTGGGCATGGTCTACCGGCCGCTCCAGGAGTCGATGGAGGACATGTTCGAGCAGCTCGTCGAGCGGGGAGCGGTCGCCGCCCGCGCATGACGACATGACGACCTACTCGCTCGCACCTGGATGGCCCCGGGTCCTGGCCGCTCTCGGCCTGGACCCGGAGGCCGTAGCGCGGCACGCCCGCCTGCCCGCGGACCTGCAGCGGTACCCCGGGGCGCGGATCGGCGCCGAGGACTTCTTCGCGCTGTGGGAGGCGGCCGAAGCCCTGTACCAGGGGCCCGACCTCGCGGTGGCGATCGCCTCGGCGGTGTCGGCCGATCATTTCGAAGCCGCCGTCTTCGCCGGGCTGGCCAGCCGTGACCTGGCGCAGGCGGCGGAACGCATCGCCCTCTACAAGCGCCTCATCTACCCGGTGACCCTGGACGTACGGACCGACACGGGCCTTCGGATCGCTCTGCGTCCACGAGCCCCTTTCACACCGCCCGCGGTGCTGGAGCGGTTCGAGCTGCTCTTCTGGGTGGCCTTCGCGCGGCTGGCCACCAGAGCCCGGATCCGGCCCGTGCGGATCACGGTCCCCAACCCGCCCGACGATCAGACTGCCGTGGCGGACTTCCTCGACGGTGCCGTCCTCGCCCAGGGGCGCGCCGCGGTGGTCTTCTCCCCGTCCGACATGCACCGGCCGTTCGACACCGACGTGCACGCCGGTATGTGGGAGCACCTGGAATCCGATCTGCGTTGGCGCCTGCACGATCTCGAGCAGTCCGCGACCTGGGCGGACCGCACGCAAGAGGCTCTGCTCACCTGTCTGCCGGCCGGGCGGCGCACGCTCGCCGAAGTGGCTCTGCAACTGGCGACGAGCCCGCGCACCCTGCAGCGCCGCCTGGAGGCGGAGGGCACGTCCTTCCAGGAGGTGCTCGCACAGACCCGGGAACGACTGGCCCGGGCGTACCTGCGGCGTTCCACTCTCTCCAGCACCGAGATCGCGTTCCTCATCGGATACGGCGAACTGACGTCCTTCCACCGCGCCCTGCGGCAGTGGACGGGCGAGACACCACGCAGCCTGCGCTCCGTATGAGGGGGCTGCGGTCCGAGGTCTTCCGTCAGCGATCGGTGCCGGCCTGCGACGGCTCAGTCCCGTCCAGGAGTGGAACGCCCGGTAGAAGGAATTGGGGTCCGCGTAGTCGAGCAGGAAGGCGATGTCACGGACCGCCATGCCCGAGTCCCGCAGGTGGTGGCGCGCCAGGGACTCCCGGGTGTCGCTGAGGATGTCCTGGTAGGTGACACCTTCGGCACACAGGTGCCGTTGCAGGGTGCGCGGGCTGACCCTGAGATGCCGCGCCACGACGGCCATGCCGAAGTTCCCGGTCGGCAGGAGTGCGAGCAGCGTCGCCCGGACGCGTTCCGCCACGGAGCATCCGGCCTGGAGCTCGGAGAGCCGTCGGCGCAGTTCCGGCTCGAAGGCGGTCCACATGCGCCGGTCGGCTGTGAGGAAGGGTCGAGCCGCATCCTCGGGACCGAACGCCAGTTCCTGCCGGACGAGGTCACCCGGCCCGCCTCCAGGACGTAGTAGTGCTGTGCGGCCCGCATGGCGTAGCCGACGTGTTGTTCGACGAGGAGTACGGACAGGCCGTCGCGCCGGGTCGGGGCGAGGATCGTCTCCTCGTTCTCGGCGACGACCGAGGGCTGGATGGCCTCGGTGGGTTCGTCCAGGAGGAGCAGCTTCGGGCGGGTGATCAGGGCGCGGGCGATGGCGAGTTGCTGCCGCTGCCCCGCGGAGAGCAGACCGGCACGGCGCCCCGACAGCTCCCGCAGGACCGGAAAGAGGGCCAGCGCGTCGGCGACGGCCTCCTTGCCGTCGGTCCGGTTGTCCGCGACGAGTTGGAGGTTCTCGGCCGTCTTCAGATGCGGGAATGACTGCTGTCCTTGTGGAACGTAGGCCATGCTGCGGGCCACTCGCTGCTGCGGGGCGAGGCGGGTGATGTCCTCACCGTCGAGCAGGGCGGTGCCGCTCCTGGGTTTGATCAGGCCCATGACGGTGCGCAGCAGAGCGCTCCCCCGCCCCGGCGCCGTTGTGGCCGAGGACGGTGACGACGCCGTCCTTCTGGACCGGGACCGTCACGCCGTGCAACACCGTGGTGCGGTCGTAGCCGGCATGAACGGAACTGATCTCCAGCATGGTCACGACTCCTCGGCGACGGCCACGGGCGTGGCTGCGGGGGTCGGATGCGGGCTCCCCTGTCGTCGGCTCCGAGGAGCGGCCCAGGTAGACCTCCTGGACCTCCGTCCCTCCGGCAGCACCTCAGCACCCGGACCAATGGAACCCGGCTCCACCCCGAGGCAACACTCGGACCTTCGGCCTGCACGCCCTCAGCCCACGGCATACAAACGGTCCACCGACTCCGTCGGCGGACCGTCATGAAACCTCGAGGCCAACGCGCTGCTCGTCGGGTTGCGTCCGACAAGTCGACTGACCCGCGCCATCTGATCCGGGACGACCACCTCACGCTCCGTCAGAAGCAGCGTCGAACGAGCGTCAAGACATCTCCCGAACCCATTCATCAGGGAGTAGAGGCAGAGCGTCCTCGACCACGCCCCGCTACGAAACCGCACGTGAGACACGTGGCGGGAACCTGCAGCACGCTCCACGCGGTGGACCGAAGGAAACATGTCGGCACGACCCGCCCGCAACCCAGCGAATCAGAGAATCAGCCGGTCAGACGCCCTTTGCTGCGGGCTCAAGAACAGCCACGCACTCCACATGGTGCGTCATCGGAAACAGATCGAACGCCCGCAGAGTCCGCACCCGGTACCCCCCGTCCCGGAAGTACCCCAAGTCCCGTGCCAGCGCCGCCGGATCGCACGCCACGTATGCGATCCTCCGGGCGCCCAGCGAAGCGAGGTGCTCGACCGTCCTGCGGCCAGCTCCCGCCCGGGGCGGGTCCAGGACGATCAGGTCGACCTCGGAGATGCCCGTGCGCGGCAGGACCGACTCGACCTTGCCCTGCTCGATGCGGACGCGCTCGAAGTCGGCCAGATTGTGCCGGGCGTCCTCCACCGCGCGCTTGCCGGACTCGATGCCGAGGACCGCGCCCTTGTCGCCGAGGCGGTCGGCCAGGGCGCCGGCGAAGAGCCCGACGCCGCAGTACAGGTCCAGCGCCATCTCGCCCTTGCGTGGCAGCAGGCCCTGCATGACCGCCGTCACCAGGGTGTCCGCGGCCTTCGGGTGGACCTGCCAGAAGCCGCCGCTGCCGACCCGGTGGGTGCGGCCGTCCGCGCGCTCGCGGACGAAGGGGCGGCCGTGGACGCGGTGGATGCCGCCGTCCTTCTCGCCGACCCGCATCACCGACACCGGGCGGTCCAGTTCGACGATCGGAAGGCGCGCCCCCGGCTTCGGCGTCAGGATCACCTGCCGGTCCTGCGAACCGGTCGCCGCGATGGCCTCCACCGAGGCCATGCCCGTCCAGTCCCGCTTCTCGATGCCCAGTTCGCTGACGCCCTCGGCGGCGATCATGCAGTGGTCGACCGGCTCCACCTCGTGCGAGCGGTGCCGGCGCAGTCCGGCGTGGCCGTCGGCGTCGACGGCGTACTGCACGCGTGTGCGCCACTGCGGCACCTGCCCTGCGGGCAGCTTGTCGCCCTCGGCCGGCATCACCGTGCCGTCCCAGCCGACGTCCTCCGGCGTCAGGCCCGCGAGCCGCTGCAGCTGCTCGGCGACGACCTCGCCCTTCAGCCGGCGCTGCGCCCCCGGCTTCGCGTGCTGCCAGTCGCAGCCTCCGCAGCGACCGGGGCCGGCGAAGGGACAGGGCGCCTCGATGCGGTCCTTGGAGGCCGTGAGGATCTCGACGGCGTCCGCGCGCAGGAAGCGGTCGCCCTCCTCGCCCTCGGTCACCCGGGCCACGACCCGCTCGCCGGGCAGGGTGTGCCGGACGAACAGCACCTGGCCGGCGTCGGTGCGGGCGATGCAGTGCCCGCCGTGGGCGACGGGGCCGATCTCGACCTCGTATTCCTCCCCCACCAGCGACTTCTTCTCTTCTGCCTGCATGGTGGGGTGACTCCAGATCGAGAGGGGGGCACGGCCCTCTCCAGAGGTCTCCTGAGGGCCTGACAACAGCCCACCAGTCTACGTGCTCCCGGCCCCCGTCAGTTCCGGGCTTCGGTCTCCTTGGCCCGCTCCTGCGCCGGCCCCCGTCGCACCGCACCCGGCGCGTTCCACTCCCCGCGCTTGCGGGCACGGACCTTCGCGGCTTCGGAGGACTGGAGCTGGTAGGGCACCGAGGTGACCATGATGCCCGGCGTGAACAGCAGCCGGCCCTTCAGCCGCAGTGCGCTCTGGTTGTGCAGCAGGTGCTCGTACCAGTGGCCGACGACGTACTCGGGGATGATCACGGACACCGCGTCGCGCGGCGACTCCTTGCGCAGCCCCTTCACGTACTCGATGATCGGGCGCGTGATCTCGCGGTAGGGCGAGTCGAGGACCTTCAGCGGTACGTCGATGCCGCGCCGCTCCCACTCCTCGCGCAGCGCCTTGGTCTCCGCCGGGTCGACGTTGACGCTGAGCGCCTCCAGCGTGTCCGAGCGCAGCAGCTTGGCGTAGGCCAGGGCGCGCAGGGCGGGCCGGTGGATCTTGGAGACCAGGACGACGGAGTGCACCCGGGAGGGGCGGACGCTGTCGTCGCTGGGGCCCTCGGGGGCGGAGAGTTCCTCGGAGACGTGGTCGTAGTGGCGGCGGATGGCCGTCATCGTCACGTAGAAGATCACCATGCCGAGCAGGGCGACCCAGGCGCCGTGCGTGAACTTGGTGACCAGGACGACGACCAGGACGAGCCCGGTGAAGAAGGCGCCGAAGGTGTTGATCGCGCGGGAGCGGACCATGTGGCGGCGCTTGGCCTGGTCCTTCTCCGTGGCCAGCAGGCGGTTCCAGTGCCGGACCATGCCGATCTGGCTGAGCGTGAAGGACACGAACACGCCGACGATGTACAGCTGGATCAGACGCGTGGAGTCGGCGCCGTAGACCCACACCAGCAGCGCGGCCGCGCCCGCCAGCAGCACGATGCCGTTGGAGAAGGCGAGCCGGTCGCCGCGGGTGTGCAGCTGGCGCGGCAGATAGCGGTCCTGGGCGAGGATCGAGCCGAGCACCGGGAAGCCGTTGTAGGCGGTGTTGGCCGCGAGGAAGAGCACCAGCGCGGTGGCCGCGGCGAGCACGACGAAGAAGAAGCTGCCCTTGCCGAAGACGGCCTCGGCGACCTGGGTGATGACGGGGTTCTGGACGTAGCCGGAGCCGACCGCGACACCGTCCTTGACCAGGTCGACGGCCGGGTTCTCGGCCATGCGGACCTTGGTCGCCATGGCGAGCCCGATGATGCCGCAGAACATGGTGACGGCCAGCAGGCCCATCATCGCCAGCGTGGTCGCGGCGTTCTTCGACTTGGGCTTGCGGAAGGCCGGGACGCCGTTGGAGATCGCCTCGACGCCGGTGAGCGCGGCACAGCCGGAGGAGAACGCGCGCAGCAGCAGGAAGACCATCGCGAAGCCGGCGAGGCCCTCGTGCTCGGGTTTGATCTCGTACGACGCCGTGGGTGCCCGCATGGTGTCGTCCAGGACCAGCCCGCGGAACGCGCCCCAGGCGATCATGGTGAAGACGCCCGCGACGAAGACGTACGTCGGGATCGCGAAGAGGCTGCCCGACTCCCGGACGCCGCGCAGGTTCATCACCGTCAGCAGCAGGATCACCGCGACCGCGCACTCGACCTTGTGCTCGACGACGAACGGGATCGCGGAGCCCAGGTTCTCGATGCCGGAGGAGATGGACACGGCGACGGTCAGGACGTAGTCGACCAGGAGCGCGCTGGCCACCGTCAGGCCCGCCTTGGGGCCGAGGTTGGTGGTCGCCACCTCGTAGTCGCCGCCGCCGCTCGGGTAGGCGTGCACGTTCTGCCGGTAGGAGGCAACCACGGTGAACATCAGCACGACGACCGCGAGCGCGATCCAGGGGCTGAAGTGGTAGGCCGACACGCCCGCGATGGAGAGGACCAGCAGCACTTCACCGGGCGCGTACGCCACGGAGGACAGCGGGTCGGAGGCGAAGACGGGCAGCGCGATGCGCTTCGGCAGGAGCGTTTCCGCCAGCCGGTCACTGCGCAGTGCGCGCCCGATCAGAATCCGCTTGGGCACGTCGGTCAGTTTGGACACAACAGAGAATCGTAGGCCCCCGGCCTGGGGCGGAGCACATCCGGGTGAAATCGCGCACGGCGCGGGGGTGAATTCCGGGCCGGGCACGCGCCGGGCACGGAGCCGGATGACGTCCGCGTGCCTCCATGACCTGCGTCGGTACGCTCATCACATCCGGGAGACCTCATGTCGCAGACGACCGCTCAGCTCGTCGGAGCTCTCGTCTCGCTCGCCGGACTCGGCGTCCTGGCACTGGCCAGCCTCCGCAGCTTCAACCGCCGCTGAGGACAGCGGCGGACGCCCGGGTGGGCCTGTCGGAGGGGACGGTTACGGTGGGACCGAGGCACGCGCGCGTCCACGATCCGTACCGCGAGGGATCATTCAGGCCATTGCCCGGCATGATGTTGCCCAGCGGTCCGCGACCGGCCCGCGCCCGTTGCCCGGCGAACCGAGAGAAGGTTATGAGCACCACGTTCACGCAAGTCAGACGCCTCACGAGGAGTGCGGGGTAAGCGCCGTGCACATCGTCATCATGGGTTGCGGAAGGGTGGGTTCCGCTCTGGCCCAGACCCTGGAGCAACAAGGGCACACGGTCGCTGTGATCGACCAGGACCCCACCGCGTTCCGCCGGCTGGGCCCCGGGTTCGGCGGCCGCCGCGTCACCGGTGTCGGCTTCGACCAGGACACCCTGCGCGAGGCCGGGATCGAGGAGGCGGGCGCCTTCGCCGCCGTCTCCAGCGGCGACAACTCCAACATCATCTCCGCCCGGGTCGCCCGCGAGATGTTCGGCGTGGAGAACGTCGCGGCCCGGATCTACGACCCCCGCCGTGCCGAGGTCTACCAGCGCCTGGGCATCCCCACCGTGGCCACGGTCCGCTGGACGGCGGACCAGATGCTGCGCCGCCTGCTGCCCTCGGGCGCCGAGCCGCTGTGGCGTGACCCCACCGGCGGTGTCCAGCTCGCCGAGGTGCACGCCTCCGCGGACTGGGTGGGCCACAAGATCAGCCGGCTCCAGGAGGAGACGGGCGTCCGCGTGGCGTTCCTGACCCGCCTCGGCGAGGCGATCCTGCCCTCCTCGCAGACGGTGCTGCAGGAGGGCGACCTGGTGCACGTGATGATGCGCACCGACGAGGTCGACAAGGTCGAGGCGGCGTTCGCCAAGGGTCCCGAAGAGGAGGGCGGTCACTGATGAGGGTCGCCATTGCCGGTGCCGGCGCGGTGGGCCGCTCGATCGCGGGCGAGCTGCTGGAGAACGGCCACGAGATCCTGCTGATCGACAAGGCGCCGACCGCGATCTCGGTCGAGCGGGTCCCGCAGGCGGAGTGGCTGCTGGCCGACGCCTGCGAGATCACGTCGCTGGACGAGGCGGCGCTCCAGCGCTGCAACGTGGTGATCGCGGCCACGGGTGACGACAAGGTCAACCTGGTCGTGTCCCTGCTGGCGAAGACGGAGTACGGCGTTCCGCGCGTCGTCGCCCGGGTGAACAACCCGAAGAACGAGTGGCTGTTCAACGAGTCGTGGGGCGTGGATGTGGCCGTGTCCACGCCGCGTCTGATGTCCGCCCTGGTCGAGGAGGCGGTGAGCGTCGGCGACCTGGTCCGGCTGCTCCGCTTCAGCCACGGCGACGCGAACCTCGTCGAGCTGACCCTTCCCGAGGAGTCGGCGCTGGCCGGCACCCAGGTCGGCGACGTCGAGTGGCCGCAGGACACGTCCCTGGTGACGATCATCCGCGGCACCCGCGTCCTCACCCCGTCCCGCGAGGACTCCCTGGAGGCCGGCGACGAGCTGCTCTTCGTGGCCGCCCAGGCCCGTGAGGAGCAGCTGGAGGACCTGCTGTCGGTCCGCCGCGAGGACACGGCGGGCTAGCCGCTTCGCGTGAGGGATCAGGAAGGGCGCCCCGAAGTCTCGGGGCGCCCTTCCTGCCAGCCCGTCCGGCGTTTGCGGGCGAGGCCGTTCAGGCCGAAGCGGGGGCCTGGGGGCGGTAGCCCCCGGCGACCCGCACACCGGCGCCGAGCACCTACTCGGCCCGCCCGGCGGCGGCCTCCCGCTCGGCCTTCTCGGCCGCCTCCATCTCCGCGAACACGTCGATCGGCGCCGGAGCCTTCGCCAGGAACACCCAGGTCAGCCACACGGCCAGCAGGAACGGCGGGATCTTCAGGGCGACCAGCACCCAGCCGAACTGGGTCGTGTCGGCCCACCAGTACAGCGGGAAGAGGACCGCGCACTTGGCGAGCAGGATCAGACCCCAGGCGTAACTTGCCTTGGCGTACGCCTTCTTGCGGCCGGGGTTGCGGGTGCGCCAGGAGAGGTTCTCCTTGAACACCGGACCGAGGATCAGGCCGATCAGCGGCACACCGCACAGGGTCGTGATGATGTACGCGAGCGCCAGCCCCAGCGTGTAGAGCATGCCGGGCAGGTAGAAGTCCTTGGCGTTGCCGGTCATCATCGCGAACACGACACCGAAGGCGACGCCGAAGACGCCGCTGAAGGCGTGCTTGATGGTGTCCCGCATCACCAGGCGCACGACCACGAGCACCACGGACACCGCGAGCGCGGCGATGGCCGACAGGTGCAGGTCCTTGTTGATCGTGTAGATGGTGACGAAGAGCAGGCCGGGCAGGACCGTCTCGATCATGCCGCGCATGCCGCCGAAAGCCTCGAACAGCGCGGCCTCGGTCACCGCCCGGGAGTCGTGCTCGGCGTCTGCGGTGGTGTCTTCGGTCGGCTTGTCGAGCGACGTCACCGGCTACTCCCGTCCGAGGGGTCTCAGTTCGTATTTCGGGTTGAACAGCACACGGCGGCCCCGGCTCATGGAGATCCGGCCGGATGCGATCAGCCGGCGCCCGGGCTCTATGCCCACTATGGAGCGCCTGCCGAGCCACACCACGTCCAGGGCGGCGGAGCCGTCGAACAGCTCGGCCTCCAGGGCCGGGACTCCCGCGCGCGGCCGCAGCGTGACCGTGCGCAAGGTACCAGTAACCGTCACTATCTGTCGGTCACGGCAGTCACCGATCTTGGTGCAGCCGGTGGTCTCGGCGTCCTCGCGCAGCTCCTCGGACTCCAGGTCCTCCTGCGACGAGGAGAGCCGGTCGAGCATGCGCCTGAACCGGCCCACCGACTTTTCCGAACGAGGAACAGCACTCATGTCCTGAAGCCTACCGGGGTGCGCCGACACCTACGTACCCCTGGTGCCACGGCCCGAACCCGCCCCGTCCCGACCTGCGGACGAGGCCCACGGCTCACTTCTCGAAGCGGTACCCCATCCCGGGCTCGGTGACGAAGTGCTTGGGGTGCGAGGGGTCCGCCTCCAGCTTTCGGCGCAACTGGGCCATGTACACCCGCAGATAGTTCGTCTCCGTCCCGTACGACGGCCCCCACACCTCCTGGAGCAGCTGTTTCTGGCTCACCAGCCGCCCCGTGTTGCGCACCAGCACCTCCAGCAGATGCCACTCCGTGGGGGTGAGCCGTACGTCCTTCCCGCCCCGGTTGACCTTCTTCGCGGCCAGGTCGACGGTGAACTGCTCGGTCTCCACCATCACGTCGTCCTCGCCGCCCCCGGTGGGCTCGGCCCGGCGGACGGCGGCCCGCAGCCGGGCCAGCAGCTCGTCCATGCCGAAGGGCTTGGTGACGTAGTCGTCGGCGCCCGCGTCGAGAGCCTCCACCTTCTCGTCGGAGGAGTGCCGGGCGGACAGCACCAGGATGGGCACCCGGGTCCAGCCGCGCAGTCCACGGATCACCTCGACGCCGTCCATGTCGGGCAGACCGAGGTCGAGGACGACCACGTCGGGGTGGCGGGTGGCGGCGAGTTCGAGGGCGGTGGCCCCGTCGTGGGCGGCGTCGACCTCGTACTTGCGGGCCTTGAGGTTGATCACGAGGGCGCGCACGATCTGCGGCTCGTCGTCGATCACCAGCACCCGGGTCATGTGGTCTGCCTTTCGGGTCGTACGGAGTGAACGGGCTCGTCGGAGCGGGGGTGCCCCGCGCTGTGCGAGGCGCGAGGGTGCCCCGTGGCGTGAGAGGGCTCTCCGGGGCCGGGCGGTTCCCCGGTCCGAGCTCCCGCCGCCCTGAGGGTCAGCACCATGGAGAGGCCGCCGCCGGGCGTGTCCTCCGCGTTGAGGGTGCCGCCCATGGCCTCGGCGAAGCCGCGGGCGACGGCGAGGCCGAGCCCGACTCCGGCTCCCCGCGGGGCGTCGCCGTAGCGCTGGAAGGGGGCGAAGATGCGTTCCTTAGCCTCGTCGGGGACGCCGGGCCCGCGGTCGACCACCCGGACCTCGACCCGGTCGGCGATGGCACTCGCGGACACCAGGACCCTGCTGTCGTCCGAGCTGTACTTGACGGCGTTCTCGACCAGGTTGGCCACCGACCGCTCCAGCAGCCCGGGGTCCACGGCGACCATCGGCAGCGTCTCCGGGATGTCCAGGTCGACGCTGCCCTCGGGCACCCCGCCCAGCGCCATCGGCACCACCTCGTCCAGGTCGATCTCGCGGATCAGCGGGGTGACGGTGCCGGTCTGGAGGCGGGACATGTCGAGCAGGTTCCCGACCAGGTGGTCGAGCCGGTCGGCGCCCTCCTCGATGCCTTCGAGCAGCTCGGCCTCGTCCTCCTCGGACCAGGCGACGTCGTCGGAGCGCAGGGAGGAGACGGCGGCCTTGATGCCCGCGAGGGGCGTACGCAGGTCGTGGCTGACCGCTGCCAGCAGTGCCGTACGGATCCGGTTGCCCTCGGCCAGGTCCTTGGCCTGGTCCGCCTCGCGCTGGAGGCGCTGGCGGTCCAGCACGACCGCGGCCTGGGCGGCGAAGGCGGCGAGGACGCGACGGTCCTCGGCGGGCAGCACCCGGCCGGTCAGCGCGAGCGCCATGTGGTCGCCGACCGGCACGTCGACGTCGGCGCCCTCGGGCCGCACCGGTGCCGCCCCTGCGCCGACCCGGCCCGCGCAGGTCCACGGCTCGACGTCGCTCTCCCGCTCCAGCAGGGCCGCCGACTCCATGCCGAAGGTCTCGCGGACCCGCTCCAGCAGCTCCGTCAGACCGGTCTCGCCGCGCAGCACGTTGCCGGCGAGGAAGGACAGGATCTCCGACTCGGCGCGCAGCCGGGACGCCTGATGGGTGCGGCGGGCCGCCAGGTCGACCACGGAGGCGACGGCCACCGCCACGAAGACGAAGATCACCAACGCGAGCAGGTTCTTCGGATCGGCGATCGTGATGCGGTGCAGGGGCGGGGTGAAGAACCAGTTCAGCAGCAACGAGCCGACCGCGGCCGAGGCGAGTGCGGGGTAGAGCCCGCCGAGCAGGGCCGCCGCCACGGTCAGGGTCAGGAACAGCAGCATGTCGTTCGCGAGCCCGAGGGTGGCGTCGACGTGGGTCAGCAGCAGGGTGAGCAGGAGCGGTCCGCCGACGCCGACGAGCCGGCCCGCGAGGATCCGGGGCCGGCCGAGGCGCGCCCCGCGGGCGACAGGCAGTCCGCGCCCCTTGGCGATCTCCTCGTGCGTGACGATGTGCACGTCGAGGTCGGGGCCCGACTCCCGGGCCACGGTGACGCCCACGCCCGGTCCGAAGACGTACTGCCAGCTCTTGCGGCGCGAGGAGCCGAGCACTATCTGGGTGGCGTTCGCCCCGCGCGCGAAGGCCAGCAGGGCCGCCGGGATGTCGTCGCCGACGACGTGGTGGAAGGTGCCGCCGAGGTCCTCGACGAGCGTGCGCTGGAGAGCCAGTGCCTTCGGCGAGGCGGACGTCAGCCCGTCGCTGCGGGCGATGTAGACGGCGAGCACCTCGCCGCCGGCGCCCTTCTCGGCGAGCCGCGCGGCCCGTCGGATCAGGGTGCGGCCCTCGGGTCCGCCGGTCAGCCCGACGACGATCCGCTCCCGGGAACCCCAGATCCGCGACACCCGGTGATCGCTGCGGTACTGCTTCAGGTACTCGTCGACCCGGTCGGCCACCCACAGCAGCGCCAGTTCCCGCAGGGCGGTCAGGTTGCCGGGCCGGAAGTAGTTCGACAGGGCCGCGTCGACCTTGTCGGGCTGGTAGACGTTGCCGTGCGCCATACGGCGCCGCAGTGCCTGGGGCGACATGTCGACCAGCTCGATCTGGTCGGCCCGGCGCACCACCTCGTCCGGCACCGTCTCCTGCTGGCGGACGCCGGTGATGGACTCCACGACGTCCCCGAGGGACTCCAGGTGCTGGATGTTGACGGTCGTGATGACGTCGATGCCGGCCGCGAGCAGTTCCTGGACGTCCTGCCAGCGCTTGGCGTTGCGGGAGCCGGGGATGTTGGTGTGGGCGAGCTCGTCGACCAGGGCGACCTGCGGGTGCCGGGCCAGGACGGCGTCCACGTCCATCTCGGTGAAGGCGCTCCCCCGGTACTCCAGCCGCCGGCGCCGGATCTGCTCCAGGCCGTGCAGCATCACCTCGGTGCGGGGCCGGTCGTGGTGCTCGACGAACGCGACCACGCAGTCGGTGCCCCGCTCCACACGCCGGTGCGCCTCGGAGAGCATGGCGTACGTCTTGCCGACGCCCGGTGCCGCACCGAGGTAGATCCGAAGCTTGCCGCGTCCCATGGTCCCCATTGTGTTCCGGTCGTAGCCGCCTACGCAGCGTCGACCTTACGGCCAACAATCGAGACAAATGGGGCCGGGTGCCGCGGCGGGGGCGTCTTTGACGCAACTCTGACGCCCCCGCCACGAGTACCCGCCTCAGCCGGGGTTGTCGCCGTGGGTGAGGGTCTCCCACGCCACGAACAGGTTGTTGCTGCCGGCCGGGCGGCCGCGCTCGGTGAGCGTCCGGGTGTTGCTCATCGCGATGCCGAGGCGGTTGTGCAGGGCGTTGTATCCCACCTCGGTGATCGGGCCGAGGCCCAGCTTCAGGGAGCCGCCGCACAGCCAGCTCGGGGCGGCCGCACCGAGCTGGTACTTGGCATGGAACCCGAGCGCGTGCCGCAGCCGCTCGCCGACGTCGGTGCCGTACAGGTCCCGGCCCTGGATCCGGCTGGTCTCGGCGATGTGCGAGATCGCGGAGATGCCGTACCCGGTGTGGGTGAAGTCGCGGCAGGTCTCCTGGGTGAGGCCGGTGACGAAGGTGGACTGCTTCTGCCAGTAGTTGACGATCTTCTCGCGGGTGTCGAGGTTCTGGCTCGGCACGGTCTTGGGCAGATCGCCGTCGGAGGACAGGTAGACGTAGGCGGCGGTGCGGGTGCGGAACTTCGCCATGGCCTTGTCGTACGACGCCTTGTCCTCCAGGAAGACGGAGATGCCGACGGCGGCCTCCATCATCGACAGCTCCCAGTTCCCGTTGGAGTTGGAGCCGTTGATGATCTCGGGCAGGTAGACGTTGCGGAGCATGGTGGCGAACCGTCCGGAGTTCGCCCAGCTCCCGGTGTACGTGTGCTTGATGATCTCGGCGGCCTTGGGCCAGGAGGAGCCGGCCCAGCCCGTCTGCAGCGGCGCGTTGCTGTTGGTGTGGTCCTTGAGCACCGCGGACCAGGCGTCCATCAGCTCGATCGCCTTGCGCGCGTACCGCTCGTCCCGGGTGATGTACCAGGCGAGGGCGTCGGTGTAGGCCGCCATCGCGTCCTCGCGCTCGTCGGTGCAGCCGTGGTTCGGGTTCGAGTACGAGCCGCACTCGACGACCGCGCGGGGCTTGGGGGTGCGGTTCGGATCGGCGTACTTGCTCGCCGTCATCTGGTCGAAGGCGCCCTTCCAGGGCTGGGCGCCGGCGTTGACCCTGGTGCGCACGAAGTCCAGCTGGGACTTGGAGACGGTGACTCCGGGATGGACGAAGGTGGCGGGCGCCGCGTCGGCACGCTCGGCCTGCGGCCGCAGCAGCAGGGTGGCCACCAGCGCGGTGGTCAGTGCCGCGAACAGGGCGGTGCGACGGAATCTGCGGCGGTGACGTGCGGGAGCAGGCGACATGTGGGGGGCCATCCGTTCTCGTACGTGAACAATGAGCGTCCCTTTGAACACTCGCGATGGCCGCAGACGATAGGTACAGACCAATAAGCCGTCAAGGGTTCACGCACGAGAAAGGGCCGCGCCCCGGACGGGGTACGGCCCTTGTGTCCTTACGGTGCTCAGCGCACCTCGGTGATCTCCGGCCCGCGCTGGAGCTGGCCCATGCCACCGGAGAAGCGGGATCCCGCCTCCTCCTGCTGCACGCCCTCGGGAACCATCTGGGCGTCGTTGGGCAGCTGCAGGACGATCGGGTCGCGCGGGGCCATCGGACCCTCGCCGCGGACCACGACCGTGTCCCGGAAGATCTGCTCGAGCAGACCGGCCGCCTGCGGCTGCACCGCGCCCTGGCCCGAGATCACACCGCGCAGGAACCAGCGGGGACCGTCCACACCGACGAACCGCACGACCTGGAAACCACCCGTGCCGTCCGGCAGTTGCACCGGAACCTGAGCCCGCAGCTCCCAGCCGAGCGGCCCCTCGACCTCGTCGATGATGCCACCCTGCTGGGTGATGCCGGAGCCGATCTCCTCGCGTACCTCGCCCCAGATGCCCTCGCGCTTGGGGGCGGCGAAGGCCTGGAGCTGGATGGCGCTGTCGCGCAGCACGACCGTCGCCGCGACGATCGCGTCACCCGCGACCTCGACGCGCAGTTCCATGCCGTCGACGCCCGGCACGAGCATGCCGCCCAGGTCCACCCGGCCCTCGGCGGGGTCACGGACCTCGGAGCTGTCCCAGGGCCCGTCGGGCCGGGGTTCCGGTTCGAGCCGCACACGCTCGCGCGTGCCCTCGTCGTCCGCCTCAGAGTCGATGTCGACGACCTGCTCGGGCTCGCCGGCCGCGTCCTCGGCGGCACCCTTCTTGTTGCGACGTCCGAACACGTCACTGTCCTTCCCGGTCGGATACGACCGAAGCGTATCGATTCCCACCCGTAGTGCCGCCGTCGGCGGCCTGACCGCTTTTATCGCTTTTGTCGCCCACCGCGGCATGGCCGCCGGTGGACCCGAAGCCCCCCTCGGCCCTTGCCGAGTCGGGAAGTTCCGCGACCTCCTGGAAGCGAACCCTCTCGACCTGCTGGACAACCAGTTGGGCAATCCGGTCGAAGCGCTCGAACCGCACGGGCTCGTGCGGGTCGAGATTCACCACGATCACCTTGATCTCCCCACGGTACCCGGCATCAACCGTCCCCGGGGCATTCACGAGGGCGACACCGAGACGGGCGGCGAGACCCGAGCGCGGATGCACGAACGCCGCGTACCCCTCGGGGAGGGCGATCGACACCCCGGTGGGCAGGACGGCCCGCTCCCCTGGCTTCAGTTCCCGGCTCTCGGTCGTCCGCAGATCGGCCCCCGCGTCACCGGGGTGCGAGTACGTCGGAAGCGGTACGTCCGCATCGACGCGCCGGATCAGCACGTTCAGGGGCTCACGGCTCACGGGTTCACCTCGAAGGCGCGGGACCGCCGCACCTGGTCCGGGTCGTTCATGGCGGCCCGGATCTCCTCCGGGCGGCCGTTGTCGATGAAGTGGTCGACCTTCACCTCGATGAAGAGCGCGTCGGCGCGTACCGCGAGGGGCCCGTCGGGGCCGCCGATCCGCCCGGTGGCGGTGGAGTAGATCTTGCGGCCCGCGACCGCCGTCACCTCGGCCTCCAGGTGCAGCACCGTGCCGACCGGCACCGGCCGCACGAAGTCGGTCTCCAGCCGCCCGGTCACGGCGATGGTCCGCAGCAGCCAGTTCAGCGAGCCGAGGGTCTCGTCGAGGGCGGTGGCGAGGACACCGCCGTGCGCGAGCCCGGGCGCCCCCTGGTGGGCGGCCTGCACGGTGAACTCGGCGGTGATCCGCACGCCGTCCCCGGCCCGTGCCTCCAGGTGCAGCCCGTGGGGCTGCTCGCCGCCACAGCCGAAACACTCGCCGTAGTGCGCGCCGAGGAGCTCCCCGGGCGCGGGCGCGTCCGGATGACGCACCGGTTTCACGGCGTCGGCCGGCGGCTCAAGAGCTGCTGAAGTACCTCTCACAGCCGCAGACCTTACCCGCGCGTCGTCCGCGATCGGACACCGTGCCAAGCTTGCCTCCATGCAGCTCTCCGCCGCCCCGTACGAAGAACGCCTCACCGCCCCCCGGTCCTGGTGGCTGATCTCGTTCCTGGTCGGGCTCTCGCTGGCCCTGATCCTGCTGCCGTTCGGCACGCTTCCCATGCTCGCGGGCCTGGCGGGCGGCACCGCGGCGGCGGCGGTCGTGGCGAGTTCGTACGGCTCCGTCCGCATCCGCGTGGTGGGCGACTCGCTGATCGCGGGCGAGGCGAAGCTTCCGGTACGGGTACTGGGCGAGGCGCACGTCATGGACTCGGAGGAGGCGCGGGCCTGGCGCACCCACAAGGCCGACACCCGGGCCTTCCTGCTGCTGCGCGCGTACATCCCGACGGCGCTGCGCGTGGAGGTCGTCGACCCCGAGGACCCGACGCCGTACCTGTACCTGTCGACGCGTGAGCCCGAGCGGCTGGCGGAGGCGATCAGGGCGGCCAAGGCCGCGGCCTAGCACACCAGATCGGGCCGTCGACCGGCTCGGTCAAGGTTTCCTCTGCCCGTCGCAAAAACCTGTCCGTCGCGAAAACCTGCCCGTCGCGAAAACCTGCCCGTCGCGAAAACCTGCCCGCGACGCCGGCCGGTCAGCCGTGCCCGAGATCCTTGCGCCACTGGGCGCTTGCGTCGTCCCCCATCGGCAGTGGCTTCGCCGGGCGCTCCAGCGGCGGCAGTTCGGGCAGCTCCTCCCACGGCACCTGCGCCTTCCGCAGGTCCGTCCGGATCCGTGCCGCGAGCTTCTTCGTGTCCCGGCGGTTCATGACCGCGCCCACAGCGGCACCGACCATGAAGGGCATCAGGTTCGGCAGATTGCGCACCATGCGCTTCATGATCTGTTGACGCAGCTCGCGCTTCATCTGCCCGCCGAGCGCGACGTTGATCGTCGTGGGCTTCATCGGGTCGATGCCGCGTTCCTCGGACCACGAGGAGAGATACGCGGTGCTGCGGTCCTTGAGACCGCCGGGCGGGCGTACGCCGTACACCTCGTGCAGTTCGGCGATCAGCTTCAGCTCGATCGCGGCCACACCGGTGATCTCGGCGGCCAGCTCGGTCGGCATCGCGGGCGGCACCGGCAGCATCGCCGCCGCGCCCACGCCGGCTCCGACCGTCGAGCTCGCGTTGGCCGCGCCCGCCACCAGCTTGTCGGCGATCTGCTCGGGCCCCAGGCCCGGGAAGTGCCGCCGCAGCGTCGCGAGGTCACGTACGGGGATACGCGGGGCGATCTCGATGATCCGGTCGGCCAGGTACCCGAGGCCCGCTCTGGCCCGGCTGCCGCCCCTGCGGACGCCTTCCCGGGCCTTTTCCCGGATGACCGCGACCCGCCGCCGGGCGACGGGCGCGGGAATCTCGGCCGACGCCGGGAGGTCAGCCCCGGACATCGGTTCGAGCGAGGCTCCCGTACCGGATGAGCCCCGCTCGTCGTCACGCGCGCCGTACGGGCCGTCGGACGGCCCTTGGTCCGCTCCCCGCCTGAGGAAGCGGCGCTTCCGAGGAGGGGTCGAGCCAGTCATGCCCGACCCGGCCTCAGTCGCAGTCGCGGCAGATCGGCTGACCGTTCTTCTCCCGGGCCAGCTGGCTGCGGTGGTGCACCAGGAAGCAGCTCATGCAGGTGAACTCGTCCTGCTGCTTCGGCAGCACCCGGACGGCCAGCTCCTCGTTCGAGAGGTCCGCGCCGGGCAGCTCCAGGCCCTCGGCGGCCTCGAACTCGTCGACGTCCACAGCGGAGGTCGACTTGTCGTTCCGCCGCGCCTTCAGCTCTTCAAGGCTGTCCGAGTCAACGTCGTCGTCGGTCTTGCGTGGGGTGTCGTAATCCGTTGCCATGTCGCTCTCCCCCTCTGGGTGTCTGCGGTGTCTCCAGCGCACGTAACGCGTGAGAGGCCGGACTTGTGCCCGACCCGAGGCGGAGATTTTGCCTCACATCAAGGTCTGTTACTCAATCGACACCCAACCGGACCCCTCAAGAGTGATCGGCTTGGATGGCGAACGGGACCGTACACGGTCCTAATGCCGCAGTTCAAAGGCGTCTCACCGTGTACTTCCCGTGATCAAGACCCCCGAAAACCCGGATTTTCCTGGCTTTCCGACCGGTCGCATGATCACGGAGAGTAGATGGCCTGAAATTCGTGCTTGTGATCGATCACACACGGTTCCGCCCGCCGAGTGCCCAGAAAATTCCGCGCAAAGCGAACATCCCCGTGCCGGCGGCGTGTGTCGGCGCACATGGTCTCAGACCGCCAGGGTGACTCGCATCACGAGCCCGCCTCCTTCACGCGGCTGGGCCGAGATGTGGCCGCCGTGGGCCCGCACCACCGACCGCACGATGGAGAGGCCGAGGCCCACACCCTTGTCACTGCCCGTGCGTTCCGTCCTGAGCCGCCTGAACGGCTCGAAGAGGTTGTCGATCTCGTACGCCGGCACCACCGGCCCGGTGTTCGACACGACCAGGACCGCCTGCCCGTGCTGGACCTCGGTGGTGACCTCGACCCAGCCGTCCTCCGGGACGTTGTACCGGACGGCGTTCTGCACCAGGTTCAGGGCGATGCGCTCCAGCAGGACGCCATTGCCCTGGACCACCGCGGTCTTCTGTTCGCCGCGGATCACCACGCCCTTGGCCTCCGCCTCGGCGTGCACCTGGTCGACGGCCTGCTCGGCGACCTCGGCGAGGTCGACCGGCTTGCGCTCGACGATCTGATTGTCGCTGCGGGCGAGCAGCAGCAGGCCCTCCACGAGCTGCTCACTGCGCTCGTTGGTGGCCAGCAGTGTCTTGCCCAGTTGCTGGAGCTCCACCGGTGCGTTCGGGTCGGAGAGGTGCACCTCGAGCAGCGTGCGGTTGATCGCCAGTGGCGTGCGCAGCTCGTGCGAGGCGTTCCCGACGAAGCGCTGCTGGGCGGTGAAGGCCCGTTGCAGCCGCTCCAGCATGTCGTCGAAGGTGTCGGCCAGCTCCTTCAGCTCGTCGTCCGGACCGTCCAGTTCGATACGGCGGGACAGGTCCGAGCCGGCCACCGCGCGGGCGGTACGGGTGATGCGGCCCAGCGGCGACAGGACCCGGCCGGCCATCGCGTAGCCGAAGGCGAAGGCGATGATCGCGAGGCCGAGCAGGGCCAGCAGGGACCGGCTGAGCAGATCGTCGAGGGCGACCCGGCGCTGATCGTCGATACAGGCGCTGACCGCGTCGTTGAACTGCGGGTAGGTGAGGTTGGAGGCGTTGTTGATCGCCGGGCAGTTGTCGCTGGTGACCTTGAGCTCGGCGCCGCCCACGATCTTGAACAGCGGTTCGTTGCCGGTGTTGATGGCCTGTGCGGCCAGCAGGTAGATGATCGACAGCAGCAGGATGCCGGCGATCAGGAACATCCCGCCGTACAGCAGCGTGAGCCTTATCCGGATCGTCGGGCGCAGCCACGGGAAGGGCGGCTCCGACCTGCGGGGGTCCCAGGTGGGCTTCGGGGGCGCCTGGGGAGGCGCGGGAGTGGCGGCCATCGCGGATCAGATCCGGTAGCCGGAACCCGGGACGGTCACGATGACCGGCGGCTCGCCCAGCTTGCGGCGCAGCGTCATGACGGTCACCCGCACGACGTTCGTGAACGGGTCGGTGTTCTCGTCCCACGCCTTCTCCAGGAGCTGCTCGGCGGAGACGACCGCGCCCTCGCTGCGCATCAATACCTCCAGCACGGCGAACTCCTTCGGCGCGAGCTGCACCTCCTTGCCGTCGCGGAAGACCTCACGGCGGTTGGGGTCCAGCTTGATGCCGGCCCGCTCCAGGACGGGCGGCAGCGGCACGCTGGTGCGGCGGCCGAGGGCACGCACGCGTGCCGTCAGCTCGCTGAAGGCGAAGGGCTTGGGAAGGTAGTCGTCGGCGCCGATCTCCAGTCCCTCGACCCGGTCGCTGACATCGCCGGAGGCCGTGAGCATCAGCACGCGGGTGGGCATGCCGAGTTCGACGATCTTGCGGCAGACGTCGTCGCCGTGCACCAGCGGGAGGTCGCGGTCAAGGACGACCACGTCGTAGTCGTTGACGCCGATGCGCTCCAGGGCGGCCGCACCGTCGTACACGACGTCGACGGCCATGGCCTCCCGGCGCAGTCCGGTGGCCACCGCATCGGCGAGCAGCTGCTCGTCCTCGACGACGAGTACGCGCACGTCGCTTGTCCTTCCTGTGTCCACCCGCGTAGCGGTTGTGCCGCGCGCGGGCAGGTGTGTTTGTCGGGTCTCCTGGCCTCCATCCTGCCCTTTTCGGCCATAAGTCGGCGGTAAGACGGGTGAGTGGAGCATGCAGGACAGGTGTGAGGCCCGGGAATGCGAGATTTTCTCTTCCGGTTGAGGTTTCCGTGGGAGGGACCGCGGGGAGGACGGCATGTACACCCCGCGATCACGCTCTGCTTGTGCCGCACCACCTTGCGGTACGAGGGGATCCGCTTTCCGCAGAGCGGGTGTGGGTGTCCGGCACCGTCGCCGCCCGGCCTGGGCAGCGCTGGGCACCTACTGGAGACGTGATCGCCCCTTCCGAACGGCACACCCCCGTGCCACCGACCCACGACCCAGGACGAGGGGGCGCAGCATGGACGCATTCACCGCAGGACTTCTGCAGCGCATAAAGACGACCGAGTCCGACCTGACGCGGGCACGTGACGAGGGCGACGACTTCCTCGTCGAGGTGGAGCAGGGCGAGCTCGACGACCTGCGCCGCCTCGCCGCCGAGCATGGTGTGGAAGTCAGCGCGTCTGGCGTCTGATCGGCTTTTCGGTACCACTGCGGCCCCCGGCGAATCCAGCGCCGGGGGCCGCCTTTTTCGTGCGTGTCCGCCCGGTCAGTCGTGCCAGGCGCCGAAGTTCTCCAGCAGCTGCTGAAGGGGTTCGAAGACTCCCGGTGTCGCGGCGACCGTCAGGTCACGGGAGGGGCGTTCCCCGGGCCGGCCGCCGGTCAGGACACCCGCCTCGCGGGCGATGAGGTCGCCCGCGGCGAAGTCCCAGGCGTTCAGGCCGCGCTCGTAGTAGCCGTCCAGGCGGCCGGCCGCCAGGTCACAGAGGTCGATCGCGGCCGAGCCGCCCCGGCGGATGTCGCGCAGGAGGGGGATCAGGCGCCGGGCCACGTCGGCCTGGTGGGTGCGGACCTCGGTGACGTAGTTGAAGCCGGTCGAGACCAGGGCCTGGTCGAGAGGGGCCGTGGGACGGCAGGTGAGCCGGCGCTCGCCCTCCCAGGGGCCCGTCGCCCAGGCGCCCTCGCCCCGCAGCGCGTGGAACGTCTCGCCGCGCATGGGGACCGCCACGACACCGGCCACGGTCTCGCCGTCCTGCTCGACGGCGATGGAGACGGACCAGGTCGGCAGTCCGTAGAGGTAGTTGACCGTGCCGTCCAGGGGGTCGATCACCCATCGGACGCCGCTCGTGCCCTCGGTGGAGGCGCCCTCCTCGCCGAGGAAGCCGTCGTCGGGTCGCTGCTCGGAGATCAGGTTCGTGATCAGCTTCTCGGCCGCGATGTCCATCTCGGTGACGACGTCGATCGGGCTGGACTTGGTAGCGGCCACCGCGAGGTCGGCCGGGCGGCCGTCGCGCAGGAGTTCACCGGCGCGGCGGGCCGCCTCCCGGGCCAGGGTGAGCAGTTCCGTGGGCAGGGCGTCGGTCACGGGGCTCCTCATGCGTAGGGGCTGTCGGCGCCGGCTGCTGCGGGCCTCGGTGCGCGGGACGGGCAGCAGCCGACCGGGCAGAGGTTGTGGCTCGCGCCGAGCGCGCCGAGCGCGCAGGGCGTGACCTCCTCGGCGCGCTCCACAGCGGCGCGCTCCAGGACGAGGTCGCGGACCGCGGCGGCGAAACGCGGGTCGTCGCCGACGGTCGCCGAGCGGCGCATCGGCAGGCCGAGCTCCTCGGCCTTGTCCTTGGCCTCGGTGTCGAGGTCGTAGAGGACCTCCATGTGGTCGGAGACGAAGCCGATGGGCGCGATCACGACCGCCGGGACGCCGGCCGCGTGCCGCTCCTGGAGGTGGTCGCAGATGTCGGGCTCCAGCCAGGGGATGTGCGGGGCGCCGGAGCGGGACTGGTAGACGAGCTGCCAGGGGTGGTCCACGCCCGTGCGCTCACGGACGGCGTCGACGATCAGCCGGGCCACGTCCAGGTGCTCGGCGACGTACGCGCCGCCGTCGCCGTGGTCCTCGACGCGGCCGGAGCTGTCGGCCGCGGCGATCGGGATGGAGTGGGTGGAGAACGCGATGTGCGCGCCGGCCCGGACGTCCTCGGGGAGGTCGGCCAGGGAGCGCAGCACGCCGTCGATCATCGGCTCCAGGAAGCCGGGGTGGTTGAAGTAGTGCCGCAGCTTGTCGATCCTGGGCAGTTCGAGGCCCTCGGCCTCCAGCGCGGCCAGCGAGTCGGCGAGGTTCTCGCGGTACTGACGGCAGCCCGAGTAGGAGGCGTAGGCGCTGGTGGCGAGGACCAGGACGCGGCGGTGGCCGTCGGTGACCATCTCACGCAGCGTGTCCGTCAGATACGGCGCCCAGTTGCGGTTGCCCCAGTAGATCGGCAGATCCGGACCGTGCTCGGCGAAGTCCTTGCGCAGGGCGTCCAGCAGGGCGCGGTTCTGGGCGTTGATGGGGCTGACGCCGCCGAACCGGAAGTAGTGCTCGCCGACTTCCCTCAGGCGTTCGGTGGGGATGCCCCGCCCGCGGGTGACGTTCTCCAGGAACGGGATCACGTCGTCCGGGCCCTCGGGGCCGCCGAAGGAGAGCAGGAGCAAGGCGTCGTAGGGGCTGGCATCGCGCGCGTCTGGCATGGGTCGATCCTGTCATCCGGTACTGACAGCCGGGAAACGGCGGGGTGTCGACCCGGGTTCCCCCTGCGTCCGGACGGGTGCGTTAGGGTCACCTAACTCGTAAGCTGTCTCGGCTGACGACACGCCTTACCGCGCGCTCCAGAGCCTCACCCGTCCACGCATGCTTCCGCCTTGACCGGAGACCCCGTGCCCAGCCCCTACCGCGCCCTGTTCGCCGCCCCCGGCTCCAAGGCCTTCTCCGCCGCGGGTCTTCTCGGCCGGATGCCGCTGTCGATGATGGGCATCGGCGTGGTGACCATGGTGTCGCAGCTGACCGGGCGGTACGGCCTGGCCGGCGCCCTGTCGGCCACGATCGCGCTCGCTGCGGCCGTGGCGGGCCCCCAGGTCTCGCGCATGGTGGACCAGTACGGGCAGGCGCGCGTGCTGCGTCCGGCGACGCTGATCTCGCTCGCCGCGGGAGCCCTGCTGCTGTTCGCGGCGCACTACTCGTGGCCGGACTGGGTGCTGTTCGTGGCATGTGCCGGCATCGGCTGTGTGCCGAGCGTGGGGGCGATGATCCGGGCCCGCTGGGCCGCGCTGTACCGCGGGACGCCCCAGCTGCACACGGCGTACTCCTTCGAGTCCGTGATCGACGAGGTGTGCTTCATCTTCGGGCCGATCATCTCCATCGGGCTGTCGACGGCCTGGTTCCCCGAGGCCGGGCCACTGCTCGCGGGCTGCTTCCTGGCGGTCGGCGTCTTCTGGCTGACCGCGCAGCGCTCCACCGAGCCCGCGCCGCATCCGCGCGAGAAGCAGGGCGGCAGCTCGGCCCTGCGCGCCCCCGGGCTCCAGGTGCTGGTGGCCACCTTCGTGGCGACCGGCGCGATCTTCGGGGCCGTCGACGTGGTCACCGTGGCCTTCGCGGACGAGCAGGGGCACAAGAGCGCCGCGAGCGTGGTCCTGGCGTTGTACGCGGCGGGCTCCTGCGCGGCGGGCCTCGTCTTCGGGCTGCTGCGCTTCAAGGGGGCGCCCGAACGTCGTTGGCTGCTGGGCATATGCGCGATGGCCGTGAGTATGATCCCCCTCCTACTGGTCGGAAACTTGCCGTTTCTGGCCGTGGCGCTGTTCGTCTCGGGCATGGCCGTCGCTCCCACGATGATCACCACCATGTCCCTGATCGAAGAGCACGTACCACGCGCGCAACTGACCGAGGGCATGACCTGGGTGAGCACCGGGCTGGCGGTCGGGGTCGCGCTCGGCTCCTCCATGGCCGGCTGGGTGATCGACGCAGCCGGTGCGGACGCCGGGTACGGGGTTCCGGCGGTGTCCGGGGCCGTCGCGGTCGCGGTCGGTTTCCTGGGGTACCGCCGGCTCAGCAGGCCGGCTCCGCGTCGGGAGGGCACCGTTGAGCAGCACAGCGAGCGGGAAGAACGGCACGTGGCGTAACTGGGGCGGCAATGTCGCCACCCGCCCCGCGCGGGAGGTCGCTCCGGCGTCCGTGGAGGAACTGGCCGCGGCGATACGCCGGGCCGCCGAGGACGGCCTGAAGGTGAAGGCGGTCGGCAGCGGGCACTCCTTCACTTCCATAGCCGCCACCGACGGCGTGCTGGTCCGCCCTCAGCTGCTGACCGGGATCCGCTCCATCGACCGCGAGGCCGGGACCGTCACGGTCGAGGCCGGCACCCCGCTCAAGCGCCTCAACATGGCTCTGGCACGCGAGGGCCTGTCGCTCACGAACATGGGCGACATCATGGAGCAGACGGTCTCCGGCGCCACCAGCACCGGCACGCACGGCACGGGCCGCGACTCGGCCTCGATCGCCGCCCAGATCAAGGCCCTGGAACTGGTCACGGCCGACGGCTCGGTGCTCACCTGCTCCGAGAAGGAGAATCCGGAGGTCTTCGCCGCCGCCCGTATCGGCCTCGGTGCCCTGGGCGTCGTCACCGCGATCACCTTCGCCGTGGAGCCGCTCTTCCTGCTGGCCGCGCGCGAGGAACCGATGCCGTTCGCACGGGTCCTGGCGGAGTTCGACGAACTGTGGACCGAGAACGAGCACTTCGAGTTCTACTGGTTCCCGCACACCGGCAGCACCAACACCAAGCGGAACAACAGAAGCCCGGGACCCGAGAAGCCGGTGGGGCAGCTCGCGGGCTGGTTCGAGGACGAACTGCTCTCCAACGGCGTCTTCCAGGTGGCCCAGTGGGTCGGCCGCGCGGTGCCCGCCACCGTCCCGGCGATAGCCCAGGTCTCCAGCAAGGCCCTCTCCTCGCGGACTTACACGGACATCCCCTACAAGGTCTTCACATCACCGCGCCGGGTGCGCTTCGTGGAGATGGAGTACGCCGTCGCGCGCGAGGCCGTGGTCGAGACGCTGCGCGAACTCAAGGCCATGGTCGAGCGCTCCGGCCTGCGGGTCAGCTTCCCCGTCGAGGTGCGCACCGCCCCGGCCGACGACATCACCCTGTCCACCGCCTCGGGGCGCGACAGCGCGTACATCGCCGTCCACATGGTCAAGGGCACCCCGTTCCAGCGGTACTTCACCGCGGCCGAACGCATCTTCACGGCGCACGAAGGGCGCCCGCACTGGGGCAAGATCCACACGCGCGACGCCGAGTACTTCGCCGGGGTCTACCCGCGCTTCGAGGAGTTCACCGCGCTGCGGGACCGGCTCGACCCCGACCGGCTGTTCCAGAACGACTACCTGCGCAGGGTGTTGGGTGCGTAGCGCCCGGCCCGCGAGCCCGCCCGTCCGGCCAACTGCCCGACAGGGGCGCGTACGGTCGAAAGCATTGGTTCCGTTTCTGACATTTGCGTGAAGTACGCCACGTTCAAGGTCGAAAACCGCCCAACCCACGGCCGAGTCACGCCTCTTGTCAGAAGTTGGGCGGCGTGCCAATCCACGCACGTGGCCCAAATGGAGTACTGTGGCGAGCCCTGGGTCCGGTCTCCCGCCTGGGCATCCGTGGCCTCCAAGGACCACCGGGAGGGGGCCAGTTGCACAGGGTGACGAAGTTGTCACTTAGCGTTGCGAATAGGTAACCGTGCCATAACGGCGATCCAGGGCCCTGGCCCGACACGCCGGGCAACTCGGCAAGGTTGTGGCAGGCTGCACCCGGGCAGGCCACACTCGACTAGCGGAAGCAGCGACGCACGTGACGTCGGCAGGCACCACCCGGGAGGTCCCCATGCCCGAACTGCGTGTCGTGGCCGTCTCAAATGACGGCACACGGCTGGTGCTGAAGGCTGCCGACGCAACGGAGTACACCCTTCCGATCGACGAACGCCTGCGCGCAGCCGTGCGCGGCGACCGTCCGCGCCTCGGCCAGATCGAGATCGAGGTGGAGAGCCATCTCCGCCCCCGCGACATCCAGGCGCGTATACGCGCCGGTGCCACCGCGGAAGAGGTCGCCCAGCTCGCCGGCATCCCCGTCGACCGCGTGCGGCGCTTCGAGGGTCCCGTGCTCGCCGAGCGTGCCTTCATGGCCGAGCGGGCGCGCAAGACTCCGGTGCGCCGGCCCGGTGAGAACGCCACGGGTCCGCAGCTCGGTGAGGCCGTCCAGGAGCGGCTGCTGCTGCGCGGCGCCGACAAGGACACCGTGCAGTGGGACTCGTGGCGCCGCGACGACGGCACCTGGGAAGTGCTGCTGGTCTACCTGGTGGCGGGCGAACCGCACTCGGCGAGCTGGACCTACGACCCGCCCAGGCGGCTCGTCCAGGCCGTCGACGAGGAGGCGCGCTCGCTGATCGGCGAGTCCGACGACCTCGCCGCGCCGGAGCCCAGCTTCCCGTTCGTGCCGCGGATCGCCCGGCTTCCGCGTGAGCGTTCCATGGACCGCGCCCTCGACCGGCCGAGCCTGCCCGCGCAGGCCTCCGAACCGGTCGAGGAGATCACGGAGGAGCGGGACTCGCTGACCAGCCTGCTGGAGGCGGTGCCGAGCTTCCGCGGCGACATGGTGGTGCCCGAGCGCCCCGCGGAGCCCGAGGTGGAGGAGCCGCAGGCCGAACCGGCCGCGGAGGAGCCGCCCGCTCCGGCCGCGTCGGCCGGTTCCGCCTACGCGGACGTCCTCATGCCGCGCTCCGTGGGCAGCCATCGCGATCGCCTCATCGGCGCCACCGACCGCCAGGCCGAGGCGGACGGCGTCCGTCCGGGCCGCCGGGCCGCCGTCCCGAGCTGGGACGAGATCGTGTTCGGCACCCGCAGGAAGAAGCAGGAGTAGCCGGTAGACCGACGGTCGACGGTCGTACGGCTGCCCGTGCGGCCGTACGAAGACGAGGGCCGCGTTGTTCGCAACGCGGCCCTCGGCCTGTCTGCGGGGCTGCGTCGGCGGCCACTTGGCGCTGCCACGCGCGGCGGCACCCGGACGGCTGAGCGTCAGTCGCCCGCGGACCGTCCTGCCCGGCGCTCGCTCTCTTGCGGATCCGCTCCCACGGCCACCGGACGGGACGGGTCCGAGGACCACTCCGACCAGGATCCGACGTACAGATCGGCCGGGATGCCCGCGACCGCCAGGGCCAGGGCCTCGTGCGCGGCGGAGACTCCCGAGCCGCAGTAGACGCCGACCCGGGTGTCCTCGGAGGCGCCCAGGGACTTGAAGCGGGCGGCGAGTTCCTCGGCGGGCAGGAAGCGGCCGTCCGGGGCGACGTTTTCGTTGGTGGGGGCGGACACCGCGCCGGGGATGTGACCGCCGACGGGGTCGATCGGCTCGACCTCGCCGCGGTAGCGCTCACCCGCTCGTGCGTCCAGCAGTACCCCCGACCGGGCGAGAGCCGCGGCGCCGTCGGCGTCGAGCAGACCCGTCGCGCCCGGAACCGGCTGGAAGTCGCCCTGCGCCGGCGTCGGCACCGAGGTCTCCAGCGGGCCCCGCCAGGCCGGCAGTCCGCCGTCCAGGACCCGCACGTCGGGGTGCCCCGTCCAGCGCAGCAGCCACCAGGCACGGGCCGCCGCCCAGCCCTGCCCGCCGTCGTACACGACCACCGGCGTCCCCGAGGACACGCCCGCCCGTCGCATCGCCGTACCGAATTCAGCCAAGTCGGGAAGGGGGTGACGGCCGTGCGAGCCGGGCGCGGAGGCCAGTTCCCGGTCCAGATCGACGTAGACCGCGCCGGGGACGTGGCCGGACTCGTAGGCCTTGCGGCCGTCGAACGGGGGCTCGCCAGGGGTCTTGGCCAGGCTCAACTGCCAGCGGACGTCGAGCAGCACCGGCGGCTGCTGCCCCGTCAGCGCGCTCGCGAGGTCGGATGCGGTGATGATGGCGTTCATGGCCACCATCCTCGCGCACGGGGTGGCCGCATCGCCCCGCTCCGGATACTCTGCCCGCCGGACAGGCCCGATCACGAGGCGTACGGGATCGGGCACATGCTGTACAGCCGATCGACATCCGTCGGCAATCGCACGGAAACGGGCAGTCCCTCGCACACCGGGCATCCTCCGGTCGGCGGCCGTCGTGCGGCGGCGTGCCCGCAGCGCGCACGACCACGGGCGGTGCGAGCATCGGCACGGGGCGGGACAGCGGATGAGACGCGGCCACCACGAGGGCCGAGGAGAGAGTGACGATGACCGAGGCACGGGGGTCGGCCGGCCCGAACAGCGTGACGCACGCTCGGCACTCGCCCGGCACGCCCTGCTGGGTGAGCCTGATGGTGCACGGGCTGGCCGCGACCCAGGAGTTCTACCAAGCGCTGTTCGGCTGGGAGTTCCGCCCCGGCCCCCAGCAGCTCGGCCCCTATGTGCGGGCCCTGCTCGACGGCCGTGAGGTCGCCGGCATCGGCCAGCTGCCGCCCGACCGTCACCTCCCCGTCGCCTGGACGCCCTACCTCGCCTCGAACGACGTGGACCTGACCGCCGACACGGTACGGCTGTGCGGCGGCACCGTCGGCGTCGGCCCGCTGGACGCCGCCGAGGCCGGCCGGATGGCGATCTGCTCCGACCCCTCCGGCGCCGTCTTCGGCATCTGGCAGACGGCCGCCCACCTCGGCACGGCCATCACCGGCGTGCCCGGCACCCCGGCCTGGAACGAGCTGGTGACCTTCGAGACGGTGACCGTCGCCAAGTTCTACGAGACGGTGTTCGGCTACGAGGGGGAGGCGGCGGCCTCCGCCGACCTCGACTACGTCGGCCTGTACCTCGACGGCCGACCGGTCGCCGGCATCCACGGCGTCGGCACCGCCCTGCCCCGCGACCGGGGCCCGCACTGGATGACGTACTTCGAAGTCGCCGACGCGGACGTCGCGGTGGAGCGGATCGTCGGCCTCGGCGGCCATGTCCTGCGGCCGGCCCACGACAGCGCACACGGCAGGGTGGCGACGGTCGCGGATCCCGAGGGCGCCAGGTTCTCCGTGATCCAGAACCCGCGCTGACGACGGCCGCGCGACGACTCAGGCCGGCTGCACCGGCAGCACGTCCGGGGACAGCGCCGCCGCCCGTGCGCTGGCCGCCGTCATCCGGCGGCGGTGGTGGCGGCACAGGACCTCGTAGCCGACGGCGTCGGACTGGTTGACGTCGCCGACGACCACCTGGGCGCCCTCGACGACCATCTCGCCGCCTGTCGTGCGGGCGTTGTGGGTGGCGCGGGCGCCGCACCAGCACAGGGCCTCGACCTGGAGCACCTCGACCCGGTCGGCGAGTTCCACAGTGATGACGCAGCCCGTGTACCTGCTGCTCTTCTTCGACGCCGGCCTGGCCTTCCCTACCCTCGCCGTGACGGCCCGGCCCCGCTGGACGCCGTCGAACGCGCCCGCACCAAGTCCTGGACACACCACTCCTACCTGGTCGCCTGCGTGCAGCGCGAGGTCGCCGTCCGCGAAGATCCACGGCGGGGAGGCCGCACCGCACCTGGGAACACTCGACTTCAGAACGGCCAAGGGGAACGCCGTTTTCCTCGGCCCGCCCGCCTGGCAGGCCCTCACGACGAGCCCGGTCGTGGCGTGCGTCTTGCCGGTGCGACCGCCTGGCCGCCGCCCATCACAACGACCGGCGCCCCCCTTCGAGGCCGAAGCCGCGAACCTGTTCTTCCGCAGTCGTGCAGCGCCCAGGCATCCAGACCTTGAGCGCGAGTACCGTCCGCCATGGCCCGGTCGGCCGCCCCCGGCTCGACATTGAACGGAAGTCCTCGATGGCTACGGCGCCGGCCCTACCGGCGCGGCGCTCGGCCGGTGCCGTGGCGGCATCCCCGCTCAACGGATGTCGCGCTCCTGCTCAATCGAGGAGACGGCGCTCCTCATCGCGCCATGTCTCGTACGTCGGCGGGTTGATGTCCAGCTGAGCGCCGAGTGGAACGCTGATGCGGCCTTGCACGAGCAGCAGCAGAAATTCCGCCATGCCCATGTCGTAGCCGAGCTGCCGGTCACGTCTTCTGGGAGAAAAGACCACCGTCCACTGATCGGGTGCCCCGTTGCAGCGCCAGAGGAAGCTGTCGGCGGCCTCGTTCGTGCCCCATTGCAGCACGCCGTCCGGCGGCGGGTACTCGACGTTGTACAGCAGGTGATCCCCGTAGGGATAGCCAGGGAACGGGGGGGTCGAGATCGCGATCGAGTCGCTGATCGCCCCCATCCCGTACACCGCCACGAAATCACGGTAGTCGGCGGGAAGAACCCATCCGAACTCGTCCCGCACCGAGTCCCAGTCCACGGCGTCACCGACTTCCGGTGGCGTCATGATGCGCCGCAGTTCCTCAACGGCCCAGTGCATGGGGTGCTCCTCCCTAGTCATCGTGTCGGCACGTCCAGCCCGGTTCGGGAATCCACGACAGTTCCCAGGTTCTTCCATCCGGAAGGCGTGTTCATGAGATTCGGTACATAGCGGCTCGTGGTCCCCACGTAGTTGCCGCCCGCATCCCAGGAGGTCGCCGACATGGTGAAGCCCCGGGGTACCGTCCGCCGCCCCGAGTAGTCAGGGGTCACCGTGTACGCGACGGTGTGCCGTGCCTGGACCTGGGCCAGTACCTGATTCTCGAACTGGACCATGTTGTCCATCGCTCCAAGACCACCCCTTGGGGGGTAGGCGTTCGCATCCCGGCCGCATGTGGCCAGGTTACGCAGGTCGGTGCCGGATCCTGAGAGCTGGGAGCCGAGGAGGTGGCAGTTGTTCACGGACACCTTCGGGATCGCTTTGAGATGCCTTGCGTATTTCTGGGCCCATGTATAGCCCGGAGGCCGGATGTACCTGTTGGTCTCGGTGCCCTCGTGCGTCTCCACGTACTGCCTCGTCAGACATGCGGTCACTCCCTGCGCCCGGTTGCCGTTGTCCGGGTCGGTGTCGCGGTAGTCCACCCAGCCCTCGCCGCCACGCCGGCAGTCGTTACCGCGGCCGTCAGCGCCGTTGCCGTTGCCGGGGTCGGTGCCGGGAGCCGGATGGGTCTGCGGGTCGGTCTCGGTAGGGGTGTAGGTGTCGTCGCCCGTGATCATGTCGATCAGGTCCTGGGTGTTGTAGACGGCCTTCACCGCGGCGAGGATCTGTTCCGGGGTCGGCTTCCACGGGTCCCAGTCCGGCTTGCGCGGCGCGCGCACCACCCGGGGAAGCGGACCCTTGGGGTTCTGGATGATCGGGGGACGGGGCGGAGTCAGGACTCCGCCGCCACCACCGCCGCCTCCGGTGCCGCCGCCACCGCCTCCTCCCGGGTAGCGGGGCGTGCTGCTGCCGGGGCCGCGGCCGCCGCAGTCGTACCGGCAGGTGTTGCCACCGCCCCTGCCGCCGTTTCCGCCGTTGCCTCTGCTCGCCGCGGCCGACTGTGCTCTGGCCTGAGCCGCGATCGAGTCCGCGAGACTGCCCGAGTAGCTGTAGGACAGGGCGGTGCTTCCCGCGTACGACGAGGAACTGGACGACGACCACGACCAGTTCCAGTCCCAGCCCCAGTCCCAGCTGGAGGTGTTGGTCTGGCTCAGCTCGTAGGACGCCCATCCGGCCAGTGCCACCCCGCCGGCGATGAGCAGGTAGCCCTCCATCGCGCAGGCGTCCCAGAAGCAGTGGCCGCTCGGGTCCGTCCCGTTGAGGGCCGCGCCGCTGCCGTAGCTGTAGCGGTTGGCCTGTCCCGAGGGCACCGGATCGAGCTGCCAGGTGTCGCGGGAGGCGAAGGCGCCGGTGCCCGGCCGGTACCAGCGGGCGGCCATGTTGACGTCGCCGTTGTCCGGGTCGGTCCAGCCGGACTGGTAGCCGAGGGCGGGTGTGCTGCCGGCGGTGGCCGTCACGGTGCCGAAGGGGTCGTAGGCCGTGGAGCCGGTGACCGTCAGACCGTCGGTGGACAGGCCCGCGACCAGGTCGGTGTGGCGGTCGGTGACGGACCACTGAGCCGTGGTGCCGTCCCCGGCGGCCAGCAGGGAGCCGTCCGGCATGCGGGTGTAGTCGGTCGTGCCGTCGCTCAGCAGGTTGTTGGAGCCGCCGTCGTAGCGGAACACCGTGGTGCCGTTCCGCGCGACGCGGTCCAGGGAGTCGTACGTGTAGGTCGAGGCGCCGTCGGTCACCTTGCGCTCGAAGGCGTCGAAGGCCTGGTGGCGGGTGTCCGTCCCCGTCTCGACCCCGGCAGTGGTGCCTCGGGGGGTGTAGGTGTACGTCGATGAGCCGTCGGCCAGCAGGCGGTTGCGCTCGTCGTACGTCGCCGTGGCCTCACCGGCCTTGGTGCGGTTGCCGGCCGCGTCCCACTCGTAGTGGGTGGTCTGGCCGTCCTTGGTCCGGTAGGCCAGGCGGCCGATCCGGTCGTAGCCGTAGACGTGCTCGCCCGCACCCGCCGTGCCGCTGGTCTCCTTCCAGGTCAGACGGTCGTCCAGATCGTAGGCGTAGGTCGTGGCCGCGATCTCGGTGGTCTCGTCCGGGGTGGTGATGACGTCGTCGGTCAGGCGGCCCAGGCTGTCGTAGCCGTAGGAGCGGCGCGCCGACTCCACCCACTCGGTGGAACCGTCCGGCTGGATGGCGTACTGCTCCATGACCGGCCGCCCGGCGGCGTCGAAGTCGTACCAGATGTCGGCGCCGGTCATCTCGTTCCACAGCCACTCCGGGCGGCCGGCCGAGTCGTAGCCGTAGGAGGTGGTGTACTTCCCGTCCGTCCGCTCGGTCATGCGGCCGTCGGCGTCGTAGGTGTAGTCCACCGTGCCGCCGGGGCCTTCCGCGGTCAGCAACTGGCCGCGGTCGTTGTAGGTGTAGGTGTTCGGGGTGAGCGGGGTGTCGGAACCGGCCGAGGTCATCCGGCCCGCCAGGTCGTACGTCAGTGTGCGGTCCGTTGTCGCCGCCTCCGCGCCGGTACCGGTCTCCTGGATCAGGCGCCCCAGGCCGTCGTAGGTGCGCTCGCGCTTCACCCCGCCGGGCAGCAGTTCCGTCACCGGCTGGCCGGCCTTGTCGTAGACCGTGGTCCAGGTGCGGTCGGCCGCGTCCGGGTGGGCGGTCGTGGACGGTTCGATCGTCGACTCGGGCAGGCCCCGGCTGTTGAAGGTGTAGACCGTCTTGTTGTCGCGTCCGTCGGTCAGCCGGGTGCGATGGCCCGCCTCGTCGTAGCCGAACGTCGTCGTGATCGACTCCTGAGCCGAGACCGGCTCCACCTGCCGAGTCATCCGGCCCAGCGCGTCGTAGGTGAACGTCGTGCGGGCCTGCGTCTCCGGGGAGATGACGGCCGTGCGGTTGCCGTCGGTGTCGAACTCGGCCGACGCCGTGCGCAGTTCCGCGGTGCCCGTGCCGTAGTCGGTGGACGCGGTGACATTGCCGAGCGCGTCGTAGGTGGTCGTGGTCCGCCGGTTGGTCGCGTCGATCGCTTCCGTCCGGCGGCCGAGGCCGTCGTGGTCGAAGCGGGTGGTGCCGGCCGGGTCCGTCACCGAGCGGACCTCGCCCGCCGGGTTGAAGGTGGTCGTCGTGGTGATGCCGCCCGGCGTCGTCGACGCCGTCTGGTTGCCCGCGTCGTCCCAGGTGTATCGGCTGGTCAGGTTCTGGACTGCCGGGTGGCGCTCGACCGTGGTGGCGGTCAGCTGACGGCCCAGTTCGTCGTAGGTGGCCTCGGTGCGCGCGCCCGTGGGATCCGTGGCCGACAGTTGCAGGCCGGTCGGGGTCCATGTGTGGCGGGTGACTCCGCCGCCGTCCTCGCTCACCGTCGGGCCCATGACGAGGTCCGGGTCCGTCTCGGAGGCCGCGAGAGCCGCGGCCGCATCGGCAACCGGGTCCGTCCTGCTGGTCAGCCGGCCGAACTGGTCGTAGGCGTAGCGGGTGGCACGGCCCAGCGGGTCGGTGACCGACGCCGGCAGGCCCAGGGCGTTGTACGTGGTGCGGGTGGTGGCGGTCAGTGGTGCGGCGGCGCCCGGCGGGGTGTAGTCGGGCAGGGTCACCGCGGTGGCACGGCCCAGGGCGTCGACCTCGGTGCGGGTCACCTCGCCCTGGGGGTCCTTCGTCTCGGTTGCCTCGCCGAAGGTGTTGTAGCCGGTCAGCGTCACCGGCTCGACCGTCGTGGCCGCGTCGCCGTTCTGCTCCGCCTGCACCGGCGGGGCGGTCTGCTGGACCAGGCGGCCCAGTTCGTCGTAGCGGTACGTCGTGGTGTACGCGGTGGTGTCGGCGCCGGACTCGTTGCCGCGCGGGCTGACCGTGGTCAGGGGCAGGCCGCGGTCGTCGTAGGTGTGGGTGGTGGTGTGGGAGCTGGTGCCGTCGGTGACGGTCTGCCGTGTCGGGTTGCCCGCGGCGTCGTACTCGGACACGGTGGTGAGCTTCTTCGTCCCGGCGATGGTCCGGGTCTGTTCGGTGAGCCGGTCGTCGCCGTCGTAGGCGTAGGTGGTGGTGCGATTCAGGCCGTCCGGGTCGAGGACCGATTTCACGGTGCGGCCCGTCGCGTCGACCTGGTGGGTGATCGTGGTCGCGCCGCCGCCGGTGACCTGCCGGGTCAGGTGGCCGGCGCCGTCGTACACGTTGCTCGCCAGCACGATGTCGTGCCGGGTGCCGTCGGACTGTGTGACCTGCTCGGCGGTGACCGTGGCCGTGAGTCCGTCGTCGAAGTAGGTGGACGTCGTCGTCGCGCCCATCGCGTCCGTCGTGGA
This sequence comes from Streptomyces sp. bgisy027, assembly GCF_057710365.1. NCBI lineage: Bacteria > Bacillati > Actinomycetota > Actinomycetes > Kitasatosporales > Streptomycetaceae > Streptomyces > Streptomyces sp. bgisy027. The sequence goes on from NZ_JBYIVZ010000009.1 coordinate 179,764, forward strand.
CGCCAGACGGCCGGCCGGGTCGTAGGCACGGGACTCCAGCACCAGGTCGCGGATCTCGCCGGACGGGTCGCCGGTCCAGTCCTTCAGGACCGTCTCTGCGAGCTGCCCGCGGGGCGTGTAGGCGTAGGTCACGGTGGTGTCGGCCGGGTCGGTCTCGCTCCTGACCCGGCCGAGGGGGTCGTAGGTGTACGTGGTGGTGTTGCCCTCGGCGTCGGTGACCGACTCGGGCAGGCCGTGGCTGTCGTAGGTGTGGGTGACGGTCCGGGCCGGATCGCCGCCGGTGGTGTCCGCGGTGGACTCGGTCAGCAGGTTGCCGTCCGCGTCGTAGGAACGGGTGACTCTGGCCCGGTGCGTGACGTCGGTGATCTCGTTCCTCACTCCGGCGCCGGTCTCGGTGACGACCCGTGACATGGCGTCGTAGGCGTAGTCGGTCGTCACGCCGTCCGGGTGGGTGTCCGAGGTCTGGGTCTCGGTCGTCTTGCGGCCCAGATTGTCGTACGTGAACGTCGTGACCAGCCCGGACGGGGAGGTGACCTGCGCCAGGTCGCCGCTCGCGAAGTAGGCGTACGTGGAGGCCGCGCCGCCCGTGGTGGTCTCCGAGGCGAGGAGCCCGGCAGGGGTGGTGCCGCCGCCCGCGGCCGGTTCGGTGCCGTCGGTGTAGGTCCTGGTGCTGCTGCGGCCGTCGGACAGAGTGGTGGTCGTGGGTTGGCCGAGAGCCGTGTAGGCGAGCTCGGTGGCGTACCGGTCGTCGGACGGGCCCGAGGAACGGGCGTCGCGGACGGTGACCGGGCGGTCGTTGCGCGGGTCGAGTGCGTCGTCCGGGTTGAGGTGGTGGTCGGTGAAGGACGTCCAGCAGGAGTCCGCGTCCCGGCAGGTGGTGCGGGAGACCGTGTTGCCCCGGGGGTCGTGACCGGTGACGGTGATGTGTCCGGCCGGATCGGTGACGGTGTGCAGGAAGCCGCCGGTGTCGTAGGCGAAGGTGGTGACGCCGCCGTCGGCGTCGGTGGCGGTGACGGCGCGCTGGGCGTGGAGTGCGTCGTACGTCTTGCCGGTCACGACGCCGAGCGGGTCGGTCACCTGGACCGTGGACAGCAGAGCCGACGTATCGGACTCGACCGCCGAGCGGTAGTGCGCGGAGACCTGCTGGTCGGTCAGGGGATGCTGGTAGATGGCGACTTCGTCGATCTGGCCGGTGAAGTGGCTGATGTCGCCAGGGCTGCTGGGCCAGGCCGCGGCTGCGAAACCGGCACCGATGTACGTGCGGGAGTTCGCCTGATGACTGACCGCACCGGCCAGCGTCCCCTGCTTCACCCCGTCCAGATACAGGGTCTGGGTACTGCCGGACGCAGAGACCACCGCGTGGTGCCACTGGTTGTCGGTGACGGTGCCCGTGGAGTTCAGAGAGGTGCCGGTCACCGACGTGCCCGCGTAGAACTTGCCGTGCAGCTTGCTGTCGGTGCCCACATACAGCACCGGGGTCCACGAGCCGCCCACTCCGGCCGGGTCGTCGATGGCACGCGACTGGTCGCCCACCAGCACACCCGCCTTGGTGGTCTTGAACCACAGTTCCACGGCCAGGTCGGTCGAGGCGTGCATGATGTCGCCGGGCAGCTCCGCGTGGTCGTCGCCGGAGAACTGTGCGGCGCTGCCCTCACCGGGTCCGAAGGCGCCGGTGGTGTCCAGGGTGACGCCGGTGTAGGTGCCGGTGCCGTCGTTGGCGGCGACCGTGCTCCTGACCGTCGTGCCGGAGGTCTCGTCCAGCCGCCAGTAGCCGCCCGGGGCGTCGGCACCGGTGGCACCGCGGTAGCGGGCCGCGTCGCCGGAGACCAGGTCGTGGCGGGCGTTGTGGTGTGCCGCGACGGTGGCCGCGTCCAGCGGGTGCTGGTAGATGGCGACTTCGTCGATCTGGCCGGTGAAGTGGCTGATGTCGCCAGGGCTGCTGGGCCAGGCCGCGGCTGCGAAACCGGCACCGATGTACGTGCGGGAGTTCGCCTGATGACTGACCGCACCGGCCAGCGTCCCCTGCTTCACCCCGTCCAGATACAGGGTCTGGGTACTGCCGGACGCAGAGACCACCGCGTGGTGCCACTGGTTGTCGGTGACGGTGCCCGTGGAGTTCAGAGAGGTGCCGGTCACCGACGTGCCCGCGTAGAACTTGCCGTGCAGCTTGCTGTCGGTGCCCACATACAGCACCGGGGTCCACGAGCCGCCCACTCCGGCCGGGTCGTCGATGGCACGCGACTGGTCGCCCACCAGCACACCCGCCTTGGTGGTCTTGAACCACAGTTCCACGGCGACATCGGTGGAGCCGTGCAGCGCGTCCGACGGCACCTCTGCGTAGCCGGACGTGCCGTCGAAGGAGGCGGCGGTGTCGTCGCCGTCGGCGAAGGCGCCGGGCGCGGCCAGGGTGACGCCGTCACCGTACGAGCCGTCGGTCCCGTCGGGCAGTGCGGTGGCCGCGGCCGCTCCGCGGCGGTCGCCGAGCCGCCAGTAACCGGACGGAGAGGAGGTCAGCACCGCCTGCTGGTAGGCCGCCGAACCGGAGGCGTAGCCGGGGGCCGAGATCTTCCACGTGCCACCGGAGGCGTCGGTCACCTCGGTGGCGCGGTCAGTGGAGGAGTCGTAGGTGACCCGTGCGTGCACCCGGCCCGACGGCAGGGTCGTCGTGACCATGCGGCCGGCCGGCTGCCGGGCCGCGTGGTGCTCGGCCACGGACTGGAGCGCGAGCGGACGGTCGTAGACGGCTACCTCGTCGATGACGCCGGTGAAGTGGCCGTAGGTGTCGGTGGTGTCCAGGGACGGCCAGCCGCCGCCGGTGTAGCCCGCGCCGACGTAGGTGAAGACCTGGTCGGTGTGGTTGATGGCGCCGTCCCGGGTGCCGATACGGGTGCCGTCCAGGTAGAGGGCCTGGGTGGTACCCGCGCCGGCGAGCACCACGTGGTGCCAGGCGTCGTCGTTCACGGCGGACGCGGAGGTCATCACGCCCTTGCCGCCCTCGCGCCAGAACTGGCCGCGCAGCTTGCCGTCGGTGCCGACGTACAGCGCCGGGGTCCACCAGCCGGGCTTGCCGTCGGTGAGGCGTTCGTCCTGGTAGGAGAAGAGGACTCCCGGCTCGCTCGTCTTGAACCACAGCTCGACGGACAGGAACGACGAGGAGTGCACGGTGCTGTCAGGCAGTTCCACGACGGAGTCGGTGCCGTCGAAGGAGGCGGCGGTGTCGGCGGTGCCGGACAGGGCGCCGGGCGCGGCCAGGGAGACGTCGGCGTACTCGGCGTTGTTCAGCCCGGTGCGCGACGGGGCCTGGCTGCGGGCCAGCGAGCCGTCCTCCTCGCCCAGCCGCCAGTACGAGACCGGGTTGTCGTCCAGGACCGAGGTCCGGTACAGCGAGCCGTCGGCATAGTCGTAGACCGTGCACTCGGTCGTCGAGCCGGGCGGGCAGACCTTCGTCAGCCGGTCACCGTCGTAGCCGTAGGTCCAGGTCAGGCCGGGCTCACCGGAGCCCGCCGGGCTGGTGGTCACGGCGGTGACATGGTCTCCGGTCCAGGCCAGGTCGAGGTAGCGGCCGGACAGGCCGTCGGTGACGCGGGTCGGCGGGCCGCCGTCCTCCTGCTCGTAGGTCAGCGCCTGCGTACGCCCGGACCCGTCCTTGATCAGCGTGAGCAGTCCCCCGGAGCTGAAGTGGTAGGTGGTGCCGGAGGTGTCACGCAGCACCCAGCCGTCCTGCTCGGGGGTGAGGGTGCTGGTGCCGCCGGAGGGGCCCGCGTAGCTGCCGTCGGAGTTCCTGCCGTAGCGGATCTGCGAGCCGTCGGCCAGGGTGATCAGGACGGTTCCGGTCTGCGGTTCCTCGACGAGCCGCATGTCCCAGCGGGTCGACCAGCCCGCCCCGAAGGCACCGGTCGTGCGCGGGTCGAGGGAGTTGTAGGTGCGGGTGACCGCCAGCTCGGGTCCGGCCGTCGCCAGGGAGGCGTCGGTGGCCGCGGTCACGTGGTTGCCGGCGCGGGCGCCGAACTCCCGGCCGCCGTCCGCGCCGCCGAGGTGCCGGGTGATGCCGGGCTGCGGGACCTGCGTGGTGAACAGGGCGGGCCCCGGCCGGGTGGAGGTCGCGGAGCCGTCGTAGGCATAGGCGTACCAGGCGTACTGCTGGCCCCAGGACAGCCAGCCGGAAGGTACCGCCCACTGCTTGGAGCTGGAACGGGTTCCGCTGCGGCAGTTCTTTCGGGTGTTCTTGCCCTCCACCTCGCAGACCTCGAAGGTGAACTGCAAGGTCCCGTTCGGATAGCGGTCGACGTCGGTGCCGTTCGCCCACAGCGTCGGCGTCAGCGAGTCGAACACCGCCCCGCTGCCCGGGGACTCGGCGGTCAGCTGCGGCGGGATGTTCGCCGAGGAGAACGTCATGGCCAAGCCAGGCACGCCCGCCTCGGTGAACGTGCTCGTGCCGTAGTCCGTCATGGTCCAGGCGAGGGTGTACTTGGCGGGGTCCAGCGCCGCGATCCTGGCGTTGACCGTCACCGTCTCGCCGGGCGAGACGGCCTGCGTCATGTCCGTGTAGAGGACGTTCGAGGCGTTGGAGACCGCCTTGCCGGAGGAGTCGTACAGGTTGTAGCGCAGTTTGTAGTCGCCGCCCGCCGGCCACGTCTCCTGGCCCTGATTGGTCACGGTCACCTTCATCACGCCCTCGGCGTTCGCGGTGACCGGGGTGCCCCAGGAGCCGAGCTTGTACGTGGCGCCGTACTTGACCCAGGTGACGTCCAGGCTTGGCTTGTTGGTGTTGTCGTCGGAGGCGAACTGCTTCCAGCCCTTGGAGTCGGTGGTGGAGGCCTTGACCGCAAGGCCGTAGTTCTTCTTGCGGCCGTGGGTCCAGTCGTCGACCAGCTTGCGCCCGGACGAGCCGAGCTTGATGGTCTCCCAGGCGCGTCCGCAGCTCCAGGTCTCGGTACCTTCGGGGCGCCAGCCGTGGGCGAAGCTCTTGGAGGCGAGGGAGGCACCGGTGGAGGGGCCGGGGTACTTGGTGACGGTGCTCTCCGACCAGTTCGAGGTGATCGGGTGCACGGTCACCGGGCGCGCGGTGCAGGAGTAGGACCAGGTCTCGTACAGGGCGAGGTTCGCACTGAGCACCCAGGCGTTCTTCAGCGTGGTCTCCAGGCCGGAGAAGCGCAGGAAGGACGCGGCCTTGTGGCTGCCGCCGTCGTAGGTGCCGACCTTGAGAAGGCTGTCGGAGGAGAAGCTCTGGTTGTACGGGGACTGCACATACGTTCCTGCAGTGGCATCCACCGACTTCACCGAGGGATCGACGGTCACGGGGTAGACGCGGGCCGGGTCGTCCAGCCACTCCTTGTCCAGCACCACCTTGAGCGCGAGTGCCCCGCCGGTCTGTACGAGCTCGTAGGTGACCGCGCTGGAGACCTCGCCCTGGTTGGCGTTCGGATCGGTGCCCGCGTCCTGCATCCACCCGGCCGGGATGCGGGCCCGCTCGGCGCCGTCGGCGGCGGTGAGCACGACCGCGCCGGATGCGTCGACGGCGGCCGTCAGTCCGGTGAGCGTCAGCGGGAACACCCACTCGGCGGGTGCGGTGCGGTCGTGCAGGATCAGCAGTTCCTTCACCGAGCTGTTGCCCGCCACGAAGGAGACGTCCGCGGCGGGGCGGGCGTTCCGATAGGTGATCGTGCTGCCGTCCGTCTCCCCTGCGCTGTGGGCGGCGTCCTGGAGGCCGAAGGCGACGGCCGCGCCGTCACCGAGGTCCATGGACACCAGCGGCTCGTCGTCCGCATGGGTAGCGAAGGAGGACACGGTCTCGGCCGAGGAAACGGTCCATCCGTTCGCCGCCGCGCCCGCCGACCGGCCCAGCCCGCCGCCGACCACACGCGGCACCAGCGTCGTGTCGATCTGCTGCCACGAACCGTCCGCACGGCGGAAGTTGACCGGCTCGTCGTAGAAGCGCGTGGTGAGGGTGCCGCCCTCGTTGCGGTAGGTGCGCTGCTGCCGCCCGCGTTCGCCGGGCAGTTCACGGCTGGTGTCCGGGTCGTACCCCTTGGCCTGCGGCAGCTTCGGCTCCGCGGCCTGTTGCGGCTGCGGAGCCGCCAACTCCGCCTGACCGGCGCCGGCCAGCGGGTCCGCGTTCGCCGGCACCGACGCTTCCGCCCCGAGTTCCCCGGGCGCGGCGTCGTGCCCGCGGCTGCCGCCCTTCGCCGCCGCGTCGGTGTCGGCGGAGGCGGCCGTGTGCGGCCGTCCGTCCGCGCTGCCGTAGGGCTGGTCGGGGGCAGGACCCGTCAACAGGGAGTTGGCGCCGACCGGTTGGGGGGAAACGGCGAACGCCGCTCCTTCCGTTGCCGACAGCAGCGCCATGACCGCGGCCATCGCCAATGCGGCCCTTCGCAAACCCCGCCCCATCATCCCCGTCCTTCACTGAAAAAGCACAAGTGGGCGAGAAGGTACGAGTGATTGACGATCAACACATGAACGCCAGTGACATGATCAACGACGATGCGGCCAAGCCCGACGTGCAGATACACGGCGACCGGCACGCTCCACCGCCGCACACCGTTCGACCACATCCGCGACCGTCGTTTCATCACCAGGTTCCCGGTCCGACCGGCGACCGCTTCTCACCAGCAGGCTCCAGGCGGAGCACTCCGGCGCGGGGATGTCGCAGTCGCCCTCCAGCGGACAGGCGGACGTCCCCGGCAAGGACCTGCCCAGCCGAACGCGCCGCAGGCCCCGTCCCCGGCGAGCCATCGGCGCCCACCCCGGTGGCCCTTCCGAGACGAGGCCCCCGCAGACGACTCGGTGTCGAAGCCGGCACCTGGCGATCCCGAGCCGGTGAAGCCCGTGGTCGCGTCCCGCGTCGTGGTGCAGGAAATCAAGCGTTGCGCGTTCCGGTACGAGGATCCAGGTGACCTTCGCTGATCACCCTGAGCGGGCGGATCGCCCTGCTGATCGGCGAGTTGGAGGGCAGGGGCCGGGTGGACGTGCTGCTGCGGCCGGCGGCGGCGCGGGAGGAGGCCGATGCCGCCCCGGGCGAGGCCGAGGACGCCGAGGCAGGGCGTACGCGCAGCGAACGGGGCGTTGGGCGGGGCTTTCCGCCTGCTTCGTGTCCGTGGACGGGCGTGAGTCGCGGGCCCGGCTGCCGCGCGGCCGGGTCCTGGGCGCGATTCCGCAGCTTCTGGCCGCTGTACGGCAGTTGGACGAGCGGCGGGGAGGGGAGCTCCGACCGGTCCGCAGACCTCCGCACCCTGGCCCGCTGGTTTGCCGAAGCCCCGGACGACGAGGCACGGCACCGGCTGTGCCTTCATCGCCAGCCCTGCGTCGGCTCGCAAGTGGGGGTCGTCTCGCCTGTTGTCCGCTTGACGGGGAACTCAGTAAGGGATAAAGGGCAATCCGCCCACTTCGAACGACCTCTGAGACGACGGGCGTCGGACCGACGTCGTGGCAGGCGGGGCAGGCGGGGCAGGCGGGGCAGCGAGTGTACGGGTCAGGCCGGATCGACCGGCAGGACGTCCGGCGAGAGCGTGCCGGCCCGCGCAGCGACGCTCGTCATACGGCGGCGGTGATGGCGTCGGCACAACACCTCGTAGCCGACCTCTGCAACGAGGCCGTTCACATCGCCGACGACGACCTGCTCACCTTCCACCACCATCTCGCCACCCACTGTGCGGGCATTGTGCGTAGCACGCGCCCCGCACCAGCACATCGCCTCCACCTGGAGCGTTTCTATCCGGTCAGCCAACTCGATCAGCCTCTGTGAGCCCGGGAAAAGTCTCGTCCGAAAATCGGTCGTGATGCCGAAGGCGAAGACATCAAGGTCCAGATCGTCCACGACCCGCGCCAGCTGATCGATCTGCTCCGGCGCCAGGAACTGCGCCTCATCCACAATGAGATAGTCGACTCTGTCACCCTGCGACATCCGACCCACGACGTAGGCGTACAGATCCATCTCAGACGCCGCCTCGACAGCATCCGTCACCAGACCGAGCCGCGAGGACAGCTTCCCCTCTCCCGCGCGGTCATCGCGCGTGAAGATCACGCCCTGCAGACCCCTGGCCGACCGATTGTGGATTCGCTGTAGTGCAAGTGTCGACTTCCCACAGTCCATGGTTCCGGAGAAGAACACCAGCTCGGGCATGTGGAGTTGAGCACCTTTCGGCAACAAGGGGTCGAGGGGAGGCTTCAGGAGCGTACTTCGAGCAGGGGGACCAGCTGCTCGGCGGGGGTCATCGAACCGTGGTTGCCGACCATCGCCGACTCCTTCGGCTCCCGCTCGGAGGCGATGATCAGGACGTCGTCACGTGCGGCCGCGATGACGTCGCCGATGCGGTCGTGGACCCGCTCGTCGATCTGCGGCCCGAACCAGCCGGCCTCGATCGCCTCGTCGCGCGAGGCCACCCAGAACTGCTCACCGAGCACCTCGCGCCAGCAGGTCAGGACGTCGTTCGCGGCGCCCGGCACCGCGTACACGTGCCGCGCGCGGCCCTCGCCGCCCAGCAGGGCGACACCGGCACGCAGCTCCCAGTCCTCGTCGAAGTCGATGCGGTGCTCTTCGTCGAAGGGTACGTCGATCATGCCGTGGTCGGCGGTGACGTAGAGCGCGGTGCGCGGCGGGAGCTGCTCGGCGAGGCGCTGGACGAGCCGGTCGACGTACATGAGCTGGCCGCGCCAGGTGTCCGAGTCGACGCCGTAGCGGTGGCCGGCGCCGTCGAGTTCGGCGTAGTACGTGTAGACCAGGGAGCGATCGCCCGCGGCCAGTTGCCCGGCCGCGAGGTCCATGCGCTCTTCGCCGGTCAGCCGCCCGAGGAACGTTCCGCCACTGAGTGCGACCTTGGTCAGCGGGGTGTTCTGGAAGGTGGGCGAGGACACCTGGGCGGCGTGCACGCCCGCCCGGTGCGCCAGCTCGAAGACGGTCGGATACGGCTGCCAGACGTGCGGCGCCGTCCACGGGTTCCAGCGCAGCTGGTTCATCAGCTCGCCGGTGTCGGGGTTGCGGACGGTGTAGCCGGGCAGGCCGTGCGCGCCCGGCGGCAGGCCGGTGCCGACGGAGGCGAGGGAGGTCGCGGTGGTCGCCGGATAGCCGGTGGTGATCGGGCGTCCGGTGCCGCCGCGCGAGCTGCCGAGGAGCGCGCTCATGAAGGGGGCTTCCTCGGGGTGCGCCTTGAGCTGCTCCCAGCCGAGGCCGTCGATGAGGAACACGCAGTTGCGGTCGGCCGGGGTCAGCTCGCCGATCGTGGCGGTCATGCCCGGTACGGCCATGCCGGCGGCCAGCGTGGGCAGCAGGTCGGCGAGTGAGCCGCTGCCGTACTCGGGGGACGGCGCGGAGGCGACGGCGAGGGGTTCCGGATGGGGGTCCCAGGCCGTGGACGGGGCGGACTGGGACATCAGCGGGTGAGGTCCGCGGTCGCCTCGGACAGGGCCTGGGCGAAGGCGAGCGTCTGGCGCACCGTCTCCGGTCCGTCGCCGGCCTCGCTGACGCGCAGGCTGAGGTCGTCCGCGGTCGAGCTGCCCGTGTAGCCGTGGTCGGCCTCGCAGTTGGGGTCGCCGCAGGCGGCGGGCTCCAGGTCGATGCGGGAGACGGCGCCCCAGCCGATGGTGAGGACCACCTCGCGGGGCAGCGTGCCCACCGTGTACTGCTCCGGGTTGGCGACGACGCGGCTGAGCACGACCGAGGAGATCCGGCCGAGCTTGACCGACTCCGTCGAGGTCGTGGCGTAGGGCGTCGGGGAGGTGCCGTCCGCGGCCTGCTCGTCGGTGTGGCTGACGATGAAGCGGTTGCCGGTGAGGACGAGGACCGTCACATGCCGCCGCACCTCGTTCTGGTCGAACGTGGTCTCCTGGTGGACCAGGTACGACCGGATGGGCTCGCCGCCCACGGCGGCCTCCACCGCCTCGGCCACGAGGGCCGGGTAGTAGCCGCTGCGCTCGATCGCCGCTCGCAGCCCCTGGGTCGTCGTACTGGTCTTGGCCATGACGCCCATCCTACGGGGGTGCACCGACTGCGAGGCACCGCTCACGACGGTCTCAGTACGTCGGCAGGGTCCTCGGCCCGAGGTCGTCGCGGGCGGGCGGCAGGGCGAGGCGCACAGAGGCGCCGAGCACGCTCAGACCCTGCGTTGCGACCACGACCGGCTCCAGGGTGACCGCGACCACCTCCGGGTGGTCGTCGACGAGCCGCGAGACCCGCACCAGCAGCTCCTCCAGGGCGGGGGTGTCGACGGGCGTGGAGCCGCGCCAGCCGAACAGGAGCGGCGTGGTCCGGATGGACCGGACGATCGAGGTGGCCTCGCGGTCGGTGACCGGGATCAGCCGGTGCGCCATGTCCCCGAGCAGCTGGGAGGCGGCTCCGGCGAGCCCGAAGGACAGCACGGCGCCGGCCGCCGGGTCGATCACGGCCCGTACGACGGTGTCGACGCCGCGCGGCGCCATGGTCTGCACGACCGGCCTGAGCTCCTCCGGCCTGCCGAACAGCTCGGTCAACTCGGCGTATGCCCGTCGCAGCTGCTCCTCGTCCGCGAGGTCGAGCCGGACGCCGCCGAGGTCGGCGCGGTGGCGCAGGTGCGGGGCGGTGGCCTTGAGGGCGACGGGGTAGCCGAGGGTGCGGGCGGCGTCGACGGCCGCGTCGGGGGTGGGGGCGTGCAGGGCGCGGTGCACCTCGATGCCGTACTTGCCGAGCAGGTCGCAGGTCTCGTCCGTGCCGAGCGTGAGCCCCTGCCCGCGCGCGAGCAGGCCGTCGATCAGCCGGGCGGCGCCCTTCTCGTCGATGTCCTCGTACTCGGGCACCTTGCCGGGCTCGGCCGCGTCGCGCCGCCACTGGGCGTACTTCACGGCTTCACCCAGAGCGCGCACCGCACGCTCGGCGGCCGGGTAGGCGGGGATGAGGCGGGGGGTGGTCCCGTCGGTGTCCGAGGGCTCGGGCAGCGGTTCGGCCGGGAAGTCCAGCGGGCGGAAGGGGTGGTCGCGGCCCGCGGCGCGGGGCGTCGTCGTAGCGGCCCGGGGCGCGGTGCTCGCCGCGGCGGACAGGGCCTCCGCGAGCCCGCCGAGCTCCACGTGCACCACCAGGACGGGCTTGCCCGGCACCCGCTCGGCCGCCGAGCTCAGGGCCTGCGCCAGCTCCGCGTCCCCGGTCGTGGCATCCCCGATCGCCGGTATCGCGGTGACGACGACCGCGTCGCAGGTGTCGTCGGCGAGCGCGCGCGAGAGCGCCTCGTGGAAGTCGGCCGCCGACGCCGCGGTGGTCAGGTCCAGCGGCGGCAGCGGCCGCAGGCCCTCGGACAGACAGGCGTCGTACGTCAGCAGGCCCAGCGACTCGGAGTTCCCGAGGATCGCCACCCGCGGCCCGGTCGGCAGGGGCTGGCGGGCGAGCAGCAGTCCCGCGTCCACCAGCTCGGTGATGGTGTCGACCCGGATCACGCCGGCCTGCCGCAGCAGCGCGGAGACGGTGGTGTGCGGGAGCCGGGTGACCCGCACGGTGTGGCCCTGCGGCGCCGCTCCCCCGTGCCGCGCGCCCTGCACCACGACCAGCGGCTTCGCGGCCGCGGTACGCCGGGCGAGGCGGGTGAACTTGCGCGGGTTGCCGATGGACTCCAGGTACATGAGGACGACGTCGGTGTCCGGGTCGTCGTACCAGTACTGCAGGACGTCGTTGCCGGAGACGTCGGCGCGGTTGCCGGACGAGACGAAGGTCGAGATGCCGGTGACGCCGGTGACCCCGCCGCCGCGCCGGTGCAGCCGGGACAGCAGGGCGATGCCGATGGCGCCGGACTGCGCGAAGAGGCCGATCCGGCCCGGCCTCGGCATCTCGGGGGCCAGTGAGGCGTTCAGCCGCACGTCGTCGGCGGTGTTGATGATCCCGAAGGCGTTCGGGCCGATGATGCGCATGCCGTACGTGCGCGCGCGGCGGACGAGTTCGCGCTGGCGCTCGCGTCCGTCGGGCCCGCTCTCGGCGTATCCGGCGGACAGCACGACCAGGCCCTGCACGCCGTGCTCGCCGCACTCGGTGACCACGTCGGGGACGTGCTCGGCCGGCACGGCGACCACCGCGAGGTCGACCTGCTCCCCGATGTCCCGCACGAAGCGGTGCGCGGGCACGCCGTCGAGTTCCTTGAGGTCCTCGGGGAACGCCTTGTTCACGGCGTACAGCCGCCCGGTGAACCCGGCGTCCCTGATGTTGCCGAGGACGCCGCGGCCGACACCTCCGGGGGTGCGGCCGGTGCCGATGACGGCGACGGAGCCGGGCACCAGCAGCCGGCGTACGGAGTGGGCCTCGGCGCGTTGCTCGCGCGCGTACTGCACGGCGAGCGAGCGGTCGGTCGGCTCCAGGTCGAACTCCAGGCGTACGACACCGTCCTCGAAGCTGCGCTTCTGGGTGTACCCGGCGTCCGTGAACACCTTGATCATCTTGGTGTTCGCGGGCAGCACCTCGGCGGCGAACCGGCGGATGTCGCGTTCGCGGGCGACCGCGGCGATGTGCTCCAGGAGGGCGGAGGCGACGCCACGTCCCTGATGGGCGTCCTGGACGAGGAAGGCGACCTCGGCCTCGTCGGCCGGTGCGGACGCGGGCATTCCGTCGGCGCCGATCCGGTCGTAGCGTACGGTGGCGATGAACTCGCCGCCGATCGTGGCCGCGAGTCCCACCCGGTCCACAAAGTCGTGGTGCGTGAAGCGGTGGACGTCCTTCGCGGACAGTCGCGGGTAGGGCGCGAAGAAGCGGTAGTACTTCGACTCGTCCGACACCTGCTCGTAGAAGCTGACCAGGCGCTCGGCGTCATCAACGGTGATGGGGCGGATGCGCGCGGTGCCGCCGTCGCGCAGCACCACGTCGGCTTCCCAGTGGGCGGGGTACTCGTGCCTGTCCGAGGCGCTCTGCATGGGGCCCAGATTACGGCTCGCGTACGACAACGGCGCGAGGCAGTCTGATCGGGACGTCACATGGGGTCGAGGCCGCGACCCCACGGTCACTTCAGGAGGGGACAGCCGTCCCGTTCCGGCATGCTTCACGAGTGTGGGAAACTGGTCTAGACAACCCTGAACACCGAAGGGCAGCATCACATGGCTGAGCGCCGCGTCAACGTCGGCTGGGCCGAGGGCCTCCACGCCCGCCCCGCCTCCATCTTCGTCCGAGCCGCCACGGCCGCAGGCGTCCCGGTGACGATCGCCAAGGCTGACGGCAACCCCGTCAACGCGGCCTCCATGCTGGCCGTCCTGGGCCTGGGCGCCCAGGGTGGCGAGGAGATCGTCCTCGCCACCGAGGCCGAGGGTGCGGACGCCGCCCTCGACCGTCTGGCGAAGCTGGTCTCCGAGGGACTCGAGGAGCTGCCCGAGACGGTCTGAACGACCTGAGCGGGTATCCGTAGCGAACGGTGAAGCCGCGTCCGCCTTTCGGCGGGCGCGGCTTCGCTGTTATCGGGCGGCTGGGCGTCGCGATTCGGCGAGCGCGGCTCGGCGTTTCGAGCGGGTGCGGCTCAGCGTTTCGAGCGGGTGCGGCTTCGCGTTTCGGGCGGGTGCGGCTTCGCGTTTCGGGCAGGCGCCGGCGGAATTCTCGGCACGGCGGCGATGCATCCGAAAAAGGGCAGCGGAAATTCCCCGCCGCCGAATATCTCCTCTTTGTATACGGCGCCTGTGTTAATGCCGCAGACTCGGCATGTTTACGGGATGTTGCGAATTCCTCACACGCTCCGCGCGCTCACCGCCCGTGCCGAACCGCAGACGGTGCGCGGCGAGGGAGCGCTCGGTGTGCAGGGCGGTGATCGCGCGGGCGCGTTCGCCGTCACCGCGCGCCACCGCGTCCACGATCGCGCCGTGCTCGGTCCAGGACTCCACGGGATCGGCGGGCGCCTCCACGGCGTACATCCAGGCGATCTTGTGGCGCAACTGGGCCAGTATCGAGGTCAGGGCGGGGCTGCCGGTGGACTGGGCGAGCGTCTCGTGGAACCAGCTGCCCAGGGAGCGCAGGTCGTCGCTGTTCCCCCGCTTGGCCCGCTCCTGCCCCAGCCTGACCAGGCCGCGCAGGACCTTCAGATGGGCCTCGGTGCGCCGCTGGGCGGCCCGGGAGGCACCCAGCGGCTCCAGCAGGCCGCGCATCTCCAGCAGGTCGGCGGCCTCCTGTTCGGTCGGTTCGGCGACGCACGCGCCCGCGTGGCGCCGGGTCACCACGAAGCCCTCTGCCTCCAGGGTGCGCAGGGCCTCCCGCACGGGGACTCGGGAGACGCCGTAGCGGCGGGCGAGCAGTTCCTCGGTGAGCCGGCTGCCGCGCTCGTAGACACCCGCGACGATGTCGTCCCGGATCGCCGTGCACACCGAGTGCGCCGGAATACGCATGACCGACCTCCGCCTTAATCCCCGTGAAACGTCGACGAATGACGTGTTCCCGAGGACTCTATTGCAACCGGCCGGAATTTCCGACGGCGGGCCGGAATCCATGGATATTTTTTGGTCAGCGTAACGTCCGGAAAGAGCGAAAGCCCCGGCTTGAGAGCCGGGGCTTCGAGGACGCTGCGGTGGTGGCGTCAGACGTTCACGCCGTGGCCGCGCAGATAGGCGACGGGGTCGATGTCGGAGCCGTACTCCGGCGTCGTGCGGGCCTCGAAGTGCAGGTGCGGCCCGGTGACGTTGCCGGTGGCGCCGGACAGGCCTATCTGCTGGCCGGGGGTGACGGCCTGGCCGACCGAGACGCCGATGGACGACAGGTGGCCGTACTGCGTGTACGTGCCGTCGTTCATCTTGATCACGATGCTGTTGCCGTACGCCCCGCCCCAGCCGGCCTCCACGACGGTGCCGGAGCCGACCGCGTGGACGGAGGTGCCGGCGGCGGCGTGGAAGTCGACGCCGGTGTGGCTGCCGGAGGACCAGACGGCACCGCCGGACTTGTAGCCGGTGGAGACGTACGAGCCGGCGATCGGGGCGACGTACGACAGCAGACGCTTGCGCTCGGCCTCGCGGGCGGCACGTTCCTTGGCCTCGCGCTCCGCCTTCGCCTTCGCGGCCGCCTTCTCGCGGGCGGCCTCCTGAGCGGCCTTCTTCGCGGCGGCGGCCTCCGCGGCGGCCCGCTCCTGGGCGATGGCCTGGGCGTCGATCTGGTCCGCGATGGAGTTCTCGACGGTGACGACGGGGATGAGGCCGGTCTGCTCCGCGGCGGGCTCGGCGGCCAGCGCGGGGGCGGCCAGGGTGCCGACGACTCCGGTGGCGGTGAGCGCGGCGACTCCGGCCGCGCGGGCGGTGGTGCGCTCGAACCGGCCGGGCTTACGGTGCTTCCCGGTGGGGCGGTTCTTCCCCGTGGCGCAGGTGAACGCCATGAAGTGGCTGATCCTTTCCTTCCCTCTCGCCTACCGGGTTAGCTGACGGGTTCGGAGCAGGAAGGTCTCCTACGGACCCCCTCGCGACTCGCGCGGGCGTCCGATTCACCCCAGGGACTACGGGTGGGTCCCCGGCTCCCCTGGCTCGCGCCGTACGGGGACTCGGCGATGGCTGTCCGGTGCCGCGGGCGCGGCGCACTGCCTGACGAACAGCCCGGAAGACGCTAAACGCGGCGTCTTTCAATCCCCAAACGGATCGCGGCTTTTGTAGCGCATCCCACAGGCCAGACAGGCAGCCTCTCCCTCAATTCGGGCATAAAGGGGCCCTGGTGACTCAAAGGTCACCAGGGCCTCTGCAGGCGCGTGCGCCGGACGGCGCGAGCCCGTCCTCTACTCGGCTGCCACGACCGTGACTTCACCGATGCCGAGGGCCTCGACGGGCTCCCGGATCTCGGCCGCGTCACCGACCAGGATCGTCACCAGACGGTCGACCGGGAAGGCGCTCACGGCCGCCGCCGTGGCCTCGACCGTGCCGGTCGCGGCCAGCTGCTGGTAGAGCGTCGCCTGGTAGTCGTCGGGCAGGTGCTGCTCGACCTGGTCGGCCAGCGTGTTGGCCACGGACGCCGCGGTCTCGTACTTCAGCGGCGCCACCCCGACGAGGTTCTGCACGGCGAAGTCCCGCTCGGCGTCGGTGAGGCCTTCGGCCGCTACACCGCGCAGGACCTTCCAGAGGTCGTCCAGGGCCGGACCGGTGTGCGGGGTGTCGACGGAGCCGCTGATGGCGAGCATCGCCGCGCCCGTGCCGTCCGGGGCGGAGCGCAGCACCTGGCCGAAGGCCCGCACACCGTAGGTGTAGCCCTTCTCCTCGCGCAGGACCTTGTCCAGACGGGAGGTGAGGGTGCCGCCGAGGCAGTAGGTGCCGAGCACCTGCGCGGGCCACACGCGGTCGTGCCGGTCGGGGCCGATACGACCGATCAGCAGCTGCGTCTGGACGGCGCCGGGGCGGTCGACGATGACGACCCGGCCGGTGTCGTCCGCGATGACCGGCGCGACCGCGCGCGTCTCGCCCGGGGAGCCGGTCCAGGCACCCAGGGTGTCGCCGAGCAGGGTGTCGAGGTCGACGCCGGTGAGGTCGCCGACGACCACGACGGTGGAGGTGGCGGGGCGTACGTGCCGCTCGTAGAAGGCGCGTACGGACGCCGAGTCGATGTCGGCGACGGTCTCCTCGGTGCCCTGGCGCGGGCGGGACATGCGCGCCGTCGCCGGGAACAGCTCCTTGGAGAGCTCCTTGGCGGCGCGGCGCGAGGGGTTGGCCAGCTCGTGCGGGATCTCGTCGAGCCGGTTGTTCACCAGGCGCTCGACCTCGCTGTCCTCGAACGCGGGCGCCCTCAGGGCGTCGGCGAGCAGGCCGAGCGCCTTGGGCAGGCGGGAGACGGGCACTTCCAGGCTGACCCGGACGCCGGGGTGGTCGGCGTAGGCGTCGAGCGTGGCGCCGCAGCGCTCCAGCTCGGCTGCGAACTCCTCGGCGGTGTGCTTGTCGGTGCCCTCGGACAGGGCGCGCGCCATGATCGTGGCGATGCCGTCGAGGCCCTTCGGCTCGGCGTCCAGGGGTGTGTCCAGGAGGACCTCGACGGCGACGACCTGCTGGCCGGGGCGGTGGCAGCGCAGGACCGTGAGGCCGTTGTCCAGCTTGCCGCGCTCGGGCGCCGGGAAGGCCCAGGGCCGGGCCTGGCCCGCCTGGGGCTGCGGGTGGAACTCCATGCTGGCGAGCTCGGTCACTGCGCCGACTCCTCGTTCTCGTCGGTGGCGGGGGCGGCCCCGGCGGTGGCGGCGGCCTCCAGTTCCTCGGCCTCGTCACCGACCGGCTCGTACACGAGCACCGCGCGGTTGTCAGGGCGCAGCCGGGCCTGGGCGACGGCCTTGACCTCCTCGGCGGTGACGTCGAGGACGCGCTGCACGGCGGTGAAGGCCAGCTGCGGGTCGCCGAACAGGACGGCGTAGCGGCACAGTTCGTCGGCGCGGCCCGCGACGGTGCCGAGCCGGTCCAGCCACTCGCGCTCCAGCTGGGCCTGCGCGCGCTCCATCTCCTCGGCGGTGGGGCCCTCCTGCGCGAAGCGGGCGAGCTCCTCGTCGACGGCCGACTCGATGACGGGCACCTCGACGTCGCCGGAGGTCTTCACGTCCAGCCAGCCCAGCGAGGGCGCGCCGGCCAGGCGCAGCAGGCCGAAGCCGGCCGCCACAGCCGTACGGTCGCGCCGCACGAGGCGGTTGTAGAGGCGGGAGGACTCGCCGCCGCCCAGGACGGTCAGCGCCAGGTCGGCGGCGTCGCACTCGCGCGTGCCGTCGCTCGGGAGGCGGTAGGCGGCCATCAGCGCCCGCGCGGGGACGTTCTCCTCGACGACCTCGCGCAACTGCTCGCCGATGACCTCCGGCAGCGAGCCGTCGCGCGGGGCGGGCTTGCCGTCGTGGCCCGGGATGGAGCCGAAGTACTTCTCGACCCAGGCGAGCGTCTGCTCCGGGTCGATGTCGCCGACGACGGACAGGACGGCGTTGTTGGGCGCGTAGTAGGTGCGGAAGAACGCGCGGGCGTCCTCCAGGCTCGCCGCGTCCAGGTCGGCCATCGAACCGATCGGAGTGTGGTGGTAGGGGTGTCCGTCGGGGTACGACAGCGCGGTCAGCTTTTCGAAGGCCGTGCCGTACGGGACGTTGTCGTAGCGCTGGCGGCGCTCGTTCTTGACGACGTCGCGCTGGTTCTCCAGGCTCACCTCGTCGAGCGCCGTCAGGAGGCTGCCCATGCGGTCGGCCTCCAGCCACAGGGCGAGCTCCACCTGGTGGGTGGGCATGGTCTCGAAGTAGTTGGTGCGCTCGAAGCTGGTGGTGCCGTTCAGCGAGCCGCCGGCGCCCTGGACGAGTTCGAAGTGCCCCGTGCCCTTGACGCTGTTCGAGCCCTGGAACATCAGGTGCTCGAAGAGGTGGGCGAGTCCCGTACGGCCCTTGACCTCGTGGCGGGAGCCGACGTCGTACCAGAGGCAGACCGCGGCGACCGGCGTGAGGTGGTCCTCGGAGAGCACCACGCGCAGGCCGTTGGCCAGGCGGTGCTCCGTCGCGGTGAGGCCGCCGGATTGTGCCTCCGGTGTGGCCGTGTGACCCATGGGCAAGGTGTCCTTCCGGTCGCGTGCACTGCCTTGTGCCGAGCAGTTCGGTATAAGTTCCTGCCACTGTATGCAGCGTGCGAAGGCTCGGCGAAGTTCCCGGTCAGAACGGCTTCCTCGGGACGCGCGTGTGGCGTGTGGGGCGGATGTGCCGTGTGTGTGCGGGGGCGATCACTCCGGCGAGTGAACGGTTGTGGGGCGTGAGCTTGCCACCGAGGTCGGAGTGCCTGTGCGGGCTCCCTCGTCCACGCCTGTCGGTCCTCGATGGCGCAGTCGGTCGCCGATGGGGGCCGGCGTCGGCGACACTTCTCTCGCGCCGGGCCGGAGCCCAACATCGGGTCCTGGTCGGTGGTTGTCAGTGCCGCGGTCCACAATGGTCCGCGTCAGATCCGTCCACGCTTCAGCAAGGAGCCGGCAGCGATGGCCCGCCGTAGCACGAAGACCCCGCCGCCCGACGAGTCGTACGAGGAGAAGATCCTCGACATCGACGTCGTCGACGAGATGCAGGGCTCCTTCCTCGAGTACGCGTACTCGGTCATCTACTCCCGCGCCCTGCCCGACGCCCGCGACGGCCTCAAGCCGGTGCACCGCCGCATCGTCTACCAGATGAACGAGATGGGCCTGCGCCCCGACCGCGGCTATGTGAAGTGCGCCCGCGTCGTCGGCGAGGTCATGGGTAAGTTGCACCCGCACGGCGACGCGTCGATCTACGACGCCCTGGTGCGCATGGCGCAGCCCTTCTCCATGCGCGTCCCGCTGGTCGACGGCCACGGCAACTTCGGCTCGCTGGGCAACGACGACCCGCCGGCCGCCATGCGGTACACCGAGTGCCGTCAGGCGCAGGCGACGAGCCTGATGACCGAGTCGATCGACGAGGACACGGTCGACTTCACCCCGAACTACGACGGCCAGGAGCGGGAGCCGGTGGCGCTGCCCGCCGCCTTCCCGAACCTCCTGGTCAACGGCGCGTCCGGCATCGCCGTCGGTATGGCCACGAACATGCCGCCGCACAACCTCGGCGAGGTCATCGCGGCCGCCCGCCATCTGATCCGCCACCCGAACGCGGATCTGGACACGCTGATGAAGCACGTCCCGGGCCCCGACCTGCCCACCGGTGGCAGGATCGTCGGCCTCTCCGGCATCCGGGACGCCTACGAGTCGGGCCGCGGCACCTTCAAGATCCGTGCCACGGTCGAGATCGAGACGGTGACCGCCCGTCGCAAGGGCCTCGTCGTCACCGAGCTGCCCTTCACGGTCGGCCCGGAGAAGGTCATCGCCAAGATCAAGGACCTGGTCGGCTCCAAGAAGATCCAGGGCATCGCCGACGTCAAGGACCTCACCGACCGCGAGCACGGCCTGCGCCTGGTCATCGAGATCAAGAACGGCTTCGTGCCGGAGGCGGTCCTGGAGCAGCTGTACAAGCTGACGCCGATGGAGGAGTCCTTCGGCATCAACAACGTCGCACTGGTCGACGGCCAGCCCCTCACCCTCGGCCTCAAGGAGCTCCTGGAGGTCTACCTCGACCACCGCTTCGAGGTCGTCCGGCGCCGCAGCGAGTTCCGTCGCAGCAAGCGCCGCGACCGGCTGCACCTGGTCGAGGGCCTGCTCACGGCACTCGTCGACATCGACGAGGTCATCCGGCTGATCCGCTCCAGCGAGAACAGCGCGCAGGCGAAGGAACGCCTGATGGAGCGCTTCTCCCTGTCCGAGATCCAGACCCAGTACATCCTCGACACGCCGCTGCGCCGTCTGACCAAGTACGACCGCATCGAGCTGGAGGCGGAGAAGGAGCGGCTCAACGCGGAGATCGCCGAGCTGACCCGGATCCTGGACTCGGACGCGGAGCTGCGCAAGCTGGTCTCCGCCGAACTGGCCGCGGTGGCGAAGAAGTTCGGCACCGAGCGGCGTACGGTCCTGCTGGAGTCGGCGGGCACCCCGGTCTCCGCCGTGCCGCTCCAGGTGGCCGACGACCCGTGCCGGGTGCTGCTGTCCTCGACGGGACTGCTGGCCCGTACGGCGAACGGCGACCCGTTCGCGGACGACGGTGACGCCAGGCGCTCCAAGCACGACGTGATCGTCTCGGCGGTGCCCGCCACGGCCCGCGGCGAGGTGGGCGCGGTGACGTCCATGGGCCGTCTGCTGCGGATCAACGTCATCGACCTGCCGCAGCTGCCGGAGACGGCGTCGAGACCGAACCTCGCGGGCGGCGTGCCGCTGTCGGAGTTCGTGTCGCTGGAGGACGGCGAGACGCTGGTCTGCCTGACCACCCTCGACGAGTCGTCGCCCGGCCTGGCGCTCGGCACCGCGCAGGGCGTCGTGAAGCGTGTGGTGCCCGACTACCCCTCGAACAAGGAGGAGTTGGAGGTCATCACGCTGAAGGAGGGCGACCGGATCGTCGGCGCGGTCGAGCTGCGCACCGGTGAGGAGGACCTGGTCTTCATCACGGACGACGCCCAGCTGCTGCGCTACCAGGCCGCACAGGTCCGCCCGCAGGGCCGCGCCGCCGGTGGCATGGCGGGCGTCAAGCTCACCGAGGGCGCGAAGGTCATCTCGTTCACCGCGGTGGACCCGGCGGCCGACGCGGTGGTGTTCACGGTCGCGGGCTCGCGCGGCACCTTGGACGACTCGGTCCAGACGACCGCCAAGCTGACGCCGCTCGACCAGTTCCCGCGCAAGGGCCGCGCCACCGGCGGTGTCCGCTGCCAGCGGTTCCTGAAGGGCGAGGACTGCCTGTCCCTGGCCTGGGCGGGCGCCACTCCGGCACGGGCCGCGCAGAAGAACGGCACGCCGGCCGAGCTGCCGGAGATGGATCCGCGCCGCGACGGCTCGGGTGTGTCGCTGGCGAAGACGGTGTCGGTGGTGGCGGGGCCGGTGTAGACCGGCCTAGACCACCAGACCCGACTGGTCGGACAGGTCGTCCGGGCCCTGCCCGTCAGGGTCCTGCCCGTCAGGGTCCTGCCCGTCAGGGTCCTGCCCGTCAGAGTCTTGGACATAGCGCAGAACGCCCCACATGCCGTGCTCGTCGGCCGCGTGTGGGGCGTCGCTCCTGCACCCCTCCAGATCCTTGGCCAGGGCGCCCGAGTCGATGCCGGAGCCGATCAGGACGAGCTGGGTGAGGCGAGTGTCGGTGTCGACGTCGGCCCACGGTTCCGGATAGAAGCGCAGGAACGGCCCGACAGCGTGCACGGCGTAGCGGTTCGCGGTGTCGTGCGGCCCGAAGTCGACGTACCCCTTGATCCGGTACAGCCCCTCGGACCGACCGTCCAGGAACCCCATCAGCCGCCGCGGATCGAGAGGCTGTTCGGAGACGAAGGACAGGCTGTCGTAGCCGGTGTGCAGGTGGCCGTGGTGACCGTCCTGGTCGTCGCCGTCGCCGGTGTGCTCGTGCAGGTCGTCGAAGGACAGCTGCCCGATGCGCTCCTCGCCCGGCCGGCAGTCGAAGAGGAACTCGGGGTCGATACGGCCGTAGGTGGCCGGGACGACGGCGGCCCGGTCGGCCAGCTCACGGACCAGTCCGAGGACGCGCCCGCCGTCCGCCGCCCGGTCGAGCTTGTTGACCACGACGAGGTCGGCGAGGGCGAGATGCCGGTCGATCTCGGGGTGCTTGGCGCGTGTGCCGTCGAACTCGGCGGCGTCGACGACCTCGACGAGCCCGCCGTACACGATGCCGGGATGCTCACTGGCCAGCAGCATGCGCACGAGTTCCTGGGGCTCAGCGAGCCCGCTGGCCTCGATGACGATGACGTCGATACCGGTGGACGGCCGGGCGAGCCGCTCCAGATAGACGTCCAGCTCGCTCGCGTCGACCGCGCAGCACAGACAGCCGTTGCCGAGGGAGACCGTGGAGTCGCCGAGCGCGCCCGCGACCGCCATGGCGTCGATCTCGATGGCGCCGAAGTCGTTGACGATGGCCCCGACCCGGGTGCCTCCGCTGCGGTGGAGGAGGTGGTTGAGCAGAGTCGTCTTGCCGGAACCGAGAAATCCGGCGAGAACGACGACCGGAATCTGCTGCGGGCCGGGGCTCTGCTGACTCAACGTGCGACCTTTCTCACGCCGACGGGTGCACCGGCTCGCGGCTCGGCGCACATACGGGATCTGAATGCCGACCCAGGATACGAGCCGGAAGAATCCCGGCGAAGTGAACGATTGTTAGCTGCACTTGCCGGGCAGACGTTGGGCATGGCGCCGGAGTGTGCGACCCTCGCATCCCTCTGTGCGCCTCCTCTCCGCCTCCCCGCCGATCAGAGCCGCTCGGCACTCTGGGAGACGGCAAGCGCCGCCCACCGCTCGCCGGTCCCCTCCAGTCGACCCGCACCCCGACGACCGGCGGACGGCCGCCTGATCGGGGGTAGTTGACATGGCCACACTGAATCACTTCTCGAGGGGGCTGCGCTCCGCCGCGCTCGCCCTCCTGGTCGCCACCGCGACGGCGACCGTGGCAGCGCATCGACGACGGTCGCAGGAGGCACGGCTACAGGAGAGGCAGCTGGAACTCGAGGAGTTGGCGATCCGCCGCAAGGCCCTGGCCCACCAGCAGCGCATGCAGTGGGAGTTGCTGGCCAGGGCGATCGACGACCCTTCACTCGCCGCGGTGATCGACACCTACGACAAGAGCATCCCGGTGGAGAGGCGCCGTCAGTTCTTCTATGCCAATGCCTGGTACGTCCATCTTTTCCATCTTCACCGGGCGGGAATTCTGGACCGGGAGGAGCTTTACAGGCATCTGCGTGAGTTCTTCCAGAGCCCGGTCTTCCGGGAGTACTGGGAGGCGTCGCAGCACATGCGCGCATCCCTGAACGACTCGTCCGAGGAAGCACAGCTGGGTTACATGGTCGACGGCCTGGTCAGGGACCTCGACGAGGCGGACACCGACGAGTGGTGGGTCGTCGGCGAACCGCCGGCCGACTGACCACGGCAAGGGGCCCTCCAAAGGTCAACAAAGAAGGAGCCAAAGGCGCGAGTGGGTGAGTTTTTCGCGATCAAGCCGCGTCACAATGAGAAACACCAGTACCCTGCTCCCCACCAGTATGTACAGCCCTTTGTTCCTAAGGACCGGTACCTTTGAAGATCGTGCGCCGCATTGGTGTGCCTCCAAGCGCCCGTGGCAGTAACTCTGGAGCGACCTGCCCGGACGTGTTCGAACTCAGCGACGGGAACTTCGCCGTCATCGGCACCGAGGCCACCGAGACGCTTGAGCCGGAGCTGCCCGCCGATGCCGCCCGCGCCGACTACGAGCGCATCGTCATCGTCAGCCGCGAGACTCTCATCCGCGCCAAGGCAGACATCCCCGACGCCTGACAGCCCCGCACGAGCACGCGTCCAACCGGACCCGTACCGTCCCACTTCCCGGTCGCAAGCCACCGTTGAGCGAGCCGGGCCAGCACCCACCCGGCGAGCAGCCGGTACCCCGTCACTGCTCGATCTCCACCGATGAGGCCTGGCGCCAGAACGGCACCAGGCCACACGCATGCCTGGTGCCCCTCGAACGGCACGGCGCCCCCTCGAACCCTCACGCCACGCCAAGTCAGGTTAGGCTCACCTCTGTGAGTACGTGTTCAACCGTCTCGCAGGACCTCGACGAGCCCATCGCGGGGACCGCGCCGACCACGACGACATGGCTGCTGCTCGAGCAGCCCGGTCCGTGGGGCGCCAGGGCGCTCACACAGAGCCACCTGGATCCCACGCTGGGCCGCGCCCTGGAGGCCGCTGCGCACGGCACGGGCGTACGTATCGCACTGATCCGCCGCCCCGGCCGGCACGCCGACTGCGGCGGGCCCGCCGAACGCCAGGTCTACGTCGCCCACACCGTCCCCGGCCACGTATGGCTGCACGCGGCCACGATCAGCGATCCCCAGCGCCTGCTCGACCTGGACTTCACCGCCCTCGGCATGGGCGACCACCACACCTTCGACTCGGTTCTCCAGGGGCAACCCCACACAGGCGACCCCCTCGCGCTCGTCTGCACCAACGGCAAGCGCGACCGCTGCTGCGCCCTGCTGGGCCGCCCGCTCGCGGCGGAGCTCGCCGCCTCCGGAGCGGACGGGGTCTGGGAGGTCACTCACCTGGGCGGACACCGTTTCTCCCCCACGCTGCTCGTGCTGCCGTACGGCTACGCGTACGGCAGGGCGCAGGCCCACGCCGTCAAGGAGGTCCTGCACAGCGTCCAGGAGGCCCGGATCGTCGTCGAGGGCTGCCGTGGGAACTCGGCCTGGGAGCGGCCCGGCCAGGCGGCCGAGCTGGCCGTCCGCAGGGCCACGGGCGAGGCCGCCGCCGAGGCGCTCAGCGTCGTACGGACCGAAGGCGCGGCCCCGCGCTGGGAGGTGACCGTCGCCCATGCGGACGGACGGCACTGGCGAGTGAGCGTGGCCCAGGGCACCTCCGCGCCGCCCCGCCCCGAGAGCTGCGGGACGTCGGTGCTCGGCTCGCCCGCACGCATGGACGTGATGGCGCTGCGCGAGCTGAGGACGACGACGGCGCTGGCGAGCTGACTCGGGGGGCAGGGCAGGGCAGCGGCGCCGCCCGGAGGGCGTGCAGTACGCCCTGCCCGACCCGCACACCCGTCCTGAGCCCTCCCACGTGCCCACACGACCCGCGCGGCCGTGCCCAGCCCTCCCACGTGCCGACACAACCCGCGCGGCCACCTTGAAGGTCCTCACGTGCTCACACGACCCGCGCGGCCGCCCTGAACCCTCACGTGCCCACACCGCCCGCACGCCCGCCCTGAACCCCCCTCACGTGCCCACACGACCCGCGCGGCCGCCCTGAACCCCCACGTGCCGACACAACCCGCGCGGCCGCCTTGAACCCCTCACGTGCCCACACCGCCCGCACGCCCGCCCTGAACCCCCCTCACGTGCCCACACGACCTGCGCGGCTGCCCTGGACCCCCTCACGTGCCCACACGACGCCCGCACGCCCGTCCTGAGCCCTCCCCCGGGCCGCGCGCCCCGCACGCCCCTCCGGACACCCCACCCACCCCTGTCCATCAGGAGATCAACGCCACATCCCTCTACGGCCCTCCCCGCACCCCCACGTACCGTCATGGGCATGAGCCCCACTCCCCCCGCCCGTCGCCTGCGCCTGCATCTGCCCCGGCGGATGTTCGCGCAGGTGCTGCTGATGCAGGTGGCGATCGCCGCGGGGGTCGCGGTGCTCGCGACCGGACTTTTTCTCGCCCCGCTCAGCGACCAGCTGGACGACCAGGCGATGCGCCGCGCGTTGTCGATCGCGCAGACCACCGCCGCCCAGCCGCAGATCGCCGAGGACCTGACGGATACGCCCGCGACGGCCGGCGGCCCGGTGCAGCGGGAGGCGGAGCGGATTCGTACGGCCACCAAGGCCGAGTACATCGTCGTGATGGACCGGCGTGGGGTGCGCTGGTCGCACCCCACCCCCAGCGAGATCGGCAGGCTCGTCTCGACCGACCCGGGCCAGGCCCTCGCCGGCCATGACGTGATGCAGATCGACAGCGGCACCCTGGGCCGCACCGCCCGTGGCAAGGTGCCGCTGCGCGACGACGACGGCAGGATCGTCGGCGCGGTCTCGGTCGGTATCGCCTACGACAGCGTGCGGGCCCGGCTGCTGCACGCGATCCCCGGGCTGTTCGCGTACGCGGGCGGGGCCCTGGCGGTCGGCGCGCTGGCCGCCTGGCTGATCTCCCGCCGGGTCCAGCGGCAGACCCGTGACCTGGCCTTCTCCGACATCTCGGCACTGCTCGCGGAGCGCGAGGCGATGCTGCACGGCATCCGGGAGGGCGTCGTGGCCCTCGACCGCGCGGGCCGTATCCGCCTCCTCAACGACGAGGCGCGGCGCCTGCTCGGCATCGGCGACGAAGCCGTCGGCCGCTCCCTCGACGAGGCGCTCGGCAAGGGCCGTACCGCCGACGTGCTCGCCGGCCGGGTGACCGGCACCGACCTGCTCACGGTCCGCGGCCAGCGCGTCCTGGTCGCCAACCGCATGCCCACCGACGACGACGGCGCCGTGGCCACCCTGCGCGACCGCACCGAGCTGGAGCAGCTCGGCAGGGAGCTCGACTCCACACGCGGACTGATCGACGCCCTGCGCGCCCAGGACCACGAGCACGCCAACCGCATGCACACGGTCCTCGGGCTGCTGGAGCTGGAGATGTACGACGACGCCGTGGAGTTCGTGGGCGAGGTCGTCGGAGATCACCGGGCCACCGCGGAGCAGGTCGCCGAGAGGATCCAGGACCCGTTGCTCGCCGCCCTGCTGGTGGGAAAGACGACCGTGGCGGCCGAGCGCGGTGTCGCGCTGAGCCTGGCGGACCGCACGGGGCTGCCGGACCGGCTGATCGACCCCAGAGGGCTCGTCACGGTCGTCGGCAACCTGGTGGACAACGCGCTGGACGCCGCCGCGGGCACGCCGCACGCGCGCGTGGAGGTCGAATTGCAGGCCGAGGGCCGTACCGCGACCCTCAGGGTGCGCGACACGGGACCGGGAATCCCCGAGGAGCAGCGCGAGTTGATCTTCACCGAGGGGTGGTCCACCAAGCAGCGCCCGGCCCACCGCGAACGCGGCATCGGGCTTCCCCTCGTCCGCAGGCTCGCCGAACGGCAGGGCGGCAGCGCGACGGTGGGCGAGGCGGCGGGCGGAGGCGCCGAGTTCACGGTGGTCCTGCCCGAGGCGCTGGCCGAGGCGGACCTGGAGCCGGCCCTCAGCGTGCCGTCGGATCCGCATCCGCACACCGTCGCCGAGGAGGAGTCGCGATGATCGAGGTCCTGGTCGTGGACGACGACACGCGTGTCGCGCGGGTCAACGCCGCCTACGTCGAGAAGGTGCCGGGCTTCCACGTGGCCGGCGAGGCGCACAACGCCGCCGAGGCGCTGCGCCGGGTGGAGGAGCTGCCTGAGCTGGACCTGGTCCTCATGGACCACTATCTGCCCGACGAGACGGGCCTCGCGGTCGTCCAGGAGATGCGCCGGCGGGGCCATCAGACCGACGTGATCATGGTCACCGCGGCGCGGGACGTCACGACCGTGCAGGCGGCGATGCGGCAGGGGGCGCTCCAGTACCTGGTCAAGCCGTTCGCCTTCGCCGGCCTGCGCGCCAAGCTGGAGGCGTACGCGGAGCTGCGCCGTACCCTCGACGGCGGCGGCGAGGCGGAACAGGCCGAGGTGGACAAGATCTTCGGCGCGCTGTCCGCCCCCACGGAGCCCGACCTGCCCAAGGGGCACTCCCCCACCACCGCGGAACTCGTACGCCAGGCGCTGATGAACTCCGAAGGCCCCCTGTCGGCCCAGGAGATCGCCGAGCGGACCGGCGTGAGCCGCCAGACCGCCCAGCGCTATCTCAAGCTCCTGGAACGCACCGGACGCGCCCGCCTGACCCTGAAGTACGGGGACGCGGGTCGCCCGGAACACCGTTACGTGTGGGCGACCCGCGCCTGAGGCACGGCCCGTGGGGGCGGGGGAAGGAACCGTGCCACCTCTTCATACGGATGCCGACCGCCGAATCGTCAGCCGACGGCTGGACGGGACGCGAAGGACGTCTCGGCGGTACGGCCGCGGAGAGCCTCGTACGACGACGGAGAGGACCGTTACGACGGCTACGACGGCCCTCACGGCCAGCACAGCCAGCACAGCCACCGGCAGGCACCGGCAGGCACCGGCAGGCACCGGCAGCCACCCGACGGAACATCGGCCCCGCCCTAGACCGCCCCCGCCCCCGTCAGCGACCGCACCTCGGTCTCCGCGTGCTTGGCCTCGTCGGGGACCTCCGCCGAGGTGACGGTGCCGAGCCAGCCCGCGACGAAGCCCAGGGGGATCGAGACGAGGCCGGGGTTCTGGAGGGGGAAGTACTGGAAGTCGACCCCGGGGAACAGCGATTCGGGGCTGCCGGACACCACCGGCGACAGCACGACGAGCACCACGGCCGGGATCAGCCCTCCGTACACGGACCAGACGGCTCCCCGTGTCGTGAAGCCCCGCCAGAACAGCGAGTACAGCAGCGCCGGAAGGTTGGCGGACGCGGCGACGGCGAAGGCCAGGCCCACCAGGAACGCGACGTTCAGGTCCCGGGCCAGCAGTCCGAGGCCGATCGCGACCACGCCGATGCCGACGGCGGCGACGCGGGCCACGGCCACCTCGCTGCGGGGCTTGGGGTGCCGGCGTCGTAGCGAGGCGTACAGGTCGTGGGCCACGGAGGCCGAGGAGGCGAGCGTGATGCCGGCGACCACGGCGAGGATCGTGGCGAAGGCGATGGCGGCGACCACGGCGAACAGAACCGTTCCACCGGTGGAGTCCGCGCCGCCGCCCAGGTCGAGGGCGAGGAGCGGTACGGCCGTGTTACCCGCCGCGTTCGACCCGCGTACCGCCTCGGGACCGACGATCGCCGCCGCGCCGAACCCGAGGACGATCGTCATCAGGTAGAAGCCGCCGATGAGCCCGATCGCCCAGACCACCGAACGCCGGGCCGCGCGGGCGGTGGGCACGGTGTAGAAGCGGGACAGGATGTGCGGCAGCCCCGCGGTGCCCAGCACGAGGGCGAGGCCCAGGCTGATGAAGTCGAAGCGGGCCGTCCAGTCACCGCCGTACTTCAGGCCGGGCGCGAGGAACGCGTCCCCGTGACCACTGCGTTCGGCCGCCGTGAGCAGCAGTTGGTCGAAGTCGCCGTGGAAGCGCAGCAGAACGAGCACGGTCAACGCGACGGTGCCGCCGAGCAGCAGGACCGATTTGACGATCTGAATCCAGGTGGTGGCCCGCATCCCTCCCAACGACACATAGATCACCATGAGTGCGCCGACGCCGATGACGGTCCAGGACTGTGCCGCCTCGCCCTTGCCCCCGAGCAGCAGCGCGACCAGGGTGCCCGCGCCCACCATCTGCGCCACCAGATACAGAACGGACACGGTGACCGAGGAAGTTCCCGCCGCGATCCGCACGGGCCGCTCGCGCATCCGCGCGGCGACCACGTCGGCGAGCGTGAACCGGCCGCAGTTGCGCACCAGTTCGGCGACCAGGAACAGCACCACGAGCCAGGCCACGAGGAAGCCCACCGAGTACAGCAGCCCGTCGTAGCCGAAGAGGGCGATGAGACCGGAGATGCCGAGGAAGGAGGCGGCGGACATGTAGTCGCCGGCGATGGCAAAACCATTCTCCGCGGGCGTGAAGAGCCGGCCGCCCGCGTAGAACTCCTCGGCGGAGCCACGCCGGTTGCGGCTCACCCAGGTGGTGATCCCGAGTGTGATCGCGACGAAAGCGCTGAACAGCAGCAGCGACAGCGACTGATGATCGACCGTCACGCGGCACCGCCCTTCGCGACGCGCGTCAACTCCTGCGTGTCCCAGCGCAGTTCGAGCGCCGCGTGATCCCGGCGCAGGCGCGCGTGACGGGCGTAGGCCCAGGTGAGCAGGAAGGTGGTGAGGAACTGGCCGAGTCCGGCGAGCATCGCGACGTTCACGGCACCCATGACGGGCCGCGCCATCAGCCCCGGCGCGGTCGTGGCCGCCACGACGTACGCCACGTACCAGGAGAGGAACACGACGACCGCCGGCACCACGAACCGCCGGTAGCGGCTGCGCACTTCGCGGAAGGCGGCGCTGCGCTGCACCTCCAGGTACACATCACCGGCCGGAGGCGGGGCGGCCTCGGGGGCGTCCGGAGCGTCCGACTCCCCCCATCCGGCGGCGAGGGCGTCGTACCAGGGATCGTCGTACCGCGCACCTGTGGCTTCGCGGGGACGACCATCGCTTGAGTGCATGCCCAAGCATGGACAGAACGGAAAGATCGCCGACCCGGCTTCCCCGCCCGCTTCACCCCATCAGGTGATTCAAACCGGAAGGACCAGTCAAGTCGGTAAATGTTCCCGCATCCCGCCGACGGCGTCAGACCCGCACAGGGGCCACCCGCACCCGACGATGAAAGCCGCACGGGCGGTGCGGCTGGGAACCCAAAAAACAGCCGAAGGCGAAGCCGAGGCCGAGGCCGAGGCCGAAACCCCGGCCCCGGCCCGGCCCGGCGCAGCGGCTACGCGTCGATGCGCGACCGGTCCAGCGTCGCCGCCGAACTGGAGATGAACTCCTTGCGCGGCGCCACGTCGTTGCCCATCAGCAGATCGAAGACCCGCTCGGCCGCCTCGAGATCGGTGAGGCTGATCCGCCGCAGCGTGCGGTGGCGCGGGTCCATGGTCGTCTCCGCCAGCTGGTCGGCGTCCATCTCGCCGAGACCCTTGTAGCGCTGGATGGTGTCCTTGTAACGCACACCCTTGCTCTGGAACTCCATGAGCTTGTCGCGCAGCTCGCGGTCCGAGTACGTGTACACGTACTTGTCCTGCCCCTTCTTGGGCTGGACCAGCTCGACCCGGTGCAGCGGCGGCACCGCGGCGAACACCCGGCCCGCCTCGATCATCGGCCGCATGTAGCGCTGGAACAGCGTCAGCAGCAGCGTCCGGATGTGGGAGCCGTCCACGTCGGCGTCGGTCATCATGATGATCTTGCCGTAGCGGGCGGCGTCGATGTCGAAGGTCCGGCCGGACCCCGCTCCTATGACCTGGATGATCGCGCCGCACTCGGCGTTCTTGAGCATGTCGGTCACGGACGACTTCTGGACGTTGAGGATCTTGCCGCGGATCGGCAGCAGCGCCTGGAACTCGGAGTTCCGGGCGAGCTTGGCGGTGCCGAGCGCGGAGTCTCCCTCGACGATGAACAGCTCGCTGCGGTCGACGTCGTCGCTGCGGCAGTCGGCGAGCTTGGCGGGGAGCGAGGAGGACTCCAGGGCCGTCTTGCGGCGCTGCGCGTCCTTGTGCTGGCGGGCCGCGATGCGCGTACGGGCCGCCGCGACGGCCTTTTCGAGCACCACGCGCGCCTGTGCCGCCGCGTCCCGCTTGGTGGACGTCAGGAACGCCTTGAGCTCCTTGGCGATCACCGTGTTCACGATGCGCCGGGCCGCCGAGGTGCCGAGGACCTCCTTGGTCTGGCCCTCGAACTGCGGCTCGGCGAGCCGGACGGTGACGACCGCGGTCAGGCCCTCCAGGGCGTCGTCCTTGACGATGTCGTCCTCGGCGACGCGCAGCATCTTCTTGGTGCGCAGGACCTCGTTCATGGTGGCGGCCACAGCCGTCTCGAAGCCCGCGACGTGGGTGCCGCCCTTGGGGGTGGCGATGATGTTCACGAACGACTTCAGGGTCGTGTCGTAGCCGGTGCCCCAGCGCATGGCGACGTCGACGCCGAGCTCGCGGGTGACCTGGGTGGGTGTCATCTGGCCGTGCTCGTCCAGGACCGGGACCGTCTCCCTGAAGGTGCCCTGACCGGTGAAGCGGAGGACGTCGCAGACCGGCTTGTCGGTGGCCAGGTACTCGCAGAACTCGCTGATGCCGCCGTCGAAGCGGAAGGACTCCTCGCCCTTGCTGCCGCCGTCGCCGAGACCGAACTCGTCACGGACGACGATGGTCAGGCCGGGCACCAGGAACGCGGTCTGACGGGCGCGCTGGTGGAGGTTCTCGAGGGAGAGCTTGGCGTCCTTGAGAAAGATCTGGCGGTCGGCCCAGTAGCGCACGCGCGTGCCGTTGCGCGTCTTGGGGATCTTCTTGGTCTTGCGCAGGCCGCTCTTGGCCTCGAACTTCGCGTTCGGACCCTCGGCGGCGAAGGCACCGGGGACACCGCGCCGGAAGCTGATGGCGTGGGTGTGACCGCTGCGGTCCACCTCGACGTCCAGCCGCGCGGACAGGGCGTTCACCACGGAGGCGCCCACACCGTGCAGACCGCCGGAGGCGGCGTAGGAGCCGCCGCCGAACTTGCCGCCGGCGTGCAGCTTGGTCATGACGACCTCGACGCCGGACATGCCGGTCTTGGGCTCGACGTCGACCGGGATGCCCCGGCCGTTGTCCCGGACCTCCACGGACCCGTCGTCGTGCAGGATCACCTCGATGTGATCGCAGTAGCCGCCGAGAGCCTCGTCGACGGAGTTGTCGATGATCTCCCACAGGCAGTGCATGAGACCGCGGCTGTCGGTGGACCCGATGTACATACCCGGGCGCTTGCGCACGGCCTCGAGCCCCTCGAGGACGAGCAGGTGCCGCGCGGTGTAGTTGGAACCGTCCCGGTCTGCTCCTGCCAGCAGCGCTGTGGACGGCACGGACGTCTCGGCGGTCACGCGGTTCGCTCCTCGCTGAATTTCAGGTTGCGCCCTGGTGGGTAGGGGCGCGGCTTCGGTCGCCGTCAAGAGGGTACCGAGGCCTGGTAGAGCCGTTGTAACGCCACCCTCGTACGAAACACAGACTAGTCCAGGGTCGCATAGGTGTTCGATCCCTCTATGGGGTGAAGTACATATCACGTTCCCTTCCAGGCATGAACCATTTAGGCTCCGGGCACGTCCTCATGAACAAACCGGCAAGCCAGCCGGGTGGGACCGACCTTGACCGACAGCGCGAAACCGTAAGCAAGACACCGACGCAATACGGCACATTCGCCGCCAAGCCGGCAGCAGCCGGCCGCCCCCGAAAAATTTCTCTCTGGGTGAAGCCACGAGCGGGAACGTTTTGGGGCTGGTTGGATGTTGACCCTGGTACGACAGCTCGTCGAGCTAGAGAAGAGGCGACGTGACTACTGTTCTGACCCCCGCGAGCCCGCTGACGGCCGCTGACCGCTGCGACCGTTGCGGCGCCCAGGCGTACGTGCGCGTCGTCCTGCTCAGCGGCGGAGAGCTGCTCTTCTGCGCCCACCACGGTCGCAAGTTCGAGCCGGAACTCAAGAAGATCGCCGCTGAGATACAGGACGAGACGGAGCGGCTTACGTCCGTTCCCGCATCGGCGTCCGACGAAGAGCGCTGACACCTCGCATCAACGACGAGCCAGCTTCCGGCACAGGCCGGTCGACGGGCGGCCGCCCCTGACATCAGGGACGGCCGCCCGCGCTCATGTCCCGCTCGTAACCGCGAGGCCTCAGCCGCCCGCCGCGGACTCCTGCGCCCCGGCCCGCGACCCCACGGCCCGTACGATCTCGGACACCCGCGTGTACACGCCGGGACTGCCCGCGCGACCGCACCCGTTCCCCCAGGACACCAGCCCGATCAGCTTCCCCCGGGCGACCAGCGGCCCGCCGCTGTCCCCCTGACAGGCGTCCCTGCCACCCGTCCGCTCCCCCGCGCAGAGCATGCTGCCGGCCATGTACCTGCCGTCACCACCGCCCGGATACGCCTGCCTGCACAGCGCGTCGGGCAGTACGTGCACCCGTGCCGCCCGCAGGCCCCGCGGATAGTCGCCCGCGCCCGTGACGTCCCCCCACCCGTAGACCAGCGCCGGCGTCCCCGGCACATAGGCAGGGTCGCCGGGACCGGCCATCCCGATCACCGCACTGGCGGGAAGGGCCTGCGAGAGACTCACCACGGCGAAGTCGCCGCTGTTGCTGTCCTCGTCGTAGTCCGGGTTCACCCAGGCGCCCCGGACGGGAATCTCCTGCCCCGCGCCCGACAGCAGGTCCGAGCGGCCGGCGATGACCTTGAAGTCGCGCACCTGCTCCGGCGACGACCCGAGGACCCCCTCGCTCAGACAGTGGGCCGCGGTCAGCACGGTGGTCCGGCCGACCGCCACACCGACGCAGAACTGACCGGCCCGCGTACCCCCGAACCGGTCACGGCTGGACAGCGCCACGGTCCAGGGACTGTCGGACACATCGACCGGGAACCCACCTACGACGACACTGTCGGCGGCCACGGGTGCTGCGGACGCCAGCGGTACGGCGGTCGCCATTGCCGCCATAACCAGCGGCCGGGCCAGCGCCCGGGCAAAGGGACGACGCATGGCGCTCCTCACTCTCGGGTGGTCATGGGAAACCCAGAGTGAGTCAGCCCGCCGCACCCCGCACCCGCTGGCCAGCACAAAGGCCCGGCCCCACGCGGGGACCGGGCCTTTCGCGTCCTGGAAACGCGTGGCGCGTGTGCGACCTAGTCGAGGTAGTCGCGCAGCACCTGCGAACGCGACGGGTGGCGCAGCTTCGACATGGTCTTCGACTCGATCTGGCGGATGCGCTCACGCGTCACGCCGTAGACCTTGCCGATCTCGTCGAGGGTCTTCGGCTGACCGTCGGTGAGACCGAAGCGCATGGACACGACGCCCGCCTCGCGCTCGGACAGGGTGTCGAGGACCGAGTGCAGCTGCTCCTGGAGGAGCGTGAAGCTGACGGCGTCGGCCGGGACGACAGCCTCGGAGTCCTCGATGAGGTCACCGAACTCGCTGTCGCCGTCCTCGCCCAGCGGGGTGTGCAGGGAGATGGGCTCGCGACCGTACTTCTGGACCTCGATGACCTTCTCGGGAGTCATGTCGAGTTCCTTGGCCAGCTCCTCCGGGGTGGGCTCGCGGCCCAGGTCCTGGAGCATCTGCCGCTGCACGCGCGCGAGCTTGTTGATGACCTCGACCATGTGCACCGGGATACGGATGGTGCGGGCCTGGTCGGCCATGGCGCGGGTGATCGCCTGACGGATCCACCAGGTGGCGTACGTGGAGAACTTGTAGCCCTTGGTGTAGTCGAACTTCTCGACCGCGCGGATCAGACCGAGGTTGCCCTCCTGGATGAGGTCCAGGAAGAGCATGCCGCGGCCGGTGTAGCGCTTGGCCAGGGAGACCACGAGTCGGAGGTTGGCCTCCAGGAGGTGGTTCTTGGCGCGGCGGCCGTCCTCGGCGATGATCTCCAGCTCGCGCTTGAGCTTGGGGGCGAGCTTGTCGGCGTTGGCGAGCTTGTCCTCGGCGAACAGACCGGCCTCGATGCGCTTGGCGAGTTCGACCTCCTGCTCGGCGTTGAGCAGCGGGACCTTGCCGATCTGCTTGAGGTAGTCCTTGACCGGGTCGGCGGTGGCACCGGCGGCGGCGACCTGCTGCGCGGGCGCGTCGTCCTCGTCCTCGTCGGAGAGCACGAACCCGGCGCTCTCGGCACCCTCGGGCTCGTCGCCGGCCTTGCCGCCGGGCGCCGCCTCTTCGAGAGCCTCGTCCTCGAGAATCTCGGCGTCGTCCTTCTTGGCGGTCGTCTTCTTGGCAGTCGTCTTCTTGGCTGCCGTCGTCTTCTTCGCCGCAGTCTTCTTGGCGGTCGTCTTCTTGGCGGCGGCCTTCTTCGCGGGGGCCTCGTCCTCGACGGCGGGTTCGGCGGTGGGCGCCGCGGGCGTGGCGGTGGCGGTGGCCTTCTTGGCGGTCACCGTCTTCGCCGCGACCGTCTTGGTGGCGGTGCGCTTGGCCGGACTCTTCGCTGCGACGCTCTTTCGGGTGCGCTTGGGCTCCGCGGCACTGACCATCAGCGTCACACCCTCTTCCTCGAGGATCTGGTTGAGGCTGCGCAGTACGTTCTTCCACTGAGTGGCCGGAATCTGGTCGGCTTCGAAGGCCCGACGCACATCGTCGCCGGCGATCTGCCCCTCAGCCTTTCCCCGCTCGATAAGAGCCATGACAGAGACGGACTCGGCGATCTCCGGCGGGAGCGTACGGGATGTGCTGGCCGACACGAACAACCTCTCGGAACGTTGAAAAACGGCTTCCGGCCCCGTCCACGGCGGACAGGAGCCGACCACCGGCCTGGGGATTGGACCGACGGTGCGGGCGGGGGCCGGGAAGATTCACAGCGCCTGAAACGGCGTCCGTATTCCCTCCGCGGCTGTCACCTCTTAGGTCATCGCGCTGTTTCCCCGAGTGTTACGCCCAATCTGCGTGGCCCGAGTCACATCCCGTAACCGATCAAAAGCACGCAGACACAGACAGAACCGGTCGCCAGCTGCTTCGACCATGCACTGTACGGCGATTCCGCCGTCCCTCGCACCGTCGGACCCGCAGGATCCGCGCGGGATCCTGCGGGTCCGACGGGAGGGGTTGCGCAGACCGGGAGCGCCACAGGAGGGGGAGGCGCCCCTGGCCGCGTCACCCTGGTGCGCGGTCAGTGCTCGCGAGGTGCGGGCACCACGCGCTCCACCTCGGGATGGACCGTGAGCAGCTGACGCATCGCGGTCTCGGCCGCCGCTCCGTCGCCGCCGGCGAGGGCGTCGACGATCCTGCTGTGCAGCGTCAGCGAGGTCTCGTTCGGCCGGTCACAGCCGGTCACGGGGCCACCGGAGACCTGCAGGGCGGCCGAGACGATCCCGGAGAGGTGCTCCAGCATGCGGTTGCCGGCGACCTGGATGAGCAGCGTGTGGAACTCGGTGTCGGCGCGGGAGAAGGTGAGGACGTCACCCTGCCCCATCGCGTGGCTCATGATCTCGACCATGTCGGCGAGCCGCTGCTGGACGTCGTCGCGCCCGTGCCCGGCGGCGAGGCGGGCGGCGAGCGGCTCGATCGTCCAGCGCAGCTCGCTCAGCTCCCGCCGCTGGTCGTCGCGCTGCGGTCCGAAGGCGCGCCATTCGATGATGTCCG
Source organism: Streptomyces sp. bgisy027 (assembly GCF_057710365.1). Classification (NCBI taxonomy): domain Bacteria; kingdom Bacillati; phylum Actinomycetota; class Actinomycetes; order Kitasatosporales; family Streptomycetaceae; genus Streptomyces; species Streptomyces sp. bgisy027. The sequence continues at coordinate 216,530 of NZ_JBYIVZ010000009.1, forward strand.
GGTCGAGGAGGTTCCAGTCACTGACGGGGCGCACGCGCGTGCCGACGTTCGGGCGCGCGCTGACCAGGCCCTTGGCCTCCAGAACGCGGAGCGACTCGCGGACGACGGTGCGGGAGACCTCGAAACGCTGGCCGATCTCCTCCGGGACCAGCGGGCGGTCGGCGCCCAGGTCTCCGGAGACGATCATCTGGCCGAGCTGTTGGACGAGTTGGCCGTGCAGCCCGCGCCCGCGGCTGCCCGCGGCGCGTCGGCCGACACGGCCCAGTTCCGGCTCCGCGCTGTCCCAGGCGGGGGCTCCGACGCGGTCGGCGACAGAGGCCTCGGCGTAGGGGTAGCGGTCGAGATCGCCCGGGCCGGCGAGACCGGAGTCGGCGGCGCGGGCGGCGGTCATCATGGTGTGCGCAAGGGTACTCACGGTTCCTTTGTCGGCGGCCTCCTCAACTCCCTTGAGGTCTTTGGTGAAAAGCACACGAAAGGGTGATCGCTCACCCCGTCGCAATTGACGCCTTATCGGAAAGAAATGGGCTTTCCCCGGGGAGTTGCGAGCACGACAGGTCGGGGAACGCCACGGACGGTCGTCATCGGACCCTGCTCCTCAGCGTTGTGAACAGATAGGCGCAGAGCAGAGCGGCCAGCGACAACGTCAGTGCGCCACCCACGGGTTGACCGACGACCCGCGCGACCGCCGCGAGATACCGCTCTCCTCCGAACGGCCACTGGGACAGGAGCACCTCCCTCAGTCGCAGCGGAAATCCGGCCGCCGTTCGCACAGATGGTCCCTCCAGGACCTTTTGTACGAGGGGTACGACGACAATGGGCACGGTAACCACTGCGGCAAGGCCGGCAGTGGTGGACCGGAAAAGGCCGGCGGCGAGCACCCCGGCCCAGGCACAGCCGACGACGAGTCCGATCCAACTCGCGCTCAACGACAGCCAGTCGGCGGGAACTTCCGCGAGCTCCCGTCCGTAGACGAGGTAGAGCACCTCGATGTTGCAGCCCACGGTGAGGACGGCCAACACCAGGGCGGTGGCCGAGGCGACGAGGAGTTTCGCGGCCAGCAGCCCCAGCCGACGGGGGACGGTGCCGCGGTCCGCCGCCAGGGCGGGGTGGCGGAACTCGTCGCCGAACGCGATCGCCCCGAGCAGCCCGGCACCGAGCGCCGCGGGCGGCAGCGGCAGCTCGCGCGGCCACGCGACCAGCAGGCGCGCATGCGGCGTGTGCCCGATGCGGGCGAGCACCACGGCGGTGAGGACGGACACCACGAGCACGAGACCGGTGGTGACGAACCCCGTGCCGACACCGAGCGCTCGTCGGAGTTCGTAGCGGAGGGGGCGGAGGGGGCTGGGGGCGGGGCGGACGGAGATGGGGGGCGGGAGGTCCGGCAGATCGTGGGCGGGATGGTCGGACGCGCGTGAGCCGGCGTCCCGCGCCGAAGGCCCGCTCTCGGTTCCGTGCGAGGTCTCGTGGGCGTCCTCGCGCGCCGCGCCCCCGCCCTGCCCTTCGCCGGACGCCTGCGACCTCTCGGGGGCAGGGGCGAGATCACCGGCCGGGGTCCGCCTGCGCGCTGCGCCCCTGCGCCGCCGACCGCCGGCTCCGGCATCGGCCTTGGCCGGCGCGGCATCGTCGTGGGCCGCCCGCGCCTCCTCGTCGGCCCGCGCCTCCATCCCGTCGGGGCCCGTGTCGGACCCCGGCCCCATGTCCCCGATCTCGTCGGCGAGTTGGTGTACGAGGATGCCGTTGCGGAAGGCGATCTCGCCGACGTCGGCGCAGCTACTGCCGTACACCGAGAGACGGTTGCCGCTCTCGCGGACGACCTCGACGGAACGGTGGGCGGTGCGTGCCTGCTTGCCGAGCAGGGTGGCCAGGCGCGAGGCGTGCGGGGTGCGCACGGCGACACGGGGACGCAGCCGGGTGCGTGCGAACTCTGCGGCGTCCTGGTCGGCGACGAGCCTGCCCCGCTCCAGCGTGACGACCCGGTCGGCGGTGCGCGCGGCCTCCTTGGCGTCGGCCGTGGTCAGCAGGACCGTGCCGCCCTGAGTCGCGTGTGCGCGTAGCGCGCCGTGCAGCCAGCGGCGCTCGCGGGTCGTGAGCCCTTCCGCGGGGTCGTCGAGCACGAGGGTGTGCGGGTCGGCGAGGAGCGTGCAGGCAAGGCCGAAACGGCGGTCCATGCCGCGCGAGAGGGTGCCGAGGCGCTCGTCGCGCAGGCTGACGAGGCCGACCACCTCCAGAACCTCGTCGGCGCGGCGGGCCGGTACGCCCGCCGCGGCGCACAGCATGCGCAGATGACCGCGCACCGAGCGGGCCGGATGCCCGGGAACGTCGCCCAGAAGCACACCGACCTCGCGCGACGGATGCGCCATGCGATGCAGGGGGCGGCCTCTGAAGAAGGTGACGCCGCGGCCCTGTTGGAGTTCGAGCATGAGTCTGAGCGCCGTCGTCTTGCCCGCTCCCGCCCCTCCGAGCAGCGCGGTGACACAGCCCGCCTGAGCCTCGAAGGACACGTCGTCGAGGGCAGGGGGAAACTCCTTGCGAGGGTTGCTGGTCAGTCCGATCGCCTGGATCACCCGCAGCAAGATAGCGTGCTATGTCCGTTTTTTCCGGTAGGGCAAGGCCCTCTCGCCCGACGGCATTCCGCCCGGTCAGCCATCTGCACGGCCACGGGTCGCTTCGGCTCCGGACCGGGATACGTCGGACCGTCTCCGGACCGGCGTCGCACCTCGGTCCCGCGCGTCAGACTTCGGGGCGCAGCATCGGCGGGTTGAGCAGGGTCGCGCCACCGGCTCGGAAGAGCTGGGCGGGACGTCCGCCCTGACGGGTGGTGGTTCCCCCGGTGGGCACGAGGAAGCCGGGCGTGCCGGTCACCTTGCGGTGAAAGTTGCGCGGGTCGAGCGCCACGCCCCACACCGCCTCGTAGACCCGACGCAGCTCTCCGACGGTGAACTCGGTCGGGCAGAACGCCGTGGCCAGTGACGAGTACTCGATCTTGGAGCGTGCCCTTTCCACACCGTCGGCCAGGATCTGCGCGTGGTCGAAGGCGAGCGGCGCAACCGGTTCGCCGTCACGCCCGTATCCACCCTGCTGCAACAGTTCGTCGACCGGGGCCCAGCGGGCATTGCTCGCGTCCCCGCCCGCGCGCGGCGCCGGCAGATCCGGGGCCAGCGCCAGGTGGGCAACGCTCACCACCCGCATCCGCGGATCCCGCTTGGGGTCGCCGTAGGTCGCGAGCTGCTCGAGGTGAGCGCCGTTGTCCTGCACGGGGGCGGCGGGTTCGTGCGCCCGCAGCCCGGTCTCCTCGGCCAACTCGCGCGCGGCGGCCTGCGCCAGGTCCTCGTCCGCCCGCACGAACCCACCCGGCAGTGCCCAGCGCCCCTGAAACGGCGGTTCACCCCTGCGCACCGCCAGCGCGCACAGAGCGTGGCGACGCACGGTCAGCACGACCAGGTCCACGGTTACGGCAAAGGGCGGGAAGGCTGACGGGTCGTAGGGCATGCGGCGATCATAGTCGTCTGCCTGACGATAAACACTCCCTTCGTCGAGCCCATCGACTGTTGATCAAATTCGGCCCGGCATGGGGTGCACCGGCCTCTGACGTGGCTCGTCCTGTCGTGCGCCACCGTCCGCGGTCGCGGCACCCGGCGGGTGGGGTCATGTGTGTGCGGCGGGTGAGGTCAGGGGCTGCGCGGGGTGCGCGGTCACGGCTGATGTCGAATGAGGTCGCAGCGTGCGCCGCGCGTCGTGCGAGGCCGCGTCGGGTGAGGTGCGAGGCCGTCTCGGGCACGGCGCGTGGTCATGCTCGCAATTGCAATCCGTCGGCCGCCTCCTCGACCATGGCGAGACCCAGTCGGCTGACCCGCACCGAAAAAGGGGCTCCGGCGACCCGGAGACCGGTCAGGACGATCTCGCCCAGCGGCGCACCGCGCATGGGCCGCAGTGTGACCGTCCTCGCCGGGGCGTCCGGGCGTATGCCGACGAGGGTGGTGAGGAGCAGTGGTCCGGCTGCCGCGGACGCGGCGGCCGGGCGGCAGGCCGCCGGATGCGGGAGGGGAGCGCTTCCTTCGGTGCGTACCTCCCCCGCGTACATGTCCGGGAGCCGGTGGCCGAACGCCTCTGCGGCCGCCAGTACGCCGCGCAGCAGTGCGCTCGCCTCCTTCTCGTAGTCGGCCGCGGCGAGGCCGGCCACAGCGACGGCCGTCTCATGCACCCGCACGGCGCCGCTGCGGTGACCGAACGGGTTGTATCCCGCCTCCTTCGCGCTCAGCCCGCGCAGTCCCCAGCCCGAGTCCATGGCCGGACCGCCCAGCAGCCGGGCGAGCTGCTCGGTCTGCACCTTGTCGAGCAGTCCGGGGGCCAGTTCTCCCCCGCCGAGCAGGCCGGTGTCGAGGAGGTGGGCGGTGGCGGCACCGAGATGCGGCACCGGGCGGCCGTCCGGGGTCCGGGCGGCCGCGGGTCTGCCGCCGCCGAGGTCGTCGATCCAGAAGTCCGTCCGGAATGTTGCGCGTAGTTCCCCGGCCCAGTGGCGCAGCTCGGCACCGCCCGATCTGCCGCAGGTGTCCAGCAGATCTGCGCCGAGCAGCGCCGCACGGTGGGCGTGGGCCTCGGTCTCGCAGCGCGCAGGACCGCCTGGGTGCGGGTCCGGGAGGTAGGTGCCGTCGCCGACTGTGGTCCGCAGCCAGCTCAGACAGCGCTCGGCCGCCGGCAGGAGCTCCTCGACCTCTGGCTCGGGCAGCCCCCAGCGTCGGGCCTCCGCGAGCAGCGCGGGGAAGAGCAGCGTGGCCTCCGTGCCCGTGCACCCCGGCGGCAGATGCGTGCCCGCGTCGCGTCTCGGTCCGGGGATCATGCCGGACTGCGTGCCCTTGTCCCGGAGTTGTGTGCGGGCGAGAGTGCGCAGCGTGCCGGCGGCGAGGCGGGTGCCCAGGGGCAGGGTCATCCGGGCGGCGGCGAGGGCCTCGGCCGGTGCCAGGCCACAGCGCCAGGGTGCACCGGCAGCCAGGTGGGTGTCGGAGGGGTGGGCGGGGTCGCGCAGGAGGAGGCCTTGCAGGTCCTCGATGCTCGTCCGCAGCAGGCTCTCGACCCTGGGGTCGTCACCGGCGGCCCGGGCCGGAGGCAGCGGACTGGTCGCCGCCCGGCCTACCGCACGCACGGGTCCGGCTCCGTCCGACCGCACCCTCAGCTCGATGTACGCGACGCCTCCCGGCGGCAGCTCGAACTCCCAGCGCAGCAGTCCTGCCGAGGCCAGCGCGTCGGTGGGCGGCGGATCGGCCATGACCGTCGAGCGTCCCCTGGCGGACGACCACCGCAGGCCGGAGTCGTGGACGGTGGCGGGGAGTTCAGGTCCTGCGTTGCCGCATGCGACGGCACCGATGTCGGCCAGGTCCGTGGCCAGTGCGACCTCGACCGGCAGCCGGAGCAGGCGAACTGCCGCACTGCGCAGGGTGATCCGTTCGGTGCCGTCCGCGTGGCGGGTTCGCTCCACGACGACGTCCGGGTCGGGGCCGGCCAGTGGGGAGGTGCGCAATGTGCCCACGAAGCGGACGCAGTCTGCCGCGGTCATCCGGGCCTGCACCGCGAGGGGTTCACGTCCGGCGACGCGAATCTGGCAGCGGGAGAGCACGCGTCGACCCGCGCGGTAGAAGCCGTCGAGGCCTTGGCCGGTCAACTGGCCCTGGTCCGAGGAGATCGCGAGGCCTGGGAGGGCCACGCAGAACAAGGCGTTGTGGGTGGGAGGCAAGGCGGTGGAGGTGCGTGCGGAAGCGGTGTGCGGAGAGGGTGTCGGAGTCGGGTTCGTTGGCCTTTTCGGACGGTGCGGCCTGGCCGGTTGTTGCGGGAGCCTGGTGTGTTGTTGCTGTTCCGGTAGCTGTGGTGGGGTCCAGCTCTTGACGGTGGGCGACGGCCAGTCGGTGGGGGTCGGCCAGGGCGCTCCATGGCTGGCCGGCTGGACGGTTCGAGGAGCGTCGCTCGGAACCCTGAGCGTGTGCTGCACCCCAGTGCTCCCGCCGCGAGGCGGACCTGTGTCCTGCCGTTGGGAAGGTACCGGCCCGCGGGCTGTCGAGCGGTCGTCGGCGGCCGGCGGGGGCGGAATCGGCTGTGGCATGGTGCGGCTTCCTCTGCGCTCATCGCACCGCGGGCGAATGCGGCGCCGCCCGGGGGATCCGGAGTGACAGGGGCGGTTCGGCGGCACGACCGGTCCAGGCGTTCCGCCACTCAGGTGAACGGGGTGGGATCGCTCCAGGTCACGCCCGGCACGGGGTAACCCCGGCGCGTCAGAATCTCGTTCAGCTCGACAGCGCTCCTCAGTGCTCGGTCCGCGCCGGTTCACGCCTCCCCCTCGACGCCGGTGTTCTTGGGGCGCGTGCCGTCGAGGCCGACCTCGCCCTGACGTACAGCTCCCTGTTTCGGGCGGCGTCCAGCGGCGCTCTTCACCTCGCTCGGTGCAGAGCTCTTCGTCGTGCGTGCAGCCGCGGGCTTACCTGCCCGCGCTGCAGAGCCACTCCGCGAACGCGAACTGGTGCCCTTGGCCGTACGCGACCCCGCATCCTTCGATACTCCCGACGCGTTGCTGCCAGGCCGCGCGGCCTTCGGGTTGCCAGGCCGCGCGGCCCTCGGATGAGACCCGGCCGCCGTACGCGCACGTGAAGCGCTCGACCCACGCTTTCGCACGACGGCCCTCGCGACACGGGAGAGCCCGCCGGCCGAGCCCAGGGCATGGCGGGACCGCCCAAGATCCCCCACTTCGGACATCGACGCATGCTGCCCGGCCTCGCCCCGCATCGAGCCACCAGCCGGCTCCTCGCCATCCCCGAGCACACCCCGCGGCGCCTCATCGGCCTGCCCCTCGCGCCTCGCGCGCTCAGTTCGCAGGCAGCGGCGAATCGACTCGGGGTCCAGCCCCTCGTTGCAGGCCTGGTGCAGCAAGCGAGCGAAGAGATAGTCACTGTCAGCGCCCAGCGCCATGGCAAAGGCCTCGCGGGCCTCCACCTCATCGCCGGTGGACCAGGCGACCCAGCCGGCCAGGGTGAGGGGCGCCGCGCCATGCTCCCGGTACGGCCCGACGCAGCGACGGGCCAGTGCGCGCCAGAGCCGTAGGGCGGGTGGGGCCTCGTCGCCCTCCATCCACTCGGCCACGCGGTCGCGCGTCACGCGGTCCTGCAAACCCAGAATGAGCCTCGCGGCTTCGTCATGATCGAGCAGCTCGTCGTCACGGAGATCCGCGGTGAGCGTTCCGGTCACGGCCGGGGCCGCCGCGAACCGGTTCCGAAGCAGCTCGGCGAGCTCCAGCGTCTCCACGCTCACGCCTGCGCGTTGCTCGTCGTCGAGGATCCGGGGGACCAGGGCCATCCCGCCCCGGTCGAGGGCGCTTTCCTGCTCCAGGGCGGCTGCGGTCTCCAAAGGCAACAGCCTCGCCCGCAGTTCGCTCAGTGTTCCACGGACCTGCACTCCGGCGTATGCGGCCGCGGCCGCCAGCACCGACGTACCGGGCAGGCCCATCGGTCGGCCCTCGGCCGGACAGCACTCCGTCCGGTCGCAGCAGTAGGACCAGTAGCGGCCGTCCGAGATGCAGAGGGCCTCGACCACCGGCACGTCCAGGCCGCCGCACGCGAGGCGCATCTTCTGGGCCAGCGGCCGCAGCCGTTCCATCACCTGCCGGCCCGTCTCGCTCTGGGCCGGTTCCTGGCAGAGGAAGGCAACGATCTGTTCCGGTCGGGCTCCCCTGCGCTCGCTGCCCGTCACCAGGCCGTGGGCCAGCTGTGTGGCCGCGGCGTCCCAGTCGTCCACACTCGCGGGGATGCCGAGCCGTGCCCGGCCACCGAACCGGCCTCGGCCGTCCCTGTCGTGCAGGGCGGCGAGCACCATGCTGTCCTCGGGGCGGTAGCCGAGGAGGTACGGCAGTGCGTCGGCCAGCTCGGCCGGGGTACGCAAGGTGACCTGGTGCTCGGGCAGCTGGCCCTTGTATGCCGTGCAGTCGAGCGGGTTCTCGCCTCGCGCACCTCCTGGACTCTCGCCGTGCCCGCCGCGCATGTCACGCGCGTCGTTCGGGTCGGTTGCCCGAGGGACGGGAGGCTGCTCCTGACCCGTGGTGCCGTCGTTTTCAGGAGATCCGGTGGCTTCGCTGTGGTTCGTCATGCGGAGACCATCTCGCGGATCTTGAGACTCCGCTTTGCGCTGTGGATAACTCCGACCAGGGACACGACAACGGGAACGATCGAGGCGGACCGCCTCAGCCACTCCACTCCACGCCATGTCCTGCCCTGCCCTGCCCTGCCCATGATTTTCGACCGTGCGGCACTGGTTCTCGACCCTTGCGACGTCGGATGCCCAACCTGTCCAGCCCTCCATGCCTGACCCCCGCCTGTGCCCGACCCGTCCGGCCGCCTGTGCCCGACCCGTCCGGCCCCGGATGTCAGTCCCGTCCTGTTGTATGGAACCCATGGAACACACGAGCAACGCGGATCTGCGGACGGCCGCCGACGCGGTCCTCGCCCGCCTCGTCGGAGACGCCACGGGCACGGCCCGGCTGCGCGAGGACCAGTGGCGAGCGATCGAGGCACTGGTCGCCGACAGACGCCGCGCACTCGTGGTCCAGCGGACGGGGTGGGGCAAGTCCGCGGTCTACTTCGTGGCCACGTCCCTGCTGCGGTCCCAGGGCAGCGGGCCCACCGTCATCGTCTCCCCGCTGCTCGCCCTCATGCGCAACCAGGTCGAGGCCGCCGCCCGCGCCGGCATCCACGCACGCACCATCAACTCCTCCAACACCGAGGAGTGGGACACGATCCAGAGCGAGATCGCCGCCGGTGACGTCGACGTGCTGCTCGTCTCGCCGGAGCGCCTCAACAACCCCGACTTCCGCGACCAGGTACTGCCCAAGCTGGCCTCGGCGACCGGCCTGCTCGTGGTGGACGAAGCGCACTGCATCTCGGACTGGGGCCATGACTTCCGGCCGGACTACCGACGGCTGCGCACCATGCTCTCCGACCTTCCGCCCGGAGTACCTGTGCTGGCGACCACCGCCACCGCCAACGCGCGTGTGACCTCCGACGTCGCCGAACAGCTCGGCACCGGGGGCACCTCGGACGCCCTGGTGCTGCGCGGCCCGCTGGACCGGGACAGTCTGAGCCTGAGCGTCCTGCGCCTGCCGGACGCCGCACACCGGATGGCCTGGCTCGCCGATCACCTCGACGACCTGCCGGGCTCGGGCATCATCTACACGCTCACAGTGGCCGCTGCCGAGGAGGTCACGGCCTTCCTGCGGACACGCGGACACCCGGTCGCCTCCTACACCGGCAAGACGGAGAACGCCGACCGCCAGCAGGCCGAGGACGACCTGCTCGCCAACAGGGTCAAGGCCCTGGTCGCCACCTCAGCGCTCGGCATGGGCTTCGACAAACCGGACCTGGGCTTCGTGGTGCACCTAGGTTCGCCCTCCTCCCCCATCGCCTACTACCAGCAGGTCGGTCGTGCCGGCCGCGGTGTCGAGCACGCCGAGGTGCTCCTGCTTCCCGGACAGGAGGACGAGGCAATCTGGCAGTACTTCGCCTCGCTCGCCTTCCCGTCGGAGGACCTGGTGCACCGCACGCTCGATGTCCTCGCCCGGTCCGACAGGCCGCTGTCCCTGCCCGCCCTGGAGCCCTTGGTCGAGCTGCGCCGCTCCCGTCTGGAGACCATGCTCAAGGTCCTGGACGTGGACGGCGCGGTCCACCGGGTCAAGGGCGGGTGGATCGCCACCGGGCAGCCCTGGGTGTACGAGGCCGAGCGGTACGACTGGGTGGCCCGGCAGCGCAAGGCCGAGCAGCAGGCGATGCGCGAGTACGCCTCGACGACGGGCTGCCGCATGGAGTTCCTCCAGCGTCAGCTCGACGACGAGGGAGCCAGGCCCTGCGGTCGCTGCGACAACTGCGCGGGCGCGCGCTTCACCGCCGATATGTCATCGGGCGCGCTGGACGCCGCGCGTGTCGACCTCGGCCGAGCGGGCGTCGAGGTGGAGCCGCGCCGCATGTGGCCGACCGGCCTCCCGGCGATCGGCGTCGACCTCAAGGGACGTATCCCGGCCGGTGAACAGGCAGCTCCGGGGAGGGCTTTGGGACGGCTGTCGGACATCGGCTGGGGCAACCGTCTGCGACCGATGCTTGCACCGCACTCCCTGGACGGGCCCGTGCCCGACGACGTGGCGAAGGCGGTCGTGGGTGTCCTGGTCGACTGGGCAAAGGGGCCGGACGGCTGGGCTTCCGGAGCTCAGGACGCTGTGCCGCGCCCGGTCGGTGTGGTCACCATCGCCTCACGCACCCGGCCGCAACTGATCAACTCCCTTGGCGCGCGCATCGCGGAGGTCGGCAGACTCCCCCTGCTGGGCTCCCTGGAGTACGCCGGTGAGGGGTCTTCGGTCTCCCGGAGCAACAGCGCACAGCGGCTGAAAGCGCTGGACGGCGCGCTGAACGTGCCTGCCGACCTGGCCTCGGTCCTCTCCGAGAACCCGGGCCCCGTGCTCCTGGTGGACGACTTCACGGAGACGGGCTGGACTCTCGCTGTCGCCGCTCGCATGCTCCGCCGCGCGGGGGCGCAGGGGGTCATGCCATTGGTTCTGGCCGTCCAGGGGTGATCACGGCCGACACGAACCGCGATCGCCAAGCCCACCTCCTTCAGGGCGTACACCCTCGCCCGATGGGTACGAGCCGATTGCGCACGGTCGCCGCATGCGTCTCGCAGTCATGCACTGGGTAGGGATATAACCCGCGCACCGTCAGATATCGGTCGGTGGCCCCAATTGCTCGTTGCCGCATTCCGGTTCGGCAGGAAGAATTGGAGTCCGCTCCCCGTGCGGCTCGTCCGTGATTCGGATGGGCTCTGCCGCGGCGTGCGCTCCCCCGAATCCGATCTCGCCCGCAGTGTGGGCGCGTAGCCGAAGGGAGGACCGTGACCTTCGGATTCGCTCCGTCCTCCGCGGCATCCATGTCGACGTCAGCCGACCTGTCCGCCGCATCCGCCAACTCCCTGGCCCGCATGCTCGAACCCGCCGAGTGGGCCGCTGCGGGCATTCCCCTGCTGCGCAACCCACGCGAGATCGTCAGCGGTCTTCACTCGCGGCACCGCCCCAGGCCGGCGACCGCAATCGTCGCCGTGCTCGACGCGGAGGAACGGCTGCGGGCGAGTGCTTCGTTCACCCGCCAAGCGGCCCCTGCCGACGGCTGGATGTTCCGCAACGCGCTGCTCTCGCAGTTGCGCCGGGTCATCCCGCACGACCTGCGGCGCCGCACTCCGGTGCGCACCGCCGTGTTGCTCTACTGCCGCGAGGGCGACGCCCGTTGGACGGAGGAGGACGGCGCCTGGATGTGGGGCCTGCGCGACGCCTGCACCCTGCACGGCCTGCGCTGCGGGGCGTACATCACGCTGACCAACGACGGCTGGCAGGTGCTCGGCGAGGGACGCGGCGGCCGCCGCCCCAACGCCGACTCGGTGCCTGAGCCCTTCGCGACGTCCGAGTCACCGGTCCCGCTGCCACGCACCGGCGGGGCGGCGTCGGAAGTTCTCCGTCGCGCGGCTGCCCGCTGAGCACACCGGACGCCTGCTCCCGCCCAGAACCAGACGTTCCCTGAGGACGCATACCGAAGCTTCCGGCCGACAACCGGATACGACGTACACCCGTCGCGGTTCACGGCGTACTCGGAAACCGGTCCACGACGACATGTCGTACATGGACCCGCCCCCCGAACCTACGGGGCCTGAGCACGGTGAGTTCCCCACTCGTGCGTGCACTCCAAAGGCCCCACCGTGCGGAGACGCCGCCACAGCGGCGTCCCGTCCCCCGACGTCCTGCGTCCTGCGTCCTGCGTCCCACGGAACGAACCGGAAGGATCAGACGCCCGCGCCCAGCACCGAGTTGATCCGCTGCGGATCACCGCAGACGATCAGCAGAGCACCGGCCTTGCCGAGAGCCAACGGCAGGACGCCGGCGGCTGCGGTGTCGGGACCGCCGTTGACGGCCACGACGATCACGGGACGCGCCGTGGCGCGGCTCGCGACGGAGGCGTCGGCGTAGAACACGTCGTCACCGGCGTCGTGCTGCGCCCAGTAGGAGGTGTCACCGAAGGACAGCTCGTGGGTGGCCCACGGGTGCTGCTCGCCGGTGGTGATCACCAGTACCTCGCCGGGAGCGCGACCCGAGTCGAGCAGCAGGTCGACGGCTTCCTCGGCAGCGTCGAGCGCTCCCTCGGGCGAGGCCGGGATCAATTGGATCTGCGGGGTCGCCGACGCCGGAGCGGGGGCGACTGAAGCAGCGGGGCCCGACGGTCCGGGCTTGGCACCGGCCACATCACGCGGCGTGCGTTGCACCGGCGGCGCGGGCCGCACGGGCCCGGGTCGGCCGGGACGCGACGGAGCCGCTGGGCGCGGGCCGGGTACGGGACGGGGGGTCGGCGCGGTACGGCCACTGGCCGGCATGGCGCGGGGACCCTGGGCACTCTCGTGAATCTGAGGCTCCTCGGGAATGAGAGGCATGAGTTGATGTCTATCAAACGCTGGTACGGCTCGCGTCAGCGGGTGGCACATGAGTGCGAGCGGAATCGTCAGAAATCGAAGCCGAGCTGGCCCTCGATCTCCGGAACGCTTCCGTCCGCCCAGGTGCGCACCTTCTTGAGGTGCTGCCACTGAGGCAGCGCATCAAGATACGCCCACGACAACCGGTGGTACGGGGTGGGTCCCCGCTCCGCCAGTGCGGCCTTGTGCACGGGCGACGGATACCCGGCGTTGTCCGCAAAACCGAAGTCTGCATGGTCGATACCCAGTTCGGCCATCATTTTGTCGCGCTGAACCTTGGCAATCACCGAGGCCGCCGCGACAGCCACGCAGGACCGGTCGCCCTTGATCACCGTACGGACCTTCCAGGGAGCCCCGAGATAGTCGTGCTTCCCGTCGAGGATCACGGCGTCGGGGCGGACCGGAAGGGCTTCCAGGGCACGGCACGCCGCCAGTCGCAGCGCGGCGGTCATCCCGAGTTCGTCGATCTCCTCCGGAGAGGCGTGCCCAAGGGCGTACGACGTCACCCACGTCCGCAATACCGCGGCGAGCTCGTTGCGGCGCTTGACGGTGAGCAGCTTGGAGTCGGTGAGTCCTTCGGGGGGACGGCGCAGTCCGGTGATCGCCGCGCAGACGGTGACAGGTCCGGCCCAGGCGCCGCGCCCCACCTCGTCGACACCGGCAATGATCTTCGCTCCGGTCGTGGCTCGAAGGGAGCGCTCGACGGTGTGAGTAGGCGGTTCGTACGGCATGGCGCCCTTAGCCTACGCCGCCCGGAACTCGCTTCGACACCCTGGTTCCCAGAAGTGATCTCCGGGCCGGTAAAGCGATGCGTCAGCCACCTGCCGGACGGAGCAGCGGGACCATGAGGTGGTCGATCATTTCCTCGAGATCCCGGTCCTCCCATTCACTCCCGCACATCTTTGACCGGTACATCATCATCGCCGGGATGGCGTCGAAGACGTAGCCGTTCGCCGCGTCCCCCCGCACCTCTCCCCGCTCAATGCCGCGGGTGATGACCTCACGCAGCAATGCGATCGTCGGCTCCACGACACCTTCGAAGATCACCCCATGAAACCGTTCGGCCTGGAGGGTGTCGCATTCGTGAATCACCGAGCGCAAGGCGAATCCCGGGCGCGAGTACATCGCCTCACGCGCCAGGCGGCACAGCGCCAGCAGGTCCTCGCGCACGCTGCCGAGGTCGGGGGGCGACTCGAAGTTCGGCAGCCCGGCCCGCAACGCGTCGGCGACGAGGTCCTCCTTGGACGGCCAGCGACGATAGACGGCGGCCTTGCCGGTCTGCGCACCGGCGGCGACGCCCTCCATGGTGAGGCCGTTCCAGCCGACGGTACTGAGTTGCTCCAGTGCGGCTTCAAGGATCGCGCGTTCGAGCACGGCGCCGCGCCGACGGAGAGAGGCCGACCGAGCGGGGGCGGCCGTCCAGCGCGAGGTAACCATCTGAGCGTCTCCAACAAACAGGGGAAGCGGGGATTCCGGGGACTGGGAACTCGCCACGCGGCACATAGGGGGACATGCCGCGCGACGGCAATACGAGTGAACGCTTGCGTTCAATACTGGGGACTCACTACGGTTGTCGCGACAGTGAACGCGAGCGTTCACTAAGGCACTTGTGGGGGACCCATAGTGACAACCTCTCAGTTGATCAAAGATCAGAAACCAGGTGCGGCACGCCGGCAGGGACATCCCGGTATCGCGCTCACCGTCATCGCGGCCTGCCAACTCATGGTGGTACTCGACGCGACCGTTCCATCGCGCGTTTCACCGTCCCTGTCATCCTCATCGTCACCGTCATCGTCCGTGTGAAACAAGCGGGGGTCGACCACGCCCTCGACCAGCATGTCAGGCAGCGGCGGCTCTTTCGATGGTTCGGGCACCGGAACGGCCGGAATCGCCAGGGACTCCGTCAGGGTTTTCACGATGCGCTCCCAGGTGCCGTCCGCGTTCCAGCGGGTCCAGCGGCCCATGAGGGACTTGCCCACTCCATGGTTCAGACGGGAAGCGGCCTCATTCCACGTCTTCGCCGTCCGCGCTTTCCAGAGAATCGCTTCGACGGAGTCACGGGCCGGAAGATCAGTGGACTTTCCCGATCCTCTGCCGGTCTTCGTGACAAGCGGCTGGATGACCGCCCACGCCGCATCGGGGATCTCGACCGGAACGAGCAGGCCGCGCTCTTTGAACCACGCGCCCACAGCACAGCCCGCGCGGCCCTTGCGTACCGGGACGGGACCCTGAAGGGTGACTTTGAGATCGATGAGATCGATGACGTCTGCCCGTTCCGCTTCGTTCATGAACGGCATCTGGGCACGGGCTCGTTCGGCGAGGGCATAGAGGTCCCTCGCTCGGCGCTCGGCGGCTTCGTTCTGGCGCTGCCATGCGATGGCCTCCTCTCGGAGTTTGCGTAGCTGACCGAGTTCGGCATTCATGGGGCCGGTGGACTGGGTCACCATCTGGGTGGCGGCGTCCTGATCCAGCCCTTGCTGTGCGGCCTGGATTGCTGTCGCGGACATCACTGTGGCGATCGCCCTCTCTTGGACGGCGATCTGGGCATCGAGTTCCTCGATACGGTCGGCGTGCCCGTTTCGGGCGCCGAGCGTGACATCAGCCCATTCCTGAGCCAGATCGATCAACGCGTCCGGGTCCTTGAGGAGTTTGCTGATGCGCCGCCACACTTCCTGCTCGATCCTCTCCGCGTCGATCTGACTGCAGCCGCACACCGGGCCCCCTGCGTGGCGGGACTGCTTGCCCGCGCAGATGTACTTGCGCCTTCCTGTGATGGTCTGGATCTGTCCGACGTAGTGGGCGCCGCATCGGCTCACGATCCGCTTGGACAGCGGATAGGCACGCGAGCGCTCACGCGCTGCCCGTTGCGTGCCGATACGGGCAGTCGCTTCTTTCAACTCACGGACTTCTTCCTCCGTGAACACCTCGTCCAGTTTGATGACGACCGTGTCTCCGAATACGGGGTTGCCGTCCCTGTCGAGCTTGGTGCCGCGCCCGGATCGCGCGTCCTTGGAATGCGGGTCCCTGAACACCTGCACTCCTTCGAGTACCGCGCGGGACATCACGCGCGCCCGGAGATTCTCCCTGGACCAGGGGACTCCCGAGCGTGTCAGCAGCCCTTCGGTGTTCAGGACGACCGCGGCCTCAGTCCAGTTCTTGTCCTCGTGCACCAGGAGGTAACGGGCACGCCGCAAGGTGATCGCTTCGCCCTTGGGAGCGCAGTCCTCCCCGTACACGTCCAGTACCAGCCGGCTCGCCCTCGCCGCAGGCCTGGGCCGCTCCACCACCGGCAAGGCCCTGGTCACCCTGGAGGAACATCGCCTGGCTATCCGCACCCCCGGCGGCCACGACGGCCCCCGCCGCACCCCCGACCACTGGCGCGCCGCGCCCACCGGCGAGAGCACCACCAAGGACGCAGAGAGCGGCCAGGAAACCGTGACCGCCGAGTCGACCGACTCCGCCTCCAACGCCCCGGAGCCGAGCGCCGAAATCCCGAACAGTGATGCCCCGGCCGACGAGGCCACGCCGAACACCTCCGCCTCGGCAGACGGCGACAGGACAGACGCCGCCAGCGTGCCGGTGGCCGATGCAGCCCCGGATGCTCCCGCGCCGGACGCCGAGCAGAGCGAAGACGACGGCAGCGCAGACGACAGCCCGCATCACACGCAGGACAACGACGCCGCGAGCGCCGAGGACGCCCCTGCCCCGCAGCGGCAGCCGACAGCCCCGGTGGAAGCGAACGCCCTGCCGGGCGAGAAGACGCGGCTCGCACCCGGAGCGCTGCGACAGATGGTCATCAACCACCTGACAGCGCACCCGGGCGAAGCTTCACCGCCACGGGCATCAGCCGTGTCATCGAGAAGTCCTCGGGCGCCATCGCCAACGCCCTGGACAAACTGGTCAAGCAGAACATCGCCGAGCAGGTGAGCGACCGCCCGCGCACCTACCGGCTGGCAACGCCGCAGGCCGACTCATAGCCGACCCGACACAGCGAACTGGGCGGGTTCCCAAGTGGACATGGGAACCCGCCCAGTTCTCTGCCGTATGCCGTCGGAGGTCCCCAGCGTCAGCTGTCCGGCCCTGGGCGGCGAGAATCGGTCATTCCGGCCTTGTGCATGACACCACGAGATTCCTCCACTTCACAGCCGTCACGCAGATTCGCCTGCTGAGCAGCAGCCTCAAACGTCAATTCGAGCCTCGGTTCCGGTCGGCCGCTGCTCCTCCGCCAAGATCCGCTGCGGCCCTTGCCTGCGTGTCCGCCCTTCTGCCTATGGTGGCCGCCGCTTCCGCCAGTCCAGGTCAGCGGCATACGCACCATTGGGGCACTGAGGGGATCACCCGGCCGTAGCCGCTGCTCATGCGGGCATCCGGCGGACGCGTTCCTGAACCGGCACGGGGAGCAGCACACAGGGCACGTCAGGCCCGCACCATCCCCCTCTGCTGCACGCACGTGCGGGCCGTTCACCCATGCCCGCCTGTCTGCTCCCCGTGCCCGCTGCCCAACAGCGAAGGGATTGAGGTGTCTTCCAGAGCCATACGTACGTTACGCAGACGCACCCGGATCCAGGCAAGACGCGCCACCGTGGCGGCCGCAGCCGCTGTGGCCCTCACCGCCAGTGCCGTTCCGGCGCTGGCGGATCCCGGGCCGGACAAGCCCGGCACCGTGTGGGGGAAAAGCGACGAGAAGGCGAAGATGCCGCCGGTGAAGGTCGGCAAGACCAAAGCCCCCGGCACCCAGCGGGAGAAGGTTGCGGCACTGGTCGCGCAGTGGCGGGCCGCCCAGGAAGCCAGAGCGGAGGCAACCGGCAGTGCCGAGCGCAGGGCGCCTGAGGCGGACGCTCTTGCCGCCTACGTGCCCAAGGGGCAAGGGGCGGTGCCGTGGCACCAGATCTCCGACGTCCGTGTCACCGACTCGCTGGTCGTCCGGGTCAACTACTCCACCGGCAACCTGATGCTCGCGGACACCGCGCTCCAGCTCGCCGGCGTCGGCAAGCAAATGCAGCTCACCCACACCTACAACTCGCTCGACGCACCGTGGGGCAAGGTGTCGCAGCGCTGGTGGACGAACTACGAGCGGTACCTGCAGATCCTCGACGATGAGGGCAAGGTGGTGCTCTATGACGCCACCGGCGGGTCCGTGACCTTCACCGAGAAGACGGACGGCGCTTACACGGCCCCGAAGGGGTACCGGCTGGACCTGGAGAAGAACTCCAGCGGCGAGTACGTCGTCACCGACCGCGGCTCGGGCATGAAGGACACCTACAGCCCGTCCGGCACGCTGGTGAAGGTGACCGACCGCAACGGCGGCCACATCCTGATCGACCAGCACGACGAAGGCGACGAGCACAAGGGCTTCAAACTCACCGACTCCCGCTCGGGCCGCTTCGTCGACCTGGTCAAAACGGACGCGGCGCAGTGGCAGGCGAAGGACAACACGGGCCGCACCGTCGTCTACGACCTCAACCCCTCCGGCGACTTGGCCAAGATCACGGATACCGAGGGCAAGACCACCGAGTTCGGTTACGACTCCGACCGCCGCCTGACGAAGATCACTACCCCCGAGGGCCGGGTGACGGTCTTCACCTACGACGCGGACAACCGCGTGACCTCGATGAAACGGGCCACCGCCTTCGACGGCTCCGGCGAGACCGGCCCCACCTACACATACGCGTACACGACTGGTGAGGGTGAGGCCGGGACCACTACGGTCACCGACCCCGCCGGGCACGCCACGAAGTACGAGCACAAGGCGGACGGAGAGATCACGAAGGTCACCGACGCCCTGGGCAAGACGCGGGAGCGCACCTATGACGCCAACCTGAATCTGGAGACCGCCACCGACGCCATGGGCGTGGGCGGCGAACCCGGCAACGTCACCGCCTACGGCTGGGACGCCCGCTCCAACCTCTCCTCCCTCAAGCTCCCCACAGGCGCCACCGCGTCGCTGACCGGCTACAAGACCATCGCGGGCGCTGACGTCCCTGGGAAGATCACCAGCGCGGACGGGGTCGAGGTCACCTACAGCTACGACGACGCGGGCAACACCACCAAGGAGACGGTCGCCGGCGCGGACGGCGGCACCCGCACCTTCACCTACAACCCCGCCGACACCACCTGCGGCGGCTTCGAAGGCCAGCGGTGCACGGTCGAGGATGCAGTTGGAAAGGTCACCAAGTTCAGTTACGACGCCAAGGGCAACCTGACGAAGGTCACCTCGCCCAGCCCCCTGGGCGCGACCTCGTACGCGTACGACGACGCTGGCCGGGTGAAGACCGCAACCGATGGGCGCGGTACCGCGGTCACCTTCACCTATGACCACCGCGACCGCATCACCAAGGTCAACGGCCCCACAGGGTGGTCCGAATACACGTGGGACGGCGACGGCAACCTCAAGCAGCGCTCCGACGCCACCGGCCTCACCAAGTACGACTTCGACCCGCTGTCCCGCGAAACTGTACGGACCTTGCAGGACGGCTCCCAGACCGTGCTGGAATACAAGGCCGAGGGCAACGTCGAGTCGTACACCGACCCGTCCGGCACTGTGACGTACGGCTACGACGAGGTCAACCGCCTCACCTCGCTCACCGCCGCGGACGGCAAGAAGACCACGTACGAGTACAACGCGAACGACGCCCGCACAAAGACCACGCTCCCCGGCGGAACCGTGGAGACGATCACGCGGGACAAGTCGAACCGCGCCACAAGGATCACGGCGACCTCCGAACTGGAAGGCACCCTGATCGACATCGCCTACTCGTACGCCTACACCAGCGGCGGTGTCACGAAGGACGGCACTCAGATCCGCACCCGCACCGACCACGTGGACAACCTGAAGCGGACGTACACGTACGACACCGCCGGGCGCCTGCGGCAGGCGCAGGAAACCAACACCTCCACCGGCGACACCAACAACAGCTGGCTGTACTGCCACGACAAGGCCGGCAACCTCACCTCCCAGAACGGCAACCTCCCGGGCTCGCGCGCCGCGGCAGCGGATGACACGTGCCCCGGCGGCACCACCTACACCTACAACGACGCCTCGCAGATCACCGCCGTGAACGGCGACACCACCGGCTGGTCCCACGACAAGGCGGGCAACGAGACCGCCGCCCAGCCTCTGCCCGACGCAACGCGCACGAGCGCGTGGAACGACTTCTCTCAGATGACCTCCCTCACCACAGGGGGTAGCGAGTTCACCGCCCGGTACGCGTCCACCGACCAGTCCGAGCGCACACAGTTCGGCGACACCCTGTTCCACCACGGGCCGGTCGGCCTCTCGGCACAGACCAAGGCCAGGGTGGACACGAACTTCACGCGTGAGCCGAACGGAAACCTCAACTCGTTCCGCACCGGCGGCAAGGCGTACTACTACCTGACCGATACGCTCGGCTCGGTCGAAGCCGTGGTCAGCGAACGCGGCGAGAAGGTCAACTGGTACTACTACAGCCCGAACGGCATCACCGACGCCACCGAGAAGGTCCACCAGCCGTTCCGGTACACCGGTGGCTACCAGGACCCCACCGGCGTGTACCACTTCAAGGCCCGCTACTACGACCCGCAGATCGGCCGGTTCACCCAGCCCGACCCCGCCGGCCTCGAAGCCAACCCCTACCTGTACGCGACCGGCGACCCCACCAACATCATCGACCCCAGTGGTCTCTGGAGCATCGGCAGCGTCCTGGGCGCCACGCTGGGAACGGCAATCGGGGCCACCGTGACCGTGGTGACCGGAAACCCGTGGGCAGGCGCCGCAATCGGCGGATGCGCCTGGGGCCTGGTCGAGGAGTCCTACAACGAATCCTCCTGGGGTGACAGGTGGAAGGCCTGCGGCACCAACGCAGCCGCCGGCGTAGCTACTGTCGGGATCGCCAAGTTCGTCAGTTGGGCGAGCGTCGGGCGCCGTTGACCACCCCTGGGGCCTGTGCGTACCGGCTACCGCGCTCCGGCCCCAGGTTCCCAAAAGGAGTGCCCGATGGGTGACATCGACGTACGCGTCAAACTGGCGGCGAGGCGCGGAATACGTGCCCGCATCATCTTGATCATCTGGTTGGGCGCCATCGTGCCCCTGCTCGTGATCGCCCTGTACAAAACCCTCGGGCTCAGCTCCGACCCCGTCTTCTTCTCCCTCTGGTTCGGCGCATTCTTCCTCATCTACTACAGCGGACAGTCATGGAAGAACGGCAGCCGGGTGCAAGCGCTCCTCGACGAGGCCGAATCCGCGATCGTGGTGTTCCCAGCCGGCCGCCCCCACACCCCCGCGGCATGGCGCACGGTCCGTGGCTGCTTCGTCGTCCTCACCGAACGCCGGATCCTGGTGTTCGCGTACAACAGGCTCCTCGACACCCCCACCGGCCTCCTGCGGTCGGCCGACCTGGGCACGGCTTCTGCCGAACTGCGGTCGGACGGACGTCTCCTGACCATCGCGGAAGGAGGGCACCGCATGGGGTTCCGGGTGGCCGAGAGACGCAGGAAGACGACAGCGGACTTCGTGTCCAAGCTCGGATGACGAGCAACCGCCCATTCTCCGCCCTTCGGTACGGAGCACGGAGCACATCCCGAGTCCCTTCTCACGGACATCAGTTTCCCGACGAGAAGACGAGCGGCGCTTCCAGAGCAACGGCACAAACGCGGGGTCCGGTCACCCGCCGGTGGACGTCAGCGCCCCCTTGCCCCAAGCCACCAGGGACGAGTGCACGTACCCGGCGCCCCCTGTGCGCTTCATCGTGACCTTCACCCATATGCCCTCGCCCTCGGCTCGGCCATGCGCGGTGCAGGTGTCCCCCTTGTACGCGGTGCCGAGCGGCTTCGCGGACTTGCGGGGCTTTGCGCACACCGTGGTCGAAGACCCGGTGATACGGCAGTAGTCCTGCTTGAGGGCCACCGGTGCGGCAGCGACATGCGCCGGCTCGGCGGCAAGTACCGGAACCGACATCGCGAGGAGCGGGACGACAAGCAAGCACGGGGTGAGCAGCGAGGCGTGACGGCGGGACAACGGGCGCTCCTCAAATGCAGGTTCAGCGGCGTCAGCGCTGAAGATTGCTGCGCATCTCGCCGTACCCGCCGTCCTGTTTGCTCCAATTAGCCGCATGTTCCGCCGATTCAGGTGATGTTGCACTGCTTCGCGTAGGCGCCGGTCGTTGCAGGGGGCACCCGGCGAGGCGTTCATGCCCAGCCCGCGACAGCAGCTATTGCGCGGGGCCAGAGCTCGACCTCGAACTGCGTCACCGCAGGCGGGCCCGCTGCGAGGACCGCATCCGCGCCGCCCGCGCCACCGGCCTGCGCAACCTGCCCCTGCACGACACCGCACAGAACCAGATCTGGCTGGAGATCGCCTCCCTCGCACTCGACCTCCTCGCCTGGATGCCGATGCTCGCACTGACCGGCAAGACCCGCCGCTGGGAACCCAAGAAGCTCCGCCTGCGACTGTTCTCCGCCGCCGCCCAACTCGTCACCACCGGCTCCGCTTCACCGCCCGATGGCCCTGGAGCAACGTCATCACCCACGCGATCGACCGGCTCCACGCCCTGCCGAACCCCGGCTGACCAGCCACTTCACCCACCTCAACCAACCGCACCACCACACCGGTGAAGTGGAACCCGGCGCCCACCCGACGCGACAACCGGGCCATCAGCCTGCCCGAAAGCAGAAATCCCCGGTCCGAACGAGCAGAAAGGGTCCGTCAGCAAGCTGACGGACCCTCATGCAAGATCGAGGTTAACGCCACTTCCACGGGCTGTGACTTCGTCATCCAGCCATAACAACCGAAACGACCCCATCAGTTGAACTGATGAGCCGTCACGAAATGCCAGGGCTCACGATTGCGATCCCGCAGAAAATGGAACAGGAACACCGCCGGAGTACAGTTTGACTCGCTAAAAAGAGAATCAGAGGTGGATCGACCACAGACGTAATGAGTTCGATGCTCGCCAGAGACATTTCACTCATCGCCTCCGGATTTCCGTCTGACTATGTTCCCCAGCACGACAGCCACACCGATGGCAAAGAGCGGGGGCATCACCACGGCGACCGGACCTCCCAGTGCTCTCGCGAGCTGAGTGACAATCACGATCAGAACAGCTAGCGGGAGCAATGAGATCAGAATCAGTCTCGTCTTCTTCGTCATTCTAGGTTCCGCGTCTTCTTCACCGACTCCTCTATCCGTTTCAGTGAGCGGTTGAGACGCGCCATGCTCATCAGGGAAGTAACCCTGTTCACCACTGGAGCACTGCCGCCCAAGTACCCGGTGACGCCACCAGTTGCCGTAGACATCACGAACGACGTGGTGTTCCAGTTCTT
>NZ_JBYIVZ010000010.1:0-206944 GCF_057710365.1 Streptomyces sp. bgisy027
AGCTTCTCGATCACGTAGTCCACGCACTTCGTCAGTGCCTCGATGTCCGCCGGGTCGATCGCCGGGAACATCGCCACGCGGAGCTGGTTGCGGCCGAGCTTGCGGTAGGGCTCGGTGTCGACGATGCCGTTGGCGCGGAGGACCTTGGCGACGGCCGCCGCGTCGACCTCGTCGGTGAAGTCGATCGTGCCGATGACCGCCGAGCGCTTGGCCGGGTCGGTGACGAACGGGTTGGCGTACTTGATGTCCTCGGCCCAGCCGTACAGCGTGCGGGCGGAGGTGGCCGTGCGGCGCACCGCCCAGTCCAGGCCGCCCTGGCCGTTGATCCACTCCAGCTGCTGGTTCAGCAGGAACAGGGTCGAGAGAGCCGGGGTGTTGTACGTCTGGTTCTTGCGGGAGTTGTCGATCGCCGTGGGGAGGCTGAAGAACTCCGGGATGTGGCGGCCGGACGCGTGGATGCGCTCGGCGCGCTCGATCGCGGCCGGGGAGAAGACGCCGATCCACAGGCCGCCGTCGGAGGCGAAGGACTTCTGCGGGGCGAAGTAGTAGACGTCCGTCTCGGAGACGTCGACCGGCAGGCCGCCGGCGCCCGAGGTGGCGTCGACCAGGACCAGCGCGCCCTCGTCGGCGCCGGCCACGCGCTTGATCGGCATGGCCACACCGGTGGACGTCTCGTTGTGGGTGAAGGCGTAGACGTCGACGCCCGTCTCGGCGACCGGCTCCGGGTGCGTGCCCGGGTCGCTGGTGATGACGTCGGGCTCGGCGAGCCACGGGGCGAGCTTGGCGGCCTTGGCGAACTTGGAGCTGAACTCACCGAAGGTGAGGTGCTGCGACTTGTTCTCGATCAGGCCGTGCGTCGCGATGTCCCAGAACGCGGTGGAGCCGCCGTTGCCGAGGATCACCTCGTAGCCGTCCGGCAGCTGGAACAGCTCGCGGATGCCCTCGCGCACCTGGCCGACCAGGTTCTTGACGGGTGCCTGGCGGTGGGAGGTACCGAGGAGGGAGGCTCCGGTCGCGGCCAGCGCGTCCAGCGCTTCCGTCCGCACCTTGGAGGGGCCCGCGCCGAAACGTCCGTCGGCGGGCTTGATGTCAGCGGGAATCTGGATCTCAGCCACGGGGTGAGGTTAGCCGTTTCGGGAAACCTGGGTGAAACCTCGTCCGTCGGGTGAGACGGCGTTTCGGCGGGCGTCGGACCTGGGGGCTGCCGCCCCCTGACCCCCGCTTCGGCCCGAAAGGTCCTCGTCCTCAAACGCCGGACGGGCTGATCGATTACCGGCCGGGCTGATTGAGTGGACGTATGTCGGAACTTGAGGCAGAGCTGCGCAAGGCCGTCCAGGGCGAGGTCAGGTTCGACGTCACCGCTCGGGCGTTGACGACGATGGACGCCTCCAACTACCGGCGAGTCCCACTCGGTGTGGTCGCACCACATGACGCCGATGACGTCGCCACCGTACTGAGGGTGTGTCGGGACCACATGGTGCCGGTGGTGGCACGGGGTGGCGGTACGTCGATCGCCGGGCAGGCCACGGGCACCGGCATCGTCCTGGACTTCACCCGGCACATGAACCGACTCGTGTCCCTGGACCCGGACACCCGCACCGCCGTGGTCCAGCCCGGCCTCGTCCTCGACCGGCTCCAGGAAGCCGCCGCCCCGCACGGCCTCCGCTTCGGACCCGACCCCTCCACGCACAGCCGCTGCACTCTCGGCGGCATGATCGGCAACAACTCCTGCGGCTCGCACTCGGTGGCCTGGGGCACCACCGCCGACAGCGTGCGGGAGCTGGACGTCATCAGCGCGCGCGGGGAGCGGCTGCGGCTCGGACAGGACTGGGCCGGCGCGCCGCAGGGGCTGCGGGAGCTGGTGGACGGGGAACTGGCCCGGCTGCGCACCGGCTTCCCCGAGCTGCCCCGCCGTATCTCCGGCTACGCGCTCGACGCGCTGCTGCCCGAGAAGGGCGCCGACGTCGCCCGTTCCTTCTGCGGCAGTGAGGGCACCCTGGGCATCCTCACCGAGGCCGTCGTACGGCTCGTCGAGGCGCCACGCGCGCGTGCGCTGGCCGTGCTGGGGTACGGCGACGAGAGCGCGGCCGCCGAGGCCGCCGCCGGGCTGCTGCCGTACGGGCCGCTGACCGTGGAGGGCATGGCCGCCGACCTGGTGCCCTCGGCGGAGCTGCTGCCCAGGGGCGGCGCCTGGCTGTTCGTCGAGACCGGCGGGGAGTCGGAGGCCGAGGCACGCGCGCGTGCGGAGGCGATCGTGCGGGCCGCCGACGTCGTCGGGTCGACGGTCGTCACCGACCCGGACGGGCAGCGGGCCCTGTGGCGCATCCGGGAGGACGCCAGCGGGACGGCGACCCGTTTGGCGGATGGTGGGGGCACCTCCCCGCTTGAGCGAAGCCGAAAGCTCGGGGGAGAGGCGTGGCCCGGCTGGGAGGACGCCAGCGGGATGGCGACCCGTTTGGCGGATGGTGGGGGCACCTCCCCGCTTGAGCGAAGCCGAAAGCCCGGGGGAGAGGCGTGGCCCGGCTGGGAGGACTGCGCGGTGCCGCCGCACCGGCTCGGGGCGTACCTGCGGGACTTCCGGGCGCTGCTGACCGCGCACGGGCTGCGCGGGACGCCGTACGGGCATTTCGGGGACGGCTGCATCCACGTCCGTATCGACTTCGACCTGCTGACGGAGAGCGGGGTCGCCGCTTTCCGGCGGTTCTCGCAGGAACTCGCCGAGGTCGTCGTGGCGCACGGCGGCTCGCTGTCCGGGGAGCACGGGGACGGGCAGGCACGTGCCGAGCTGCTGCCGAAGATGTACGGCCACGACATGGTCCGGCTCTTCGAACGGGCCAAGGGGGTGTGGGACCCCGACGACCTGCTCAACCCGGGGATGCTGGTGCGCCCGGCGCCCCTCGACACCAACCTCCGCTTCTCCGTCCTGCCCCGCGAGCCGGTGGACGTCGCGTTCGGCTACCCGGCCGACGGCGGCGACTTCTCGGCGGCCGTACGGCGCTGCGTCGGGGTCGCCAAGTGCCGTACGACATCGGCGGCGGGCCCGGCCGTCATGTGCCCGTCGTTCCGGGCGACCGGCGAGGAGGAGCACTCCACCCGCGGCCGTGCCCGGCTGCTGCACGAGATGCTCGCCGGGGAACTGGTGACCGACGGATGGCGCTCGACCGAGGTGCGTGACGCACTCGACCTGTGCCTGGGCTGCAAGGGCTGCCGGTCCGACTGCCCGGTCGAGGTCGACATGGCCACGTACAAGGCGGAGTTCCTGCACCACCACTACGAGGGCCGCAGGCGCCCGGCCGCGCACCACAGCATGGGCCGGCTGCCGCAGTGGCTGCGCCTCGTGGCACGCACGCGTACCGCCCCGCTGGTCAACGCCCTCGCCGCCGTACGGCCCTTTGCGTGGGTGGCGAAGCGGCTCGGCGGGATCGCGCCGGAGCGGGACATCCCGCGGCTGGCGGCACGGACGTTCAGCCGCTGGTGGGAGCGGCGGGAGAGGGCCCCCGTCGGCACCGGCGGCGACCTCGTCCTCCTGTGGCCGGACACCTTCACCGAACACCTGTCACCGTCCGTGGGGCAGGCGGCCGTACGGGTGCTGGAGGCGGCCGGGCTGCGGGTGGCGCTGCCGCCGACGGTGCGGTGGCGGACACCGTCCGGCGGCGGGGAGGGGGTGAGGGTGGCGATGGACCCGGTGTCGCTGGTGCGCGGCCGGGAGCGGGTGTGCTGCGGCCTGACGTACGTCTCCACGGGGCAGCTCGACCGGGCCCGCGCGGTGCTGCGGCGCACGCTCGACCTGATGGAGCCGGTGCTGGGGACGGCCGCGCCGGTCGTGGTCCTGGAGCCGAGCTGTGCCGCGGCCCTGCGCTCGGACCTGCCGGAACTGCTGCACGACGATCCCCGGGCCCGTCGGCTGGCCGACCGGGTTCTGACCTTCGCGGAGGCGTTGGAGCGGCTCGCACCCGACTGGACGCCGCCCCGCGTCGAACGGTCCGTGGTCGGCCAGACCCACTGCCACCAGCACGCGGTCCTGGGAGACACGCCCGACCGCCGCCTGCGCGAGGCCGCGGGACTGTCAGGGGAGCTGAGCGGTGGCTGCTGCGGCCTCGCGGGCAACTTCGGCTTCGAGAAGGGGCACTACGAGGTGTCGGTGGCGTGCGCGGAGGAACAGGTGCTGCCGGCGGTGCGGGGAGCGCAGGAAGGGGCTGTGGTGCTGGCGGACGGGTTCTCCTGCCGGACGCAGTTGGAGCAGTTGGCGGGGGTGCGGGGGCGGCATTTGGCGGAGGTGTTGGAGGAGGTGTTGGTGGAGGGGCTGGTGGAGGGGCTGGGGTCGTCTGGGTAGTTGGGGGTGGTGGGGGGTGGTTACGGGGGGTGACGGGGGGTGGTGACGGGGGTGACAGGGGTATCGGGGAGGGGGGACGGGGGGTGTGGTGGGTGCGGGTGAGTGGGGGCTGGTCGCGCAGGTCCCCGCGCCCCTGGGGACTGCATGGCCGTCGGCCAGGGGGTGTACGCCGATCGTGAGGGAGCCGCGCCTACGAGGTGAGGCCGTGCGGGGGCCCGCATAGGCTGGATGATCACCAGCTTGTTCGACCTCTGAGGTCGCGGCCGTCGACCCCGGCCGCCTCGCCCGGCACCGACAGGGAGCCCGCCCATGCCCCTCCTCCTCCGGCCCATCACCCGCGACGAGCATCTGGCCTTCGTCGCGGCACGCCCGTCCGCCAGCCACATGCAGGTCCCGTCCTGGGGCGACGTGAAGCCGGACTGGAGAGCGGAGAGCGTCGGCTGGTTCGACGAGGAGGGGCGCCTGACGGGCGCGGGGCTCGTGCTCTACCGGCCGCTGCCGAAGCTGAAGCGCTACCTGGCGTATCTGCCCGAGGGCCCGCTGATCGACTGGCACGCGCCCGACCTCGTGGAGCGGTGGCTGGAGCCGATGCTTGCGTACCTCAAGGGCCAGGGCGCCTTCTCCGTGAAGATGGGTCCGCCCGTCGTCGCGCGGCGCTGGAGCACCGAGGCGGTCAAGGCGGCCATCGCGGACCCGGCCGCCCGACGGCTGCGGGACGCGGAGCCGACGTCGTACGGACCGGGCGCCCAGGACATCGCCGACCGGCTGCGGCGGTCCGGCTGGCGGCAGACCGAACCCGGCGGCGAGGACGGCTTCGCCGCCGGCCAGCCGCGCTACGTCTGCCAGGTGCCGTTCGCCGGCCGGACGCCGGACGACATCCACCGCGGCCTCAACCAGCAGTGGCGGCGCAACATCAAGAAGGCCGAGAAGGCGGGCGTGAAGGTCGTGCAGGGCGGCTACGAGGACCTGCCCGTGTTCTACGACCTCTACGTCGAGACCGCCGAGCGCGACCGTTTCATCCCGCGCCCGCTGCCCTACTTCCAGCGCATGTTCACCGCCCTCACCGCCGAGCACCCCGACCGGATGCGGCTCTACCTCGCCCACCACGACGGCGACACCCTCGCCGCCGCCACGATGCTGACCGTGGGCGAGCACGTCTGGTACTCCTACGGCGCCTCCACCAGCCGCAAGCGCGAGGTCCAGCCCAACAACGCCATGCAGTGGCGCATGATGACCGACGCCCATGAACTCGGCGCCGCCGTCTACGACTTCCGAGGCATCACCGACACGCTGGAGGAGTCCGACCACCTGCTGGGCCTGCTGCGGTTCAAGGTGGGCGCCGGCGGTGAGGCGGTCGAGTACCTGGGGGAGTGGGACTTCCCGCTCAACCGGATGCTGCACAAGGCACTGGACTTGTACATGGCGCGCCGCTAGTCACCGCCGGCGCCACCACCACCCCACCCCGCCTTCGGGCCCTGCTGCGCCCGCCCGCCGGTCCACACTCTGGGACAGTGGCATAACAGGTTCACACACCTGACGGAGTCCACTACCCTGGACTCGGAAGTGCAGTGCGATGAACGAACCCGAGTCGAGCCCCTGGAACGCCCGTGAGCACCCCTGACGCCGCCGCCACGCCCTCACCGACCCTCACCCGGGCCGTCCCGGAGCCGTCGGCCGGTGCCCCGCGTCGCTGGGGTTCGCTCGGTCCCGTGGGCCTGGTGCTGGCCGGCGGGATCTCGGTGCAGTTCGGCGGCGCCCTCGCGGTCAGCCTGATGCCGCGGGCCGGTGCGCTCGGTGTGGTGGCGCTGCGGCTGCTGGTCGCGGCGATCGTTCTGCTGGTGGTCTGCCGTCCCCGGCTGCGCGGCCACTCCCGCACCGACTGGGGCACGGTGATCGTCTTCGGCATCACCATGGCCGCGATGAACGGCCTCTTCTACCAGTCGGTGGCCCGCATCCCCCTGGGTCCCGCGGTCACCCTGGAGGTCCTCGGCCCGCTCGCGCTCTCCGTCCTGAGCTCGCGCCGCGCCGTCAACTTCGTCTGGGCCGGACTGGCCCTCGCAGGCGTCTTCCTCCTCGGCGGCGGAGGCTTCGACAGCCTCGATCCCATAGGTGTCGTATTCGCCCTGGCTGCCGGCGCCATGTGGGCCGCCTACATAGTCTTCAGCGCCCGCACGGGACGACGCTTCCCCCAGGCCGACGGACTCGCCCTCGCGATGGCGGTGGGAGCCGTGCTGTTCCTGCCCCTGGGCATCGCCGAATCCGGTACGAAGCTCACCGACCCGGTGACCATCGGGCTGGGCGCGGCGGTGGCGATCCTCTCCTCGGTCCTGCCCTACACCCTCGAACTTCTCGCCCTGCGCCGACTGCCCGCGGCGACCTTCGCCATCCTGATGAGCCTGGAACCGGCCGTCGCCGCCACCGCTGGCTTCCTCATCCTCGACCAGGCCCTCTCCGCCCTGCAGGCCCTCGCCATCGCCCTGGTCATCGCGGCGAGCATGGGAGCGGTGCGGACCCAGGTGGGACGGGGCAAGGCGAAGCTCCCGGATGCCGAGCCCGCCGCGACAGCCGCCGCCGAGCCCGTCGCGGCAGCCGCCGCCGACTCCGTGGCGGCCGTCGGTTCCGCCGCTGCCGCCGGGGCTGCCGCCGTCGCCGAACCTGTTGCGGTCGCCGAGCCCGAGAACCGCTAGGCACGTTCCCGGGCCGGCACGTCGGCCGTCGCGCGGGGCGGGACCGGCGGCGGCTACCGGGTCACGCCGAAGCCCCGGGCTCCGGCGTCGCGACCGCGCCGTCGGCTACGCGGCCGCCCCAGCCCTCGGCGCCCCCTCACGCATCAGCAGATCCCGCACGACCGGACCGTGCCGGGAGCGCAGTCGGCTCAGTTCCCACAGGCCCACCGCGGTCACCGAGACCGGGGCGCCCGGCATCCGCCGTTCGGGTCGTAGGGCGGCTGCCCGCCCGGGTTCCGGTTGCTCATCCATGTGTCTCCCCCGACGTGGCCTGTGTGCGTGATCGACATGTGCCTGATCCCGATCCACATGTGCCTGATCCACATGTGCCCGATCCACATGTGAGCGGTGCACACTCGCAAGTGGCGCGAGCGCACTCGCGTCGAATTAATGCAAGCACGCTTGCTTGTTTTCCATCCCGCTGCCATGCTCCTCACCACGCCGCACTGCACCGCACCGCACCACGCCGCACCGCACCGCACCGCACCACACCACGCCGCACCGCACCACGCCGCACCACGCCGCACCGCACCACGCCGCACCGCACCACGCCGCACCGCACCACGCCGCACCACACCACGCCGCACCACACCACGCCGCACCACACCGCACACCGCCGTGCCCCGAGGGGAGCGCACCGTGTCCGATCCGACGCCCGTGTTCGACGATCTGCGCGAGGAGAGCGAGGAGCTCGAACGGCTCGTGGCCGATTCGAGCCCCGAGCAGTGGGCGCTCGCCACACCGGCCCCCGGCTGGACCGTCGCCCACCAGATCGCGCACCTCGCCTGGACGGACCACTCGGCGCTGCTGGCGGTGACCGACGTGCAGGCGTTCCACCAACTGGTGGAGGAGGCGCTGAAGTCGCCGGGGTCCTTCGTGGACAACGGCGCCGAGGAGGGCGCCGCGCTGCCGCCCGCCGAACTGCTGGCGCGGTGGCGGGAGGGACGGGTCGCCCTGGACACGGCGTTGCGCGAGGCCCCGCCCGGCATGAAGGTCCCCTGGTACGGCCCGCCCATGTCGACCGCCTCCATGGGTACGGCCCGGCTCATGGAGACCTGGGCCCACGGTCTGGACATCGCCGACGCACTCGGTGTGGTGCGCACACCCACCGACCGGCTCAGGCATGTGGTGTGGATCGGGGTACGCACGCGTGACTTCGCCTTCGGTGCGAACGGGCTCCCGACGCCGCTCGACGACTTCCGCATCGAACTCGTCGCACCTTCCGGCGAGTTGTGGACGTACGGCCCCGAGGACGCCTCGCAGCGGGTCACCGGCCCCGCGCTCGACTTCTGCCTCCTGGTCACCCAGCGCGCGCACCGCTCCGACCTCGCGCTGCGCGCCGAAGGCCCGGACGCCGACCGCTGGTTCGACATCGCCCAGGTCTTCGCCGGCCCACCCGGAGAGGGCCGCGCGCCGAAGGGGGCGACGCGGTGACGCGGCAACCCCGCCCGCTGCGCATCGGCAACGCCTCCGGCTTCTACGGCGACCGCTTCGACGCCATGCGCGAGATGCTCACCGGCGGCGAACTGGACGTCGTCACCGGCGACTACCTCGCCGAGCTCACCATGCTGATCCTCGGCCGCGACCGGCTGAAGGACCCCGGCGCCGGATACGCCCGCACCTTCCTGCGGCAGCTGGAGGAGTGCCTCGGCCTCGCCCGGGAGCGCGGCGTGCGGATCGTCGCCAACGCCGGCGGCCTCAACCCGGCCGGACTGGCGGACGCCGTACGGCAACTGGCCGACCGGCTCGGCCTGCCCGTGCGGGTCGCCCATGTGGAGGGCGACGACCTCACCGCCGCCAATCCCGGCAGCCTCGCCGCGCACGCCTACCTCGGCGGCTTCGGGATCGCCGCGTGTCTGCGGGAGGGCGCCGACGTCGTCGTCACCGGCCGGGTGACCGACGCGGCCCTCGTCACCGGACCGGCCGCCGCCCACTTCGGGTGGGGCCCCGGCGACCACGACCGGCTCGCGGGAGCCGTGGTCGCCGGACATGTGCTGGAGTGCGGGGCGCAGGCCACCGGCGGCAACTACGCCTTCTTCCACGAGGCTTCCGACAGAGGCGCCGATCTGCGGCGACCCGGCTTCCCGCTCGCCGAGCTGCACGAGGACGGCACCTGCGTCATCACCAAGCACCCCGGCACCGGCGGCTTCGTCGACGTCGGCACCGTCACCGCCCAGCTGCTGTACGAGACGGCGGGCGCCCGCTACGCCGGGCCGGACGTCACCGCCCGCCTGGACACCGTGCGGCTCACCCAGGACGGACCGGACCGCGTCCGTGTCGAGGGCGTGCGGGGCGAGGCTCCGCCGCCGACGCTCAAGGTCGGCGTCAACCGCCTCGGCGGCTTCCGCAACGAGGTCACCTTCGTGCTCACCGGCCTCGACATCGAGGCCAAGGCCGCCCTCGTGCGCGAGCAGCTGACCGACGCGCTCGCCAAGTCGCCGCCCGCCGAGGTCCGCTGGGACCTGGTGCGCACCGACCGGCCCGACGCCCCCAGCGAGGAGACGGCGAGCGCGCTGCTGCGGCTCGTCGTGCGCGACCCGTCCCAGGAGCCCGTCGGCCGGGCGCTGAGCGGCGCCGCGATCGAGCTGGCGCTCGCCGGCTACCCCGGTTTCCATGTGCTGGCCCCACCCGGAAAGGGCTCGCCCTATGGGGTCTTCGAGGATGTGTACGTCCCCCAAGGTGGCGTCGACCATGTGGCCGTCCTCCACGACGGACGCCGGATCCCTGTGCCGCCGGCCCACGACACCGTCGTACTCGATGAAGTGCCCGAGCCGCCACTGCCGCAGCCGCTGTCGCACGGGCCCACCAAGCGGGCCGCGCTCGGGCTCGTTGCGGGAGCCCGCAGCGGGGACAAGGGCGGGAACGCCAACGTCGGCGTCTGGGTGCGTTCGGACGACGCCTGGCGGTGGCTCGCCCATGAGCTCACGGTCGACCGGTTCCGGCAGCTGATCCCCGAGAGCCGCGAGTTGAAGGTCACCCGGCACGCCCTGCCCCACCTCCGCGCCCTCAACTTCGTCGTCGAAGGAATCCTCGGCGAGGGCGTCGCCGCCCAGCACCGCTTCGACCCGCAGGCCAAGGCCCTCGGCGAGTGGCTGCGCTCCCGCCACCTGGACATCCCGGAGATCCTGCTGTGACCGTGCTGCCGTCCACCCTGGACACCAACGGCTCCGACTACCGGGCCCATCGCGAGACCATGCTCACCAAGCTCGCCGAACTCGGCACCGAGCACGCCAAGGCCCTCGCCGGCGGCGGCCCCAAGTACGTCGAACGGCACCGGGGGCGCGGCAAGCTGCTCGCCCGCGAGCGCATCGAGCTGCTCCTCGACCCCGACACCCCGTTCCTGGAGCTGTCCCCGCTGGCGGCCTGGGGCAGCGACTACGCCGTCGGCGCGTCCCTCGTCACCGGCATCGGGACCGTCGAGGGCGTGGAGTGCCTGATCACCGCCAACGACCCGACCGTGCGCGGCGGGGCGAGCAACCCCTGGTCGCTGAAGAAGGCTTTGCGCGCGAACGACATCGCGCTCGTCAACCGGCTGCCGGTGATCAACCTCGTGGAGTCCGGCGGCGCCGACCTGCCGTCGCAGAAGGAGATCTTCATCCCCGGCGGCGCGATCTTCCGGGACCTGACGCGGCTGTCGGCGGCCGGGATCCCCACCGTCGCGGTCGTCTTCGGCAACTCGACGGCCGGCGGCGCGTACGTCCCCGGCATGTCCGACCACGTGATCATGGTCAAGGAGCGCGCCAAGGTGTTCCTCGGCGGCCCGCCCCTGGTGAAGATGGCGACCGGCGAGGAGAGCGACGACGAGTCCCTCGGCGGTGCGGAGATGCACGCGCGCGTGTCGGGTCTCGCGGACTACTTCGCCGTCGACGAACCGGACGCCCTGCGCCAGGCGCGACGCGTGGTCGCCCGCCTCAATCACCGCAAGGCGTACGGCGATCCGGGCCCGGCCGAGCCGCCCAAGTACGACGCCGAGGAGCTGCTCGGGATCGTGCCGGGCGACCTGCGCACCCCCTTCGACCCGCGTGAGGTCGTCGCCCGGATCGTCGACGCCTCCGACTTCGACGAGTTCAAGCCGATGTACGGCACCAGCCTGACCACCGGCTGGGCCTCCCTGCACGGCTATCCCATCGGCGTGCTCGCCAACGCCCAGGGAGTCCTGTTCAGCGAGGAGTCCCAGAAGGCCGCGCAGTTCATCCAGCTCGCCAACCAGCGCGACATCCCGCTGCTGTTCCTGCACAACACCACCGGCTACATGGTGGGCAGCCAGTACGAACAGGGCGGCATCATCAAGCACGGCGCGATGATGATCAACGCGGTCAGCAACAGCCGCGTGCCCCACCTCTCGGTCCTCATGGGCGCGTCCTACGGAGCCGGGCACTACGGCATGTGCGGCCGCGCCTACGACCCCCGCTTCCTGTTCGCGTGGCCCAGCGCCAAGTCCGCCGTCATGGGCCCGCAGCAGCTCGCCGGTGTCCTGTCGATCGTCGCCCGCCAGTCGGCCGCCGCGAAGGGGCAGCCGTACGACGAAGAGGGCGACGCGGCGCTGCGGGCGATGGTGGAGCAGCAGATCGAGTCCGAGTCCCTGCCGATGTTCCTGTCCGGGCGGCTGTACGACGACGGAGTCATCGACCCGCGCGACACCCGCACGGTCCTCGGCATGTGTCTGTCCGCCATCCACACCGCGCCCTACGAGGGCGCGCGCGGTGGCTTCGGCGTCTTCCGGATGTGAGGGACCACCAGTGATCACTTCTGTACTCGTGGCCAACCGGGGCGAGATCGCCTGCCGGGTCTTCCGCACCTGCCGTGAGTTGGGAATCCGGACGGTCGCCGTGCACTCGGACGCCGACGCGAACGCCCTCCACACGCGCGTGGCCGACACCGCGGTACGGCTGCCGGGGGCGGCGCCCTCCGACACGTATCTGCGCGGCGACCTGATCGTGAAGGCGGCGCTCGCCGCCGGCGCGGACGCCGTGCACCCCGGCTACGGCTTCCTCTCCGAGAACCCCGGCTTCGCCCGCGCGGTCCTCGACGCCGGACTCACCTGGATCGGGCCGGCCCCGGAGGCGATCGAGGCGATGGCGTCCAAGACGCGCGCCAAGGAACTGATGGGCGTCCAGCCGCTGCGCGAGGTCACCGAGGCCGACCTGCCGGTCCTGGTGAAGGCGGCCGCGGGCGGCGGCGGACGCGGCATGCGCGTCGTACGGCGACTCGCCGACCTGGACGCCGAACTCCAGGCCGCGCGCGCCGAGGCCCACAGCGCCTTCGGCGACGGCGAGGTCTTCGTCGAGCCCTACCTGGAGGACGGCCGGCACGTCGAGGTGCAGATCCTCGCCGACACCCACGGCACCGTCTGGGCCCTCGGCACCCGTGACTGCTCCCTCCAGCGCCGCCACCAGAAGGTGATCGAGGAGGCCCCGGCACCGGGCCTGACCCCCGAACTCACCGACTCCCTGTACGAGATGGCGGTACGCGCCGCGCGGGCCGTCGGCTACGTCGGCGCGGGCACCGTCGAGTTCCTCGTCGCCGGCGACACCGCGCACTTCCTGGAGATGAACACCCGCCTGCAGGTCGAACACCCCGTCACCGAGGCCGTGTACGGCGTCGACCTGGTCGCCCTGCAGCTCCGCGTCGCCGAAGGACACGCCCTCGACGACGAACCGCCACACGCGCGTGGCCACGCCGTCGAGGCCCGCCTGTACGCCGAGGACCCGGCCCGCGACTGGGCCCCGCAGACCGGCACCCTGCACCGCCTCGCCGTCCCCGCCGGCATCCGCCTCGACACCGGCTTCACCGACGGCGACGAGATCGGCGTCCACTACGACCCGATGCTCGCCAAGGCCGTCGCCCACGCCCCCACGCGCGCGGAGGCGATCCGCGCCCTCGCCGGCGCCCTGGCCCGCGCCGCCGTCCACGGCCCGCCCACCAACCGCGACCTCCTGGTGAACTCCCTGCGGCACAAGGAGTTCACGACCGCCCGCATGGACACCGGCTTCTACGACCGCCACCTCACCGAACTCACCGAGCCGGCCCCCGACCCGCACGCCCCCCTCGCCGCGGCCCTCGCCGACACCCACGCCCGCTCCCGCTTCGGCGGCTTCCGCAACGTCCCCTCCCGGCCCCAGACCAAGCGCTACCTGATGGCCGGCGAGGAGACCGAGGTCCACTACCGCCACACCCGCACGGGCCTGGAGGCCGACGGAGTGCGCGTGGTACACGCGGGCGCCGCCCTGGTCGTACTCGAAGTGGACGGCGTACGAAGGAACTTCGAGGTCGCGAGATACGGCGACGAGATCCACGTCAACACCACCCGCCTGACGGCGCTGCCCCGCTTCCCCGACCCGACGGCCCAGCACGCGCCGGGCTCGCTGCTCGCACCGATGCCGGGAACGGTGGTGCGCGTGGCCGAGGGCCTGACGGAGGGATCGGCCGTAGAGGCCGGTCAGCCCCTCCTGTGGCTGGAGGCGATGAAGATGGAACACAAGATCACAGCGCCGTCCTCGGGAACGCTGAGCGCCCTGCACGCCGTACCTGGCCAGCAGGTGACGGTCGGCGCCTTGCTGGCGGTAGTGCAAGAAGCCTAGGGGCGCGGGGCTGTATCAATGTGCGGCTGCCGCCGCGTGAGCGCGACCAGCCACGACGAAGGAGTCACATGGCCACGATCGAAACCGAAGAACACAAGGCCCTACGATCCGCGGTAGCCGCCCTCGGCAAACGCCACGGCCGCACCTACGAGCGCGAGGCCCTCTGGACCGAGGCCGCCAAACTCGGCTACCTCGGCGTCAACCTGCCGGAGGCGTACGGCGGCGGAGGCGGCGGCATAGCCGAACTCTCCATCGTCCTCGAAGAACTCGGCGCCGCGGGCTGCCCCCTGCTGATGATGGTCGTGTCCCCGGCGATCTGCGGCACGGTCATCGCCCGCTTCGGCACCGAGGCACAGAAACAGGAGTGGCTCCCCGGCCTCGCCGACGGCACCCGCACCATGGCCTTCGGCATCACCGAACCCGACGCCGGCTCCAACAGCCACCGCATCACCACCACCGCCCGCCGTGACCCGGACACCGGGGACTGGCTGCTGACCGGCCGCAAAGTGTTCATCTCCGGCGTGGACATCGCCGACGCCACCCTCATCGTCGGCCGCACCGAGGACGCCCGCACCGGCAATCTCAAGCCCTGCCTGTTCATGGTCCCGCGCGACGCCGAAGGCTTCACGCGCCGCCAGATCGACATGGAACTCAGCGCCGCCGAGAAGCAGTTCGAGCTGACCCTCGACGACGTACGGCTCCCCGCCGACGCCCTCGTCGGCGACGAGGACGCGGGACTCCTCCAGCTCTTCGCCGGCCTCAACCCCGAACGCATCATGACGGCCGCCTTCGCGATCGGCATGGGCCGCTACGCCCTCGCCCGCGCCGTCGAGTACGCCCGCGACCGCACCGTCTGGAAGGCCCCCATCGGCGCCCACCAGGCCATCGCGCACCCCCTGGCGCAGGCGCACATCGACCTGGAACTGGCCCGCCTGATGATGCAGAAAGCGGCCCACCTCTACGACGCCGGGGACGACGCCGGCGCGGGCGAGGCCGCCAACATGGCCAAGTACGCGGCCGGGGAGGCCTGTGTGAAGGCCGTCGACCAGGCCGTGCACACCCTCGGCGGGAACGGCCTCACGCGCGAATTCGGGCTCGCTTCGTTGATAACCGCGGCACGCGTCTCTCGTATTGCTCCGGTGAGCCGGGAGATGATTCTCAACTACGTCTCCCACCAGACCCTGGGCCTGCCCAAGTCGTACTGACCGCGCCCGTCCGGCGCCGTGTCGCGAGGAGGAACCGTGTTCCGCAGCGAGTACGCAGACGTCCCGGCCGTAGAACTCCCCATCCACGAGGCCGTCCTGGGCCGGGCCGCCGAGTTCGGGGACACCCCCGCGCTCATCGACGGCACGGACGGCACCACCCTCACCTACGAACAGCTCGACCGCTTCCACCGGCGCATAGCCGCCGGTCTCGCCGAGGCGGGCGTGCGCAAGGGCGACATCCTCGCCCTGCACAGCCCCAACACGGTCGCCTTCCCCACGGCGTTCTACGCCGCCACGCGCGCGGGTGCCTCCGTCACCACCGTGCACCCGCTCGCCACGCCCGAGGAGTTCGCCAAGCAGCTGAAGGACTCGGCGGCCCGCTGGATCGTCACCGTCTCACCGCTGCATGAGAGCGCGCGCCGGGCCGCCGAACTCGCGGGCGGCGTGCAGGAGATCTTCGTGTGCGACAGCGCGCCCGGACACCGCTCGCTCATCGACATGCTGGCCTCCGCCGCCCCCGAGCCACAGGTCGGCATCGACCCCGTCGCGGACGTCGCGGCCCTGCCGTACTCCTCCGGCACCACCGGCATCCCCAAGGGCGTGATGCTCACCCACCGCCAGATCGCCACCAACCTCGCCCAGCTCGAACCGGCGATCGCGGCCGGCCCCGGCGACCGCATCCTCGCCGTACTGCCCTTCTTCCACATCTACGGCCTCACCGCCCTGATGAACGCCCCGCTGCGGGTCGGCGCCACGGTCGTCGTCCTGCCCCGCTTCGACCTGGAGACCTTCCTCGCGGCCATCCAGAACCACCGCATCACCGGCCTGTACGTGGCCCCGCCGATCGTCCTGGCCCTCGCCAAACACCCGCTGGTCGCGCAGTACGACCTGTCGTCGCTGAAGTACATCGTCAGCGCCGCCGCGCCCCTGGACGCCAACCTCGCCGGCGCCTGCTCCCAGCGCCTCGGCCTGCCACCGGTCGGCCAGGCGTACGGCATGACGGAACTGTCCCCGGGCACCCACGTCGTCCCGCTCGCCGCCATGCGGGACGCGCCCGCCGGCACCGTCGGCCGGCTCATCGCCGGCACCGAGATGCGCATCGTCTCCCTCGACGACCCCGACAAGGACCTCGGCACCGGCGAATCCGGCGAGATCCTCATCCGCGGCCCCCAGGTCATGAAGGGCTACCTCGGCCGCCCCGACGCCACCGCCGCGATGATCGACCCCGACGGCTGGCTGCACACCGGCGACGTCGGCCATGTGGACGCCGACGGCTGGCTGTTCGTCGTGGACCGCGTCAAGGAGCTCATCAAGTACAAGGGCTTCCAGGTCGCCCCCGCCGAACTGGAGGCACTCCTGCTCACCCACCCCGGCATCGCGGACGCGGCTGTGGTCGGCGCCTACAACGACGACGGAAACGAGGTGCCGCACGCCTATGTGGTCCGCCAACCCTCCGCGACCGACCTCTCCGAGGGCG
Organism: Streptomyces sp. bgisy027; assembly: GCF_057710365.1. NCBI lineage: Bacteria > Bacillati > Actinomycetota > Actinomycetes > Kitasatosporales > Streptomycetaceae > Streptomyces > Streptomyces sp. bgisy027. The sequence continues at coordinate 16,323 of NZ_JBYIVZ010000010.1, forward strand.
AGGTCATGATGTACGTCGCCGAACGCGTCGCCCCCTACAAGCGGGTCCGCCAGGTCACCTTCATCGACGGTGTCCCGCGCGCCGCCTCCGGCAAGATCCTGCGCCGCGAACTGCGCGCGCCGAAGGAGAGCGCATGACGTCGATCGGCCGCACCCGCACGCGCGGTGTGGAGACCCTCAGCCTCGACTCGCCGGCCACCCGCAACGCGCTCTCCGCGGCGCTGGTGGGCGAGCTGGCCGACGCGCTGACGGACTGCGCCAAGGACGCCGACGTCCGCGCCGTCGTCCTCACCCACACCGGCAACACCTTCTGCGCCGGCGCCGACCTGCGCGACCCGCCGGATCCGGACGCACTGGTCGCCCTGCTCCGGCAGATCGTCGAGCTGCGCAAACCCGTGGTCGCCCGCGTCACCGGCCACGTCCGCGCGGGCGGCCTCGGCCTGCTCACCGCCTGCGACATCGCCGCCGCCGCCCGCGAGGCCACCTTCGCCTTCACCGAGGTCCGCATCGGGGTGGCCCCCGCCGTGATCTCCCTGCCGGTGCTCCCGCGCGTGGACCCGCGCGCCGTCGCCCGCTACTACCTCACCGGGGAACGCCTCGACGCGCCGGAGGCCGCCCGGATCGGCCTGCTCACGGCACAGGGCGACGACGTCGACGCCGTACTGGAACCCGTCCTGGACGGCCTGCGCCGGGCCGCACCCCAGGCCCTGGCCGAGACGAAGGCGCTGCTCACGGCTAAGGTGCTGGAAACCTTCGACCGGGACGCGGCCGACCTGACCGCACTCTCGGCCCGGCTGTTCTCCTCCGCCGACGCGCGCGAGGGGATGACGGCCTTCCTCGAACGACGGGATCCGCAATGGGTGGTGTGAGCACAGTCGGCGACCGCGTGGACCGCGTGCCCAAACAGGACCGCAGCCGCGCCACCCGCAGACGCCTCCTGGAAGCCGCCGTGGCCTGTCTCGCCGAACACGGCTGGGCGGGCTCCACGGTCTCCGTCGTCGCCGAACGCGCCGGCGTCTCCCGGGGCGCGGCCCAGCACCACTTCCCGACCCGCGAGGACCTCTTCACCGCGGCCGTCGAATATGTCGCCGAGGAACGCTCCACAGCCCTGCGCGCCCTGTTCCCCAAGGGCGCGGCGGGCGACCGCCGGGCCGTCGTCTCCGCCCTGGTCGACCTCTACACCGGCCCCTTGTTCCGCGCGGCCCTGCACCTGTGGGTGGCCGCGTCGAACGAGGACCAGCTGCGGCCCCGGGTCACCGAGCTGGAGGCCCGGGTGGGCCGCGAGTCCCACCGGATAGCCGTCGACCTGCTCGGCGTCGACGAGTCCCGCCCCGGCGTCCGCGAAACCGTCCAGGGCGTGCTGGACATGGCACGCGGCCTGGGCCTCGCCAACCTCCTCACCGACGACGCCGGACGCCGCGACCGCGTGGTGGCGCAGTGGGGCCTGCTGCTGGACGAGGCACTGGGCTGACGGCGTCGCGGGTCGCCTGTCGCCGGGCCGGTCCCGTCAGTCGTCCTCGCCCTTGTCGCCCTCGTCGTCGTCACCGTCGTGCCGCGCGTCGCGCTGCCGCTCCTGCTCCCGCCGCTCCTGGACGCCGTGCGCCTTGCCGTCGGCCGTCGCGGAGGTGATCGGCGACGGGCTCGACTCCAGCGGCGACACGGACGCCGAGGCGCTCGGGTCGGGCGAGGTGTCGGACTTCGTGCTCTCCGCGGCGCTCTTGTCGGGGGAGAACCACAGCATCCCGAGCAGCATCGCGGCCACGAACAGCGCTGCCGCGGCGACCGTGATCAGCAGGTTCCTGACTCCCTTGCCGGAGGCCGCCCGAGGACGGGAGCGGGCCCTGGACCCGGCGCGGGAGGCAGACACGCCGTGCGACCGGGCCGGGGACCCCGAGTGGGACCGGGCGGTGGGCGCCGAGTGCGACCGGGCGGTGGGCGCCGAGCGCGACCGGTTGTGGGAGCGGCCCGGCCCGCCGCGGGGCGACGGCGTGCCCTGGTTCGAGGGCAGCGCGTAGGTCGTCGCGTGGCCGGCCCCACCCCTCCGGTTCGGGCCGGGGGCACCGGCCGCCGGGGCCGGCGACGGGCGGGACGGGGCCGTCACCTCCGGCAGCGGCTCGGAGCGGCCCAGCCAGGCACCCTCGGCGAACCAGTCGGCGGCCCGCTGGGCGGCCGGACGGTGCTCGGGCTCCTTGGCGAGCAGACCGAGAAGATAGTTCTCGAACGCGGGCGGCAGACCGGCGACACCCAGCTCGCGCGGCGGCACGGGAGCCGCGTCGAGATGCTGGTGGAGGATCGCGACGGCGGAGTCGGCCTGGAACGGCGGGCGCCCGGTCAGCAGCTGGTAGAGCACACAGCCCAGCGCGTACACGTCGGAGGCCGGACCGGCCGGCTTGCCCAGCGCCCGCTCCGGGGCGAGGTAGAGACTCGTGCCGACGATCTGCCCGGTCGCGGTGAGCGCGGCACCCGGGTCGTCGACGAAACGGGCGATACCGAAGTCACCGATCTTGAGAGTGCCGTCGGCGTCCAGCAGCAGATTGCCCGGCTTGATGTCACGGTGGACGATGCCCTGCCGGTGCGCGGCGGCCAGCCCCGCCGCGGCCTGCGCGGCCATCCGCGCCACCCGCTCCGCGGGCTGCGCCCCCGACTGCGTCAGCAGCCGCGCCAGGTTGTCGCCCTCGACGAGCTCCATCACCAGGAAGAGCCGGTTGTCGTACTCGCCGAAGTCCCGCACACCCACCACGTTCGGATGGTCGATCCGCGCGGCGGTCTGCGCCTCCAGCCGGAACCGGGACGTGGCGGTGGGGTCGGAGTCCTGCGGCAGCAGCAGCTTGACGGCGACATGCCGGCCCAGCGTCTCGTCGTAGGCCCGCCAGACCTCCCCCATCCCGCCGCGCCCGATCGACTCGCCCAGCCGGTAGCGGCCCGCTATCAGCACCTGTTCCCCATCCCTCATGCCGTAGGAGATCTCGACGCCGCAGGCCGTAACTCACCACGCAGGGACGGGTGATGGTGGGATGCCGAGAGCCGCCCCAGCATACTGGCGGAGTGGATCAGTCACGTTCCGTGTGCCGTCGTCGACCGGCCGAGGCGGGCAGGGAGCGCGCCCGCCGCCGAGCGGCACCACGCGAGGCACTGCGGCCCGCGTGATGACCGGCCCGCCGGAGGGGAGGGTGGTGCGTGGGGCTCAGTGCGCGATGTCCGCGTAGCCCTCGATCTCGCGCGGGTTGCGTGAGCCCGGACCCACATAGCGCGCCGAAGGACGCACCAGGCGGCCGGTGCGCTTCTGCTCCAGGATGTGCGCCGACCAGCCCGCCGTACGGGCACATGTGAACATCGACGTGAACATGTGCGCCGGGACCTGAGCGAAGTCCAGGACGATCGCCGCCCAGAACTCGACGTTCGTCGCCAGGACACGGTCCGGGCGGCGGGCGTGGAGCTCCGCAAGAGCCGCCTTCTCCAGCGCCTCGGCGACCTCGAAGCGGGGCGCGCCCAGCTCCCGTGCGGTACGCCGCAGCACGCGGGCCCGCGGGTCCTCGGCGCGGTACACGCGGTGGCCGAAGCCCATCAGCCGCTCGCCGTTGTCGAGGGTCTGCTTCACATACGCCTCGGCGTCGCCCGTGCGCTCGATCTCCTCGATCATGTGCAGGACGCGGGAGGGCGCGCCGCCGTGCAGCGGGCCGGACATGGCACCCACGGCCCCGGAGAGCGCGGCGGCCACGTCGGCGCCCGTGGAGGCGATGACGCGGGCCGTGAAGGTGGAGGCGTTCATGCCGTGCTCGGCGGCGGACGTCCAGTAGGCGTCGACGGCGGCCACGTGCTTGGGGTCGGGCTCGCCGCGCCAGCGGATCATGAACCGCTCGACGACGGACTGGGCCTTGTCGATCTCGCGCTGCGGGACCATCGGCAGGCCCTGCCCGCGCGCGGACTGGGCGACGTAGGACAGGGCCATGACGGCGGCGCGGGCCAGGTCCGCGCGGGCCTGCTCCTCGTCGATGTCCAGCAGGGGCTTCAGGCCCCACACGGGGGCGAGCATGGCGAGCGCCGACTGGACGTCGACGCGGATGTCACCGGAGTGCACGGGGATCGGGAACGGCTCGGCCGGCGGCAGCCCGGGACGGAAGGCCCCGTCGACGAGCAGCCCCCAGACATTGCCGAACGAGACATGGCCGACCAGGTCCTCGATGTCGACGCCCCGGTACCGCAGGGCGCCGCCCTCCTTGTCCGGTTCGGCGATCTCCGTCTCGAACGCGACGACTCCTTCGAGCCCGGGTACGAAATCGGACATCAGGCGGCTCCTCGTGATGTGTGCGACGGATGGGGTTGTGGGTGGAGCGAGTGGGTGGAACGAGAGCTGGTGGGTGGAACGAGGGCGGAACGAGTGGGTGGAACGACCACGTGTCAGTCGGCGGAGACGGGCGCACGCCGGATGGATCCGCGGTCACGGGCTCGAAGTCCGGACTTGCGGGACTCCGAACCCCTGTGGACTCGCGGTCCGGGGCGTACCCCTGTGATGCCCCGTGCGGCCGGCGGTCATCCAACCGGAACAGCATCAGAACGATAACCCTGAGTGCCACCTTTTGGGCACCCCTGCGGCACTGAGTGCCATGCAGTGACGAAGGACACCGCGCCGGACGACGCCCGTTCGGATACGGCAAGATGACCGCGTGACCGACCGAGAAGCCGTCGCCTCCGATCCCGCCGAGCCCGCGCCCGACCCCGCCGCGATGCGCAAGCACTACCGGGCCGAGGGCCTCGCCGAGGCCGACCTGGCCGCCACCCCGGTGGCCCAGTTCGCCCGCTGGTTCAAGCAGGCCGCCTCGGAGGGGCACCTCTTCGAGCCGAACGCGATGATCGTCTCCACCGCGGACGCCGAGGGCCGGCCCAGCTCCCGCACGGTGCTGCTGAAGCAGTTCGACGACCACGGCTTCGTCTTCTTCACCAACTACGGCTCCCGCAAGGGCCGCGACCTCGCCGAGAACCCGTACGTCTGCCTGCTCTTCCCCTGGCACCCGATGGCCCGCCAGGTCATCGTCACGGGCGTGGCCCGGCGCACCGGACGCGACGAGACCGCCGCCTACTTCCGCACCCGCCCGCACGGCTCCCAGCTCGGCGCCTGGGCCAGCACCCAGTCCTCGGTGATCCCCTCCCGCACGGAACTCGACACGTCGTACGCCGACCTCGCCGCCCGCTACCCCGAGGGCGAACAGGTCCCGGTCCCCCCGAACTGGGGCGGCTTCCGGGTGGCCCCCCAAACGGTCGAGTTCTGGCAGGGCAGAGAGAACCGCCTCCACGACCGCCTGCGCTACGTGGTGGAGCAGGACGGGGGGTGGCGGGTGGAGCGGCTGAGTCCGTGAGGGTGCGGCGGGACAAGGCCGACAAGGCCCCAGGACAGCAGGCGACCCGCGAGCCTGGTCCTCCATCGGAGGAGCCGGTCGGACTACCGGCGGCCCGCGGGTCGGGTGACTGCTTTGGAATGGGCCGGCTGCACGCGTCTGTCACGTGCTGGTCCGGCACCGCACTGCGTGTGGTGGCGAGCCGCTAGCCCGCAGCCACCTCGCTCGTCCGGGATTCATACATGTACCGGATCACCTCCTTTCGTGCGTGAGCCACACACTAAGAACAGCCCGGTCGCCGATCAACCGGTTTTCCGAGATGTCGACGGTGGTGACTCGCTGGTGTGCCGGCCCGCGGATCCTCGTATGAAGATCGAGATTGAGGTGTGCGCGCGCAGGGGAAAGGGCACATGTGTCTGATCTTCGGATTGTTCCGGTGGACGGCGAGGCGATGCTTCAGGAGTGGCGCCACGTCCACAACGTGATCGTTCCTCCCGCGGCCATGGATCTGGGTGAGGTGCGCAAGCGCAGCAGGCGGTACCGGCTGCGGAACGCGTACGTGGGAGATGTGCTCGTCGGCTGCTCGACCGTGCGGCCGCCGGTGGGCGAGGACGCGGTGGCGACGGTCATCGCGCGCGTGCTGCCCGAGTACCGGGGGCACGGGTACGGCACGAGGCTGTTCCGGCACGGGCTCGCGTACGCGCGCGTGCTGGGCGCCAGGGTGATCGAGACGTGTGTGTCGGCCGCCAACGAGGACGGGCTGCGGTTCGCGAAGGCGCGGGGGTTCGTCGAGACCGATCGGTACGTGGTGGAGGGCGGGCCCGATCTGTGGGTGGACCTGCGGTTGGCCTAGGGGTACACCGGCTCGTACAACGATTCCTTCAATCTTGGGGAACTCGGTGTGTGCTGTGTCACGTTCCAGTTAGATGATTGCGAGTGGGCGAACCGACGTGGTGTACGTACGGACGCGGCTTGGCAGGGGGTCCAGGTGAGTGCTTCCCGGCGTAGTGGGACCACCGACGAGCTGGGGCCGGACGAACCCGAGCGGGACGGTCCGGACGGTTCGGCGGGTGGTTCGGAGGGTTCTGCAGGCGGCTCCGATCTGTTGGCCGCGCTGCTGGACGGGATGGACGCTGCCCTGTGCGCCTTCGACGGCGACGGTGTCGTCACGCACTGGAACCGTGAGGCGGAGCGGATCCTCGGGTGGACCGCGGCCGAGGCGGTGGGCCGGCAGGGGTTCGCCGGGTGGGCGGTGCGCGAGGCCGACGCCGAGGAGGTCGAGGGGCGGCTGATGTCCGCCATGGAGGCTCCGGGGCGGCAGGTGCACGAGTTCGCGCTGCTGACCAAGGACGGCGGGCGGGTGCTCGTGCGTACGCAGTCGGCGGCCGTGCGCGGGCCCGACGGGAAGCCAGCGGGCGTGTACTGCGCGTTCAGCGAGGTGCACGCGCAGATCGATCTGGAGCGGTCGATCGCGCTGAGCGAGGCGTTGTTCGAGGACGCGTCGTGGGGCGTGGTGCTGGTCGACGCGGATCTGCGCCCGGCGGTTGTGAACGCTCACGCGGCTCGTGCGCTGGGCATCGGGCGTACGTCCGTGCTGGGGCGGCCGCTGGGTGAGCTGCTGGCGCAGGGGGTCGAGGAACTGGAGAGCGCGCTCACACATGTGCTGGCGGAGGGCGCGCCGCCCGCGCCGGCCGAGGTCTGGGTGAGTGTGCGGACGCCGGACGGTGAGCGGCGTCGCTGCTGGCGGTGCGGTTTCGTGCGGCTGGCCTCGCCGCTGGCGGAGGAGCCCGTGCCGCTCGGGGTGGGCTGGCTCTTCCAGGACGTGACGGAGGCCAAGCAGGCGGAGCAGGAGGCCGCGATGCTGCGCTTCCGCACCAATCAGCTGCACCGTGCCGCGCGGGCCGCCGCCGAGTGCGAGGACCCCGCGGAGGCGGCGACGGTGCATCTGGACTTCGCGCTGGCCGGGTTCGCCGATCACGCGCTGATCGACCGGGTCGCGGGTGGTGTGGTGCCGGATCAGGCGGCGGGCGGGGAGAGCCCGGATCCCGTACGGCTGGTCCGGGTCGCCGTGACGCCGTCCGGGGCGCCGGGTCCGAGCCGGCTCGGCGGGGAGGCCGGGTTGCCCGTGCGGTACGCGGAGGGGCACCCGGCGTTGCAGTGCGTGGCGCGGGCCGGGTCGGTGCGGGCGGACGCGGGGGAGTTGCCGGCGCAGCGGGCGCGCGAGTGGGCCGTGGCGCGGCAGTGGCCGGCGGACGCGGTGCATGTGCTGTGCGCGGTGCTGCGGAGCCGGGGCCGGACGCTGGGCGTCGTGACGTTCCTGCGCGGCTCGGGCCGGACCGCGTTCGGCCGCGGCGACGCGGTGTACGCGGAGGACGTGGCGGTACGGATCGCTGCCGCGCTGGATCTGGCGGGAGCTGTGGAAGGGCAGTAGGGAGCGCGCCGTCGCCTCTCTGCACGCCCCCCGTCCCGCCTTACTGCCGGTAGAAGATCCGGTCCCCGTACTTCTCGAACACCCGCCTGTTCCAGTCGTGGCCGCCGTCGACGTTGCCCGAGCGCAGGAGCGGGGGCTCGATGCCCCGGTCGGCCAGGGTGGCGGCCGCGGTGGCCATGACGGCCTGGAGGAGGGCCGAGGTGACGACGGTGGAGGCGGGGGCGAAGGGCGCCGGGATGGTGTCGAGGGTGAGTTCGGCGTCACCGATCGCGATCTTCGAGTCGAGGACGATGTCGCAGTGGTCCTTGAGGTAGGTCCCCGAGACATGGCGGGACGTCGTCTCCGAGGCGTACGCCACCGAGGTCACGCCGATGACCTTGACGCCGAGGGCGCGGGCGGCCATGGCCATCTCCACGGGGAGGGCGTTGCGGCCGGAGAGGGAGATGATCACCAGGGCGTCGCCGGTGCGCAGCGGGGAGCTTTCCAGGACCACGCTCGCGAGGCCGTCGACGCGTTCGAGGGCGGAGCCGAGGGTGGCGGGCATGACGTCGACGCCGACGACGCCGGGCACGGCCAGCAGGTTCATCAGGGCGAGGCCGCCCGCGCGGTAGACGACGTCCTGGGCGGCGAGGGAGGAGTGCCCGGCGCCGAAGGCGAAGAGCCGGCCGTCGGCGGCGGCCGTGTCGGCGAGCAGGGTGCCGGCCGCCTCGATGTTCTCGGCCTCCTCGTCTCGGACCCGCTGGAGCAGACCGATCGCGGCGTCGAAGAACTGGTCGGCCGGCGTGCTGTCGCTCATGCGGGGCCCTCCCGGGGCGCGGATGCGAATGTGTCGCGGATCACCGTGCGGTCTGGACCAGTGCGGTGTCAATACGGTGCGTGTGCCTGTGGCGCCTGTGCGGGTTCGGTGGTGCGGGTGCAGTGCCGTCGGCGGGTCACTCCCGGTGCCGAGAGGCGGCCGAGGGGGCCGGGGCGCGGCCGTACAGCCCTCTGGTTCCCACGGCTCGGCACGGTTGTCAGCGGTATCCGGCAGAATTGACGTCAGGGCCAGCGCACGCGCCGTGGAGCTGTCTCGCTTCCGGCTGAGCTAATCGCAGAGCTAATCGAGGGGCACGTATGTCCGGACTGATCGACACCACGGAGATGTATCTCCGCACCATCCTCGAGCTGGAGGAGGAAGGTGTGGTCCCCATGCGCGCCCGGATCGCCGAGCGGCTGGACCAGAGCGGACCGACCGTGAGCCAGACGGTGGCGCGGATGGAGCGTGACGGGCTGGTGTCCGTGGCGTCCGACCGGCACCTGGAGCTGACGGACGAGGGGCGCCGGCTGGCCACCCGCGTCATGCGCAAGCACCGCCTCGCCGAGTGTCTGCTCGTCGATGTGATCGGGCTGGAGTGGGAGCAGGTGCACGCCGAGGCGTGCCGCTGGGAGCACGTGATGAGCGAGGCGGTGGAGCGCCGTGTGCTGGAGCTGCTGCGCCACCCCACCGAGTCGCCGTACGGCAACCCGATCCCCGGTCTGGAGGAGCTCGGCGAGAAGGACGGCGCCGACCCGTTCCTGGACGAGGGCATGGTCTCGCTGGCCGACCTCGACCCGGGTGTCGAGGGCAAGACGGTCGTCGTGCGCCGGATCGGTGAGCCGATCCAGACCGACGCGCAGCTGATGTACACGCTGCGCCGGGCGGGCGTGCAGCCCGGTTCGGTGGTGAGCGTGACCGAGTCCGCGGGCGGTGTGCTGGTGGGCAGCGGTGGTGAGGCGGCCGAGCTGGAGGCGGACGTCGCCTCTCATGTGTTCGTCGCGAAGCGCTGACCGGCGGCAGTAGTCCATCTCGAGTTCTCGCCCGGGTAATTCCCGGTAGGGGAGCGGGAGTTGTGATGATCCGCCGATCCTTTCCATTCCAAGATTCAGTGCGCGGAATCACAGCGCCCGGCGGATTCGCGTGCGAGGCTGTGGCGTGAGGCATATGACCTGAGGGCTCTTGGTCGTGACGGACAGTGATGCGTCCGGCCGGGGAGGGGGCGCGAGGATGTGCCGTAGATGTGGAGAGGGCCCCGGCGCCGTGTGGCGCCGGGGCCTGTCCTCCCCTGTGCTGACCCGGAGCCCCGAGCTCTCAGGGTCATCCCCTTCGGACCGGTTTCCCCGAGCGGTCCGCCTCCCGGTGAAGATCTCCCCTCGACGGTGGCGATCAATCCCTGGAGGGGGTCACTCGAATGAGGGGTGTTGTCCGCGCGACCCGTTTTTTCGAATAGGAGTTCGATAGTCTGCGGGTGACAGGTCAGGCGGAACGTGCGCTTCAGGGATGTGCGCATAAGATCACGTCAGACACACAGGACATGCACATCGCGTGCGGGGGCACCCACGACACGTGCGGCGCAGGTGACGCAGGTGGCCCAAGGTGCTCGCGGAGGCGACGGCAGATACGGCAGGCACGGCAAGCAGGACGCGGATGACAGGACCGTCCGACTCGCGCGGTCCGAGCGGAGCTAGGGGGGCCAGACCGATGGCGCGGCGCATCGACGTGACCGGGACCGGCGGCGTACGTCTCGCGGCCTGGGAGTTCGGCGACCCTCCCAAGACCGACCCCGCCAAAGAGCACGACGGCCGGCTCGGTGTCCTGTTATTGCACGGCCTGATGGGCCGCGCCTCGCACTGGGCCTCCACCGCCCGCTGGCTCTCCGAGCGGCACCGCGCCGTCGCCCTGGACCAGCGCGGCCACGGCCGCAGCGACAAGCCCGCGCAGGCCGCGTTCACCCGCGAGGCGTACGTCGACGACGCCGAGGCCGCCCTCGAACAGCTCGGCCTCGCCCCGGCCGTCCTCATCGGCCACGCCATGGGCGCGCTGACGGCCTGGCAGCTCGCCGCCAAGCGGCCCGATCTGGTACGCGGCGTGATCATCTGCGACATGCGGGCCTCCGCGCTCGGCGCGGCCTCGCAGCGGGAGTGGTCGGACTGGTTCAAGGCCTGGCCCGTCCCCTTCGCCACGCTCGCCGACGTACGCAAGTGGTTCGGGGAGGACGACCCGTGGGTCGAGCGCCCCAATCCCGCCCGAGGGGAGTTCTACGCCGAGGTCATGCACGAGTGCGAGGACGGCTGGCGGCCGGTCTTCGTGCCGGACCAGATGCTGCGGTCCCGGGAGACCTGGGTGTACGACGCGCACTGGGAGGAGCTCACGCAGGTGCAGTGCCCCACGCTCGTCGTGCGGGGGCTGGACGGTGAGCTCGGGCGGGCCGAGGCACAGGAGATGGTGCGGGTGCTGCCGCGGGGGGAGTACGCGGAGGTGTCCGAAGCCGGGCATCTCGTGCACTACGACCAGCCCGAGGGGTGGCGGGGGGCCATCGAGCCGTTCCTGGATGCGGTGCGGACGGGGTGACGCCGGGCGCCTCTGGGCTCGGTGCGGCCTGAATGACGCCGGGCGCCTGTGAGCTCGGTGCGTGCTGAGCCTTGGCGGCTGCGGGTTGTTCGTGGCTTGTCGCGCAGTTCCCCGCGCCCCCGAAACAGCGGCGTTGCAGGCTCCCTGCGTCAGCGGACCCCGTCAGCCCTTGCTCACCGCCGTCAGGATCTCCGGTAGGCGGGCCGCCGTGCGCGGTGCCGCCAGCCGCAGTCCCAGCAGCGTGATCGCCGCCCCGTAGACCGCCCCGCCCGGCAGCAGCAGCCAGGTCCAGTCGTCCCCGCCCGCACTGACGTTCAGCCAGATCGTCACGGCGAGGACGGGGGCGCACAGCAGGGCGGCCGCGATCATGCCGCCGAAGATGGAGATCCACGCCAGCCCGGACTGCCCGGGGGCGACGTTCTTGTAGCCCTCCTGCGGGATGGAGTAGGGGAATCGGGCCGACGTCCACGCGCCGGTCGCCAGCATCGCGCCGAGCAGGGCCAGGGACAGGCCCAGCACCTCCGGCAGCTTGGGCCAGTCGCCGATGAGCGCCGTCGTCAGGACGGTGATCAGCGTGGCGTAGGGCAGGGTGATCAGCAGCAGGGCCAGGGCCCGGCCGCGCAGCTCGACGTAGGCGTCCCGGGGCGAGGAGATCGTCATCGCGACCATCCAGAACGCCGAGGTGTCCTGCCCGAACTGGTTGTACATCTGGATGCCGAGCATCCCGGCGGCGAAACAGGCGAAGTAGATCGAGCCGGTGCCCTGCAACGCGTTGAACAGCGGCACGATCAGACCGATGGCGAGCGAGGTCACCCAGGCGGCCTTGGTCTTCGGGTCGCGCCACACGTAGCGCAGACTGCGCTCCATGACGGTGCCGGTGCGCCCGGCCGGCAGCAGACGGGACAGGCCCGTCGGCGTCCGCTCCCGTACGGCGGACCCGCCGGCCGCCTGGAGCGTGGAGCCGTCGGGGGACGTCATCAGCCGGGTCAGATGACGTGACCACACGGCGATCAGGCCCAGCAAGGCGCCCGCGCTCAGCGCGAGTTGGAGCACCCCGATGCCGTACGACCCCTCGCTCACCGACTGCACGGCCCCGATCGCGGACGCCGGCGGCACCCAGCGCAGCACGTCCGCCGCCGGGTCGAGCGGTTCGAGGCCCGAGGAGCCGAGCCGCTGCGCGCCGAAGTTCACGACCTGCGCGCCGATGGCGATCACCAGCCCGCTCAGCACCGCCAGATCACGGCCCTTGCGGCTGGTCAGCAGCCGGATGTTGGCGACGGCGACGGCCCGCGCGAGCGCCACGCACACCAGCAGGGCCAGGGCGACGGCGACGACGGCGACGACTTGGGCGGGCCCGCCGTGCGCGAGGGCGATCACCGAACCGGTCAGCAGGCACAGGGTGAACAGCGGGCCGATGCCGACCAGGGAAGACGCAAGCAGCGCCCGGACCAGCGGGCGGGGGCGCAGCGGCAGCATCACCAGCCGCGTCGGGTCGAGGGTCTCGTCCCCGCCGGGGAAGAACAGCGGCATCACGGCCCAGCCGAGCGCGAGGACCGCGACCAGGATGACGACCACGGTGTCGGCATGCGCGTGGCCGCGCAGCATGATCAGGCCCAGGAGCTGCAGCGCGGCGAACAGGAGGGCCACCACGGCCGACGCGACGTAAGCGGCCCGCCGGCCACCGGACTGCCGTAGTCCGTTGACGAGGAGCGACAGTTTCAGCCGTACGAAGACGCCGGTCACGTCGGTGCTCATCGGGCCCCGCCGCCCAGCCAGTCGAGGTCGGAGGCGGCGGCGTCGCGGCCGTTCGCGCCGACGAGTTCGAGGAACGCCTGCTGCAACGAGGCCGCCTCGCCGCGCACTTCGGTGAGCGGGCCGTGCGCCCGGATACGGCCGGCGGCCATGACGGCGACCCAGTCGCACAGCGACTCGACCAACTCCATGACGTGGGAGGAGAAGACGACGGTCGCGCCGGAGGCGGTGTAGCGCTCCAGGACGCCGCGGATGGTCTGCGCGGAGACGGGATCGACGCCCTCGAACGGCTCGTCCAGGAACAGCACTTCGGGATTGTGCAGGAGCGCCGCCGCGAGCCCGGTCTTCTTGCGCATGCCGGTCGAGTAGTCGACGACCAGCTTGTGCTGGGCGCCCGCCAGATCGAGTACGTCGAGCAGCTGGGTGGCCCGCTTGTCGACCTCGGCGCCGGGCAGCCCGCGCAACCGCCCGGTGTACGCGAGGAGTTCCCGCCCGGAGAGCCGCTCGAACAGCCGCAGCCCCTCGGGCAGCACCCCGATCCGCGCCTTCACCTCGACGGGGTCCCGCCAGACGTCGTGCCCGACCACCTCGACGGACCCCTGATCGGGCCGCAGCAGCCCGGTCACCATGGAGAGGGTGGTGGTCTTCCCGGCCCCGTTGGGGCCGACCAGCCCGATGAACTTCCCCGCAGGCAGGTCGAGATCGATCCCTGCGACAGCGACCTGCTGTCCGAACCGCTTCCAGAGCCCACTCACACTTACGGCCGACGTCATGAACGCCAACCCTAAGGGGCGCGGGGAACTGCGCGACAAGCCAAGGCGAACCCGCAGTCGCCGACGGTGAACGCGTGGCAGATCGACCGGCGCTACCGGTCCCGACCGCACGCATAGGCGAGCGGCGAGATCAACTCCTCCGCATCCGGCAGCCACCGGTTCGCCGGCGTCGGCCGGCAGGCCCACTGCACGGCACCCCGCGACCCGAAACGCGTGGGCGGCCCGGCGACGTACGCCCCCTCGCCGAGCGCCACCAGATCCAGCGACCCGACCGACCACCCCAGCTTGCGCACGAGGTCGGGGACCTTCACCGCCGCTCCCGGCAGCACGAAGAAGTGCATCCGGCGGTCCGGCGCCAGCGTCACCGGCCCCAGCGACAGCTCCATCCGCTCCATCCGGGCCAGCGCAAGGAACCCGGCCGTCTCCGGGACGGAGATCGCGTCGAAGGTGCGCCCCGTCGGCAGCAGGATCGACGCGGTGGGCTGCTTCTGCCACATCCGCCGCGCCACCGTCGCGCTCCCGGTGGCCTGTGTCGCCCAGTCCGGGCGCGCGGGGTGCGCACCGGGCGCGGGGCAGGCGGCGTCACCGCAGGAGCAGTACTGCACGCCGTCGACCGCTTCCAGCCAGGTCCCGGGGAACACGTCCCAGTGACGCTCCTCGGCATAGCGAACGGCGGTCTCCAGCAGCGTTTCGCCGCGCTGCTTGGGAATCTGGGCGGCTTCGGTGGCCGGGATCGTCTCTTCCACGCCCAACACAACTCCCGCACCCACCTCCGGTTACGGGCGTCGCGCGCGCGGGGGAGGAGCATTGATTTCTCATCTGGGGCGCATGGGTGCATGTGTGGGGGCGCGCGGGAGGATCCACGGCCGGGGGTGGGTAGCCCACTGTGGGGTCGGCTTCCGCCTTTACCCCGGCAATCCTCGCAAGCCTCGCATTTTCGGTATGCCGACGGGGCATTGATCTTCACGGCCGGATCCTTGCGGTGCACAGCCAGTGCCCCCGGGCCGGATCCGGCCGTGGAAGACACGTCAACTCGGTGCGTGGGCAGGCACCGCAGCCACAGGGGGTACGCCATGGCCGCAAGGCCTCTCGTCGCGCGACAGCCGAACGAACGGCTGCAGGCGCTCATCCAGGAAGCGGGCTGCTCGAACGCCGGGCTGGCCCGCCGGGTCAACATGTGCGGCGCCGAGCACGGTCTCGATCTGCGCTACGACAAGACGTCCGTGGCCCGTTGGCTGCGCGGACAGCAGCCGCGGGGACGGGCGCCGGCGATCATCGCCGAGGCGCTCGGCCGCAAACTCGGCCGTACGGTCACGATCGACGAGATCGGTATGGCCAACGGCAAGAATCTCGCGTCCGGCGTCGGCCTCCAGTTCTCGCCGACGGTACTGGGAGCCATCGAGCAGGTCTGTGAGCTCTGGCGCAGCGACGTGGGCCGCAGGGACTTCCTGTCCGGCTCGTCCGTCGCCGCGTCCGCGCTGGTCGAGCCCAGCCGCGACTGGCTGATCTCCTCCCCGGACTCGCAGGTGTCGCGCTCGGCGGGCCCACGTGTGGGGCAGTCCGACGTGCAGGCCGTGCGCGCGATGACACAGGCGCTGGTCGACCTCGACCACCAGTACGGCAGCGGGCATGTGCGCCCGGTCGTCGTGCACTACCTCAACAGCGTCGTCTCCGGGCTGCTGGCCGGCTCCTACCGGGAGGCGATCGGACGGGAACTCTTCGCGGCCGTCGCGCGGTTGACCGAGCTCGCCGGGTACATGGCCGTCGACACCGGTCAGCCGGGGCTCGCCCAGCGCTACTACATCCAGGCGCTGCGCCTGGCACAGGCGGCGGGCGACCGCGGATACGGCGGCTATGTGCTGGCCGCCTCCATGAGCCACCTCGCCGCCCAGCTCGGCAACCCGCGGGAGATCGCGCAGCTGGCGCGGGCGGCACAGGAGGGCGCACGGGGGCGCGTGACCCCTCGTGCGGAGGCCATGTTCCACGCGGCCGAGGCACGCGGGCACGCGTTGCTGGGCGACGCACGGGCCGCCCAGCTGGCGTCCGGGCGCGCGGTGGGCGCGCTGGAGTCGGCGGACGCGGAGTCCGGGGACGACCCGGCGTGGATCAAGCACTTCGACGAGGCCTATCTCGCCGACGAGTTGGCGCACTGCCATCGCGATCTAGGCCAGGCCGAGGCGGCGGCGCGGCGCGCGGAGGAGTCGCTCGCCGGGCTCCCGGAGACGAAGGCGCGGCGCCGGGCCATCGGATATGTGTTGCTCGCCACAGCTCAGGTGCAGCAGCGCGAGGTCGAACAGGCCTGCCACACCGGCCTGAAGGCCGTCGAGCTCCTGGAGACCCTGCGCTCCAACCGGGGCGCCGAGTATCTGGAGGACTTCCAGCAGCGACTGGAGCCGTTCCGGGACGAGCCGGTGGTCAGGGAGTTTGGGGCGCGGCTGGATCTTCAGGCGGCTGCGTGAAATCACCGGGCACCCACAGGTGAACGGCGGGGAAACGAAGATACCGGCCGATCAAGGGGAGGCAGACAGCGGTTGGGGGACCCGAGTGTCAGCGCGGTCACAGGGATCCCGGTCACGTCCCGGGCTGCGTGGCACCTGGATCGGCGGAGCCGGTAGCGTGAGCCGACGATTCACAAGGTCCCCCATTAGTAGGAGCCCCGGTGACGCAGAGTGGACGGAGCGAGGAGCCCTCGGCGCGGCCCGCGCGCGAAGGCATCGTGCTGCCCTCCGACGGTGGTGAGCCGCTGCTGCCGGGTATGACGGGCGGCCAGGGCGGCCGGCCGACTTCGGTGCCGGCGACGCCGCCGACCGCACCTCAGCCCTCGGCGCCGCCGGGCGCGCAGGCCTGGGGCACCCCTTGGGGACCGGAGCAGAACCCGCCCGCGCAGGGCCAGGCCTGGGGCGCGCAGCCGGGGCCGGATTGGGGCCGGCAGGAGCAGGGGCAGCAGCCGGGCCGGTTGCCCCAGCAGCCGGAGCAGGCGTATCAGCTGCCCCAGCAGGACCACCAGGCGTACCGGACGCCCCAGCAGGACCACCAGGCATACCAGTTGCCGCAGCACGACCAGGCGTACCAGTCGCCGTCGCCGGCCCCGTGGGGCGCGGCGCCGGAGGCCGGCGGGGCCATGCCGGCCCAGCCGATGCCGCAGGACGGCGGGCCGTACGGCGGCGGTGCGCAGGGGCCGGCGACCGGGGCGCCGTCGTACGGCCAGAGCACGCCGGCCGGTTACGGACAGGGCGGGGCGTCGTCCGCGCCGCTGCCGCCCGAGGGGCGGCACGGGCAGGGCGCCGCGCTGCCGCCCGCCGCGCCCGCCGGTGGCTTCGGAGCCCCGCTGCCGCCCGCCGACGAGGGCGCCACTCAGTACATACCCCCGGTCGCCGGTGCGCCGATGAGCGCCGACGACCAGGCCACCAGCTTCCTCCCGCCCGTCGCCGCGCCCGCCGCGGACGAAGGGGCGACCCAGTTCATCCCGCCGGTGGGACCGGGGGCGCTGCCGCCCGAGGTGTCCAGTGAGAGCACCCAGGTGCTCGGGCGGGCCGGGCAGGCCGGCGGCGCCGGGCCGATGCCGCCCGTCTCCGGGGGCGACGCGGACGCCACGCAGTACATCCCGCCGGTGACCGGCCGGCCGGGCGGCGGGGAGCGGCAGCCGCTGTCCGACTTCGACAACCTCTTCCGCAGCGAGTCGGCCGGCCAGGCCCCCGCCGGGGCCACCCAGCAGCTGCCGCGCTTCCAGCAGCCCCAGTCGCAGGCGAACCCGCACGAGCCGGCGCTCTTCCCGGCCGGCGGGCACGGCGCAGGCGACGACGGCGGTGGCCGCGGTGGCCGTACCCGACCGCGGCTGCGGCTCATCGCCGCCGTGGGCGTCGGGATCGCGGCCCTCGGCATCGGCGCGGGTGCGCTGCTCGCCGGCGGGGGCGGGGACGACGACAAGAGCGAGGAGAACCAGCCCGTCTCCGCGACGGCCCCGGCCGACGAGGAGTCCGCCTCGCCGTCCGCCGACCCGGCCGAGCAGCAGGCGGTCGCCCTGGACAAGCTGCTCGCCGACAGCGGCGACAGCCGTACGTCCGTGATCAACGCGGTGGACGCCGTGAAGTCCTGCGACAACCTCGGCAAGGCCGCCCAGGACCTGCGGGACGCCGCCCGCCAGCGCAACCGGCTGGTGACCGACCTGTCCAAGCTCTCCGTCGACCAGCTCCCGAACCACGCCGCGCTGACCACCGCGCTGAACAAGGCGTGGCAGGCGTCGGCGTCCGCGGACAACCACTACGCGGCGTGGGCCGACCAGGTCGCCCGCGACAAGAAGCTGTGCAGGAAGGGCCAGGCCCGCGCCACCGGCCAGACCCAGGCCGGCAACCGCGCGAGCGGCACCGCCAGCCAGCAGAAGAAGACGGCCGCCGGGCTGTGGAACTCGATCGCCGAGAAGTACGGGCTGACCGAGCGGCAGCCGACCCAGCTGTAGTACGGGGCCGCGGACACCGGCCGCCCGCGAGAAGCGGGGCGGCCGGGCCGGGCGGGTCAGTTCAGGTCGGCGTTCTGGAGCGTCTTCGTCACGTCGATGAAGCCCTTGCGGGCCGCCACCAGCCTGCCGTCCCGGACGACCTGGAGGGTCACCGCGCGGTTGACCAGCCGGGGGAAGCCGACGGAGGCCAGGACGTCCTGGAACTTCCACTGGAGGGTCGGCGTCAGGCCGCCCGTGGGCACCTTCAGGCCGTCGTTCAGCGCGCCTCGCACGGAGTCGGCGGTCACCGCGCCGTCGCCGATCGACTCGACGACCTTCTTGAACACCGTGTACGCGATCCACGTCGTCTGCACGCCGGCGTCCGCGGGGTCGATGCGGTTGTCGCCGAAGGCCTGTTCGCTGATGACCTTCTTCATCGGGTCCCAGCGCGGGTCGCTGGCGACCGGGTACCAGCCGGTGATGTACGAGCCGTCGTACGTCGACGCCCCGCCGGTCGAGTTGATCACGGTCTGGTCGACGCTGCCGAGGACGGCGGCGGTGCGGACCTCGGGGTAGTCCTTGCGGGCGCGCCGGAAGGAGTCCATGAAGGTGCTGGTGCGGTCGCCGAGTGCGGGCACCACGCAGCCCTTCTCGGACGAGTCGGTGGCGGAGTTGCCCAGCGCCCGCACCGACTGGCCCCCGTACGCGGTCGCGTCCTCGTCGGCCAACTGGTCGATGGGGGCCGGGTGACCGCCCGAGCCGAGGCCCGAGTTGAGCAGTGGCGGCAGCTCGTCGCCCGCGATGCTGTCGGGCCGGACGAGAACGACGGGGCCGCAGCTGCGGGCCAGCTCCCTGCCGAGGCCCGCCAGGAGGGTGGGCTGGCCGCCGTTGACGGGGTAGGAGAGCGGGCTGGTGAACTCGGCGTTGGTGACGCCGTAGCCGCCTATGTACGGGATGCCGGCGCCCTCCAGGGAGGGCAGGAAGGTGTCGCCGTACTGGCTGTAGGAGCCGACGACCGCGACGACGTTCTCCTCGACGGCGCGGTCGGCGCACCTGGCCGCGGCCACGCTGTCGTTGTGGTCGTTGCAGGTGATGACCTTCAGCTCGCGGCCGGCGAGGCCGCCGTGGGCGTTGACCCAGCGGGCGTACGCCTGCGCGAAGGCGGGCATACCGGGCTTGTTGGTCGCCTTGGTGTCCTGCGGGGCCCAGGTCATCACGGTGATCGTGTCATCCCCGGAACCCCCCGTGGCACCGGGGATGACACCGCATCCGACGGCGAGTGACGCACACGCCACCAGCGCTGCCGCCGTGCGGGCTGCCGCTCTGACGGGCCGATCGGTGATCACTGGGAGGAAGGTGCTGCGCATGCGTGGCCTGCCGGTCATGTGCACGCACGATTCCGCCACACAA
Organism: Streptomyces sp. bgisy027; assembly: GCF_057710365.1. Classification (NCBI taxonomy): domain Bacteria; kingdom Bacillati; phylum Actinomycetota; class Actinomycetes; order Kitasatosporales; family Streptomycetaceae; genus Streptomyces; species Streptomyces sp. bgisy027. Next base: position 35,823 of record NZ_JBYIVZ010000010.1, read on the forward strand.
CAAACCTGCGCGTGACCCTCGGTTATCCATGGGTGACCAGAAGGTGAATTGCGGGGGCGGATGAGGCGCGAATGAACAGGAACGTACGATCGGTGACCGTGCAAGGTTCGGATAGCTCTTCCCGTCGCGGCCGTCGCTCATCCACCATGGGCGGCATGCCACTCAACGACATGCCGTGGTGGCGCTGGCGCAGCAATGTGCGCTCCGCGCTGCACATGCTCTCCGACCCGGTCTTCCAGCGGGACGTCTGGCTCGCCGGCGTCGACGGGTACGGCGACGTGACCGACGCCGTCTACCGCCTGGTCGAGGACACCTGGCTGGACAACTGGTCCGCCGAGAAGTACGTCGGCACGATATTCCGGGACTCGCAGGAGGCGGCGCTCGTCGACACCGCCGTGCTGCGGGTGCTGCGGATCATGCACCAGGTCGGTCCGGACGCGCCGGTCTCCGCCTACATGGAGAACCAGCAGTGGCCGGAGGCGGTGCGGGCGGCGCGGGACGCGCACGTCCGGATGGCCATGGCCGACGGCGAGGACCCCGAGGCCCCGCCGCGCACCCTTGAGGTGCTGCGGATCATGACGCGTTCCGCGTGACGGTCCGGCCGGTGCCGGGCGGGCGGTCCGGGTAGCGGGACGGCTGCCCGCCGGGGGTGTGGGATATGGGACCCTGTGCTGCATGAACGAGCAGTCCACCCGAGCCGCGGTCCCCGCCGAACAGTACGTCCTGACGCTGTCCTGCCCGGACAAGCAGGGCATCGTGCACGCCGTGTCGAGCTACCTCTTCATGACCGGCTGCAACATCGAGGACAGTCAGCAGTTCGGCGACCGCGACACGGGACTGTTCTTCATGCGCGTCCACTTCTCGGCGGAGGCTCCGGTGACGGTGGACAAGCTGCGCGCGAGCTTCGCGGCGATCGGTGACTCCTTCCACATGGAGTGGCAGATCCACCGGGCCGAGGAGAAGATGCGGGTCCTGCTGATGGTCAGCAGGTTCGGGCACTGCCTGAACGACCTGTTGTTCCGCGCCAGTATCGGGGCGCTGCCGGTGGAGATCGCCGCCGTGGTGTCCAACCACACCGACTTCGTCGAGCTCGTGGGGTCGTACGACATCCCCTTCCACCACATCCCGGTGACCAAGGACAACAAGCCCGAGGCCGAGGCGCAGGTCCTGGAGATCGTGCGCGAGGAGGGCGTTGAGCTGGTCGTGCTGGCCCGCTACATGCAGGTCCTCTCGGACGACCTGTGCAAGCAGCTGAGCGGGCGGATCATCAACATCCACCACTCGTTCCTGCCGAGCTTCAAGGGCGCGAAGCCGTATCACCAGGCGCACACCAGGGGCGTCAAGCTCATCGGCGCCACGGCCCATTACGTCACCGCGGACCTTGACGAGGGGCCGATCATCGAGCAGGAGGTCGAGCGGGTCGGGCACGACGTCACGCCGGACCAGCTGGTCGCGGTCGGGCGGGACGTGGAGTGCCAGGCGCTGGCGCGGGCCGTGAAGTGGCATGCGGAGCGACGGATTCTGCTGAACGGGCGGCGGACGGTCGTGTTCGCCTAGCAGTTCGGGTTCGGCTGTCGCGTCGGCGGCTGCGGGTCGTTCGTGGTCGCTCGCGCAGTTCCCCGCGCCCCTGAGGGGCGCGTTCAGTGCACGTACTTAAAGGGGCGCGGGGCACTGCGCGACCGGCCCCCACCCACCCGCAGCCGCCGACGCGGCGGCACCCGCCCCTCACATCCGGCTCAAGCTCGCCGCCGCGAACAGGACGTCCCGGATCGCCGTACGGTCGCCGACCTGCCCCGCCGCGGCCTCCTCCGGCGGCACATGACCCGCCGCCAGCCGGCAGAACTCCGCGCCGTCCAGCGCCACATGGGCCACCTCGTGCTCCGCGGAGCCCACCGCCGCCGGGGAGTCCAGCGGGATCAGCCACTCGCCGCCGCCCGAACCCTCGATCTCCAGCCGAAGACTCCGGCCGGGCTCGCCGGCAGGCACCAGGTGGCGGTGCGGACCGGGCGGCGGGGACGCGAGGCCGGCCTGCCGGCGGGCCGACAGCACCGTCGGCAGCATGCGGGCCGCCAGGTCCACCATGTGGTGCAGATCGCTGCCGGACGGCGGCTCGTACGGATAGTCCACCGCGTCGGCGATGTCCTCCGCGTGCACCCACGTCTCGAAGGCGCGGTCCAGCATCGCGTCGTGCAGCGGCAGTGCGAAGTCGCCGTAGGGCACGGACAGTCTGCCGGTGCCGCCGCCCGTGAAGGCCGCCGTGCGGACCAGGTCGTGGCTCTGCTCCCGCCAAGGGGCGCGTACCGCGCGCGTCGGCGGGTAGTGGGACGCCCGCCAGTACGCCTCCGTGCGCCCGGACGGGGTCGCCCGGTCCGCGGCCACCTCGCCCATCGGGTCCGCGAGACCGAGCGCGACCGCCACCAGACCGTCCACCGTCAGCAGGTGCGCGATGACCCCGGCGACGGTCGTGCGACGGCTCGTGGGCTCGTCCCCGCGGAACCACCGCAGCCGCACGGGCGCGTGCCACTCGGCGTCCCCGAAGTCCTGGAGCAGGGCGTCGAGCCGGGCCGTCTCCGCGTCGTACGGCGTCGCCCACTCGGGCACCGGGATGCGCGGCGGGCGCCGCTCCAGGCAGCTCTGGAGGACGCGGGCGCGCAGCGACGGGTCGAGGTCGAGGCTCTCGGCGGGGTGCAGCAGGCCGACGGCCTCGCGCAGCCGCAGTGCCTCGTCCGCGCAGGAGCCGCAGCCGCCGAGGTGTTCCTCCACGGCAGCGGTCTCCTGGGGTGAGCAGGCGGCCAGCGCCCACGCGCCGAGCAGCGACTTCAGCACGCGGTGGTCCAGCACGAGCGGGGCGGGCCGGGGCACGGCGTCGGGCAGCGGGCGTCCGGTGTCCTCGACGGAGGCGCGGGGCAGGGGTATGCGGGGCGGCCCGTCCGGGTCCGGCTTCGTCGAGGGGTGCTGGTCGTCGCCGTTGCCGCTGCTGTTCATGCCGTCGGCCGCGCGGTGTACGTCCGCGGGGCCGTCGTCCTCCTGGTCCTTGTGGTGTGCGTCGCCGTGGGGAGAGTCGTCGTACGGCTTGTCGTCGTCGCCGTTGTCATCGTTGTCGTACGCCTCGAAGCGTCCGGCCTCGTTCACGCCGCACCCCCGTAGCCCGGTGGCGCGCCCGGGGCGGTTCCGGCGTCGTGGGCGGTGGACAGCAGCTGGAGGCCCAGGCGCAGCCGGCGGCGGGCCTCGTCCTCGGTGACGCCGAGGTCGGCCGCGGTCTGGCGGTAGTCGCGGCGCTGGAAGTAGGCCAGCTCCAGGGCGGCGCGCAGCGGCACGGGCATCGACTGGACGATGTAGTCGGCGCGTGCGGCGACCGAGGCGTGCCGCACCTTGCGCTCCAGCTCCTCCGTGGAGCCCTGGCCGGCCTCGGCGAGCGCGGCGGTCTCGGTGGCGCGCAGCCGCTGCACGGCGAGCCGGTGGGTCAGCGTGGCGACCCAGGAGCGCAGCGGGCCCTGCTTGGGGTCGTAGGTGTCCGGGTGCTCCCAGACATGCGCGAAGACGTCGCGGGTGACGTGGTCGGCGGCGCGCTCGTCGCCCAGCACGGTGTGGGCGAGGCCGTGCACGAGCGAGGCGAACCGGTCGTAGAGCTCGCCGAGGGCGGCCGCCTCGCCGCGCGCCAGCCGCTGCTGCATCTTGCGGTCCCAGCGGGGCGGTGCGTCCTTCTTCGCCATAAGGCCCCCCTCACCGGTCCGTCCCGGTCCAGCGTGCGTGTGCCGTCTCCCCGAATGTAGTCGGCACGGCCGGACGCGCACGCCCCTTTGTCGCAATGTGCGCCCCTTGTAGAGCCATGGCTGGTGACACACCTCGCCCTCGTGATAGAGGGACCCCTCGCACTCCGGTGGAGAGGCTCGCGTCGCTCGGTTACCCGGTCACCACATGATCAGACACGATCGAACAGGATCGAATGCGATGGGAACAAGCCTTTTCTGATCGGTGACCGTTTTCTGGAGGGTGTTTCAGGGAACAGCCGCTGGGCAGCCGCGCTGCAAGGAAGCGTAGGTGTCGCTTCCGTTTCAGCGAGCGAGGGGCATGGTGGTGACGTTCAAAGTGACCGGCGGCGAGCGCGGCGACTGGGCCGTGCTCAAGGTGTCGGGCGAGCTGGATCTGGTGACCTCGCCCGGGTTGCGCCAGCACATCCACAACGTGGTGGCCGAAGGACGTCACAGCCTCGTCCTCGACCTCTCCGAGGTCCTGTTCTGCGACTCCAGCGGCGTCGGCGTGCTCATAGCCGCCCGCCGGCTGATCCGCTCCTGCCAGGGCAGCCTGCGGCTGATACTCCCGGCGCAGGGCGCGGCGGAGGGGTCGCACGTGAACCGGGTCCTCGGCGCGCTGGGCGTGCGCCGGCTCTTCGACGTGCACCCCGACCTGGCCTCGGCGGTCCGGGACGAGGCCGGTCCGCTGTCCGCCTGAGCGCCCGCCCCGCGTACGCCGTTCCGCACGTCCGTGCCACATCGTTGTCCCGAAATTCCCCCGGTCTTGGCACAACGGCCCCTTTCCGGCGCCCGGACGGCCCGTGACGTCGTACGCTCCGTGACAGATGCACCCGACGACGTGAGGCGGCCCGACAAGACATGGTCAGCAGCGAGTACGAGCGCAGGATCGCGGCCCGGTTCGCCGGCTTCGACCAGGACGGCAACGGCTACATCGACCGCGAGGACTTCGTCGGGGCGGCCAAGGCGCTGCTCGCGGAGTTCGGCACCACCGCCCGCTCCGACAAGGGCCAGGCCCTGTACATCGGTGCCGAGGCGTTCTGGCAGGGCATGGCGGGAATAGCGGACCGCGACGGCGACCAGCGGATCACCCGCGAGGAGTTCGTGAACGGCGCGGTCAAGCGGCTGCGCGACAACCCGGACCGGTTCGCCGAGATCGCCCGTCCCTTCCTGCACGCCGCGCTCGCCGTGGCCGACCCCGACGGCGACGGAGCCGCCACCGTCACCGACACCGCCCGTGTGCTGGTCTGCCTCGGGGTGCCGCAGGACCTGGCCGAGACGGCCGCCGGCACGCTCGACACCGACGGCGACGGCAAGGTGGCCGAGGGAGAGGTCGTCACGGCCTTCGCCCGCTACTTCACCGTCCCCGAGTAGCCCTGCGACCCCGACGAGTACCGCTCCCTGAGCTTGTACTTGAGGACCTTGCGCAGGGTCTCGTTGCGCGGAAGGGCGTCCACCACCTCCAACTGCTCCGGCAGTTTGTGCGTCGACAGCCCTTCCCCGCGCAGATACGACGTCAGCCCCTGAAGGGTCAGCTCCGGCGCGCCGGCCGGCTGTTCCACGACCGCGCAGACCCGCTCCCCGCGCTCGGGGTCCGGCAGCCCGATCACCGCGACGTCGCCGACGGCGGGGTGCCGGTGCAGCAGGTCCTCGATCTCCTTCGCCGAGACGTTCTCGCCCTTGCGGATGATGACGTCCTTCAGGCGGCCGGTCAGCACCAGATGTCCGCTGTCGGTCAGCCGGCCGAGGTCGCCGGTGCGCAGAAAACCGTCCTCGTCGAAGGCCGCCACGGTCTGCGCGGGATCCAGATAGCCCCGGCACACCGCCTCCCCGCGCAGTCGTACCTCCCCCTCGACGATCCGGATCTCCATCTCCGGCGGCGGCCGCCCCTCCGTCGTCGCCAGGTTCTCCGCGGTGTCGTCCGGCGCCCCCATCGTGATCATCGGCACCTCGGTCATGCCGTATCCGTGCGTCAGCTGCACGCCCATCTCGCGGACCACCGCGTGATAGACCTCCGGTGGCTTCGGCGCCCCGCCGCCCGCCAGCAGCCGCAGTGAGGGGACGGCCTTCGCGCCGTCCGGCTGCCTGCGCTGCTCGGCGAGGAACATCGAGTAGAACGCCGTCGAGCCGCCCGCGATCGTGACGCCGTGCCTGCGGTACCCCGCCAGCGCGTCGGGCATCGCGAACTGCTCGAACAGCACCGCCGGGAAGCCGTACAGCAGGACCATCACCATGTAGTCGGGGCCGCCTATGTGGGCGTAGGGGAAGGCGATCGAGCCGACGTCGGCGGACGTGGGACGCAGGGCGTGCCCGAGGCAGGAGCCGCCCGCGATCAGCGAACGGTCGGTGTGCAGGACGCCCTTGGGGTCGGAGGTGGTCCCCGAGGTCCAGTAGATCCAGCGCACCGAGGTGCCCTCGGCGGGCGGCGGGGGCAGTACGGCCGGATCGCCGTCCGGCAGGGTGCCGTACGCCTCGAAGATCCCCTTCGCGCCGAGGCGGCGGGCCATCTCGGTGTGGTCGAAGCCCCGCCACACACCCGGCACCGCGAAGAACTCCGCCTTCGACTCCCGCAGCGCGAAGCCGACTTCGCGGTCCCGGTAGAAGGGGATGACCGGCGACTGCACGGCGCCGAGGCGGGCCAGCGCGAAGGACAGCAGGGCCGTCTCGATGCGGGTGGGCAACTGCCACGCGACGACCGTGCCCGGGCGTACGCCCATGTCGTACAGGCCGGCCGCGACGCGCTCGGCACGCGCCTGCAGCGCGCCGAAGGTCAGCGTGCGGTCGTCCTGGAGGAGGACCGGGCGGTCGGGGCTGAGGCCGGCGCGGCGGGCGAGGAGATCCCAGAGGGTGCGGGAGGAACTCAGGGCGTGCGCGGTGTCGTTCATAGACGGCCCCCTGCCACCAAGCGGTCGTGGTGTCCGGATCGGAGCTGACGGACTGTCAGATCGTGGCCCGAGCGTAGGGCGGGATGCCTTGTCGGTCCAGGGGTGGGGGACTTAGCCTTCCCGCAGAGCTGTATCTGACGACTCATCAGATATGGAGGGGCCGCATGGACCTCGCGTACACGCCGGACGAGGAGGAGTTCCGGGCCCGGCTGCGGGAGTGGCTGGCCAAGGCGCTGCCCACGCTGCCGCCGAAACCGTCCCCCGAGGACTGGCCGGGGCGCCGCGCCCACGACCTCGGCTGGCAGCGCATGCTCCACGACGCCGGGTACGGCGAGGTCCACTGGGACGCCTCCCCGACCCTGCGGCTGATCTTCCTGGAGGAGACCGAGAAGGCGGGCGCCCCCTATGTGGGCGCCGGCTTCGTCGGACTGCTGCACGCCGGGCCGACCATCGCCGCCGAGGGCACCGACGAGCAGCGGGCGCGCTGGCTGCCGCCGATCCTGCGCGGCGAGGAGGTCTGGTGCCAGGGCTTCAGCGAGCCGGACGCCGGGTCCGACCTCGCGGCGCTGCGCACACGTGCGCGCAGGGACGGCGACGACTACGTGGTCAGCGGGTCCAAGATCTGGACCTCGCACGCCGAAGTCGCCGACTGGTGCGAGCTGCTGGTGCGCACCGACCCCGACGCCCCCAAGCACCGCGGCATCAGCTGGCTGGCCATGCCCATGGACACGCCCGGCATCACCGTGCGGCCGCTCAAGACCCTCGCCGGCACCACCGAGTTCGCCGAGATGTTCCTCGACGAGGTGCGGGTGCCGGTCGCCAACCGGGTCGGCGAGGAGAACGACGGCTGGCGCGTGACGATGGTGACCCTGTCCTTCGAACGCGGCACGGCCTTCGTGGGCGAAGTGGTCGCCTGCCGCCGTGTGCTGCGCGAACTCGCCGCCGAAGCGCGCGGGAACGGCCGCTGGGGCGACCCGGTGCTGCGCCGCCGGCTCGGGCGGCTGAACGCCGAGTTCCGGGCGCTGTGGCGGCTGACGCAGTGGAACGTCAGCGAGGCGGAGGCCACCGGCGGCATACCCGGCATCGGAGGTTCGGTTTTCAAACTGAGGTACTCGCACGCCCGCCAGGAGCTCTTCGACGCCGCCGCCGAGGTGCTGGGGCCCGCCTCGCTGGACCTCGACCGGCCGTGGATGCCCGAGAGGCTGTCCTCGCTGTCGTACACCATCGCGGCCGGCACCTCGCAGATCCAGCGGAACATCGTGGGCGAGCGGATTCTCGGGCTGCCGAAGGAGCGGTGACGGATGCGTTTCCAACTGACCGAGGACCAGCGGGCGTTGCGGGCAGGCGTACGGGAACTGCTGACGCGGCGGTTCGGCCCGCAGGAGCTGAGGGCCGCCGTCGAGGCACCCGGGCACCTGGAGAGGGGGCTGTGGCGGGAGCTCGGCGCGGCCGGGTTCTTCGCGCTGCGGCTGCCCGGGACCGAGGGCGGCGTCGGACTCGGTCTGCCCGAGGCGGTGTTGGCCTTCGAGGAGGCCGGGCGCGCGCTGCTGCCGGGACCGCTCGTGGCCACCCACCTCGCGGCGGGCGAGGTGCCGGGCGCGGCCACCGGCGAGACGGTGGTGACGGACGTCGGCGGATGCGGGCTGGTGGAGTGGCTGCCGGCGGCGGACGTCGTACGGGGTGAGGGTGCGGGAGCCGTACCGCTGCGGTCCGTCGATCCGCTGACCCCGCTGCACCGGGTGCCCGGCCCTCCATCGGACCGGGCTCCCGAAGCACCCGGCGTCGACCCCGCCGCGGTGCTGCTCACCGCCGCCGAACAACTGGGCAGCGCCACACGCGCGTGCGAACTCGCCGCGCAACACGCCCGGACGCGTGAGCAGTTCGGGCGGCCGATCGGAGCCTTCCAGGCGGTGAAGCACCTGTGCGCGGAGATGCTGGTGCGCACCGAGACCGCCCGCGCCGCGGTCTACGCGGCCGCCGTCACCGCCGACCCGGCCGACGTCGACACCGCGCGGCTGCTCGCCGACGACGCCGCCGTGCGCGGCGCCCGCGACTGTCTCCAGGTGCACGGCGGCATGGGATTCACCTGGGAGTTCGAGGTCCATCTGCATCTGAAGCGGGCCTGGGTGCGAACGCACCGTGCGAGCGATGCTACGGAGAGTGAGGAGCGGTTGGCCGCCGAGCTTCTCGCCGGGGCGGTCTGAAGGCCCCTGGTCTGCGGTGTCGCCGACAGCCCCGAAGTGGATGTCGCGGATTGTGGCATACCGGAATTACGGAGCGTTGATATCGGGTTGTGTCCTACGTGTGACTCGTCACGGCCTGGAGTCGGGCGTTCGCTCCGGTACCTTGTGTGAGATGCGAGTGGTTCCGAGCACGAGCCATGCCGGAGTTGCCCTTGAGGCGGCTCCGGATCCGGCGGTGCGCGCCGCTGTTCGCAAGGCGCGAGGGCGCTCCGCCCCCGCCTGTTCGACTCCCCGGGACAAGCGTCGCACAGTATGCCGCACGGGTACTCCTTCACGCTGGAATATGCCCGAAGCGCTTGTTGGGGTGACTGTACGTCAACCATGCTGTCAGCTAAGGGATTCACGTTCCGTGACCCTGGCTCCGGCCATTGATCTGGTCATGAAAAGAATGGCTAGGATCGTGGCCCTCGTGAGGCGCGGGGCTTTGTGTCCGCCGGTTCGGATGGTGTGAGCGGTGCAGGTGCTTCAAGTGCAGCTGGAGATCCGGCCCGACCCCGCTGAGGTGGGGCGAGCCCGGCGGTGGGCCCGCAACCGGCTCGCCGGGTCCGGGATAGGCGCCGACGAGCCGCTCGCGGAGACCCTGATCCTGCTCGTGTCCGAACTGGTCACCAACGCCGTCGTGCACACCGGCTGTCCGGCCGTGTTGCGCCTGTCCCTTCCCGGAGCGGCCCAGGACGCCGCCACCGTCCGCCTGGAAGTCGCCGACCGCAGCGGCCGCGCGCCCGTGCCGCGCTGCGTCGACGGCGATGCCACCGGCGGCCGCGGCCTCGCCCTCGTCGACGGCCTCGCGGACCGGTGGGGCTGGTGCCCCGAGGGCGGCGGCAAGCGGATCTGGTGCGAACTGGACCGCGACGCCGACTCGCAGAGCGCCGCCGCAGCCTGCGGCAGCGGGTCCTCGGCCTATGAAGGGCTCGCGTACGAGGCGGTGTGACGGGCGCACGGAGCGGTGACTCCGGCGGATTTCGGAGCACGGTCGCAGGAAGTGCCGTCCTCTCGGCTCGGGCATGTACGGATGCGCCCGGGCATGCTTCTGTGCGCGCCTTCGGGAAATGGGGCGTAAGTAATAAATCTCCGAGTGGGTGTTGACGTCGCGTGTCCGGTTGATCACGCTTGTGGTCAGCGATTCGCCGTGAGGGGACGACGAGGACTTCGGTGACGGAAGCCCTTGCCGAGAGCGGGTCGTGAATCGGCGTCGGTCTCTCCAGGGCCAGGAGAGGCCGGGGCGGGTGCGCCGGAGCCGGATGGCGGCGCGCGGTGCCGGGCCCGGGGAGCACGGGGCACCTCCCTGCGGGCGCGGCCGGAGGTCGGGGGAGCCGCGCCGCCAACCGGCCTCGCCGGACCTCAGAGCACCGCCACGGGCGCGACGGGTGTGCCCGTGCCGCCGACGAAGGGCTCCGGCATCGCCGACAGCAGAAACGCGTAGCGGCCTTCTTGTCCACAGGCTGTGGACAACTCTTCGAGGTTCCAGTTCTGCCCCTGGAGCATCCCCATCTCCACCAGGTCGAGCGCGTGCACGGGCAGCCACAGATCCGCTGTCTCGGGCGGAAATATCTCGAACGTGAGGGTGTCGTTGGCCACGGCCGCCACGTCGCGCGCGTGGAACCACTCCGGTGTACGGATCGACAGACCGGGTGAGGGGTAGCCGTACGCGTGCTTGTCGCCGGCGAGGAGGACCTGGATCTGCCCCGTCCGTACGAGCACGATGTCGCCCGCGCGCACGCGCGTGCCCGCGAGTTCCTCGGCCGCCTCCAGGTCCTCCGGGGTGACCGCGTGCCCGCCGTCGAGCCGGGCGACGCCGCGCGCGCGTGCCACGTCGAGCAGCACCCCGCGCGAGACGACGTGCCGCGCCTTGTCGATGCCGCTGAACTCGGCGCCGCCGTGCGCGGTGATGGTGTGGGCGGGGCGGCCGTTGTAGAGCCGGCCCGAGTGCGAGACATGGGTGAGCGCGTCCCAGTGGGTGGCCGCCTGCAGGCCCATGGTCACGGCGTCGTCGCTGCACGCCACGGTTCCGGGGCCGAACAGCTCCTGGTTGATCTGCACCATCGTGTGCAGCGGGTTGATGCGCCCGGGGATCATCCCGGTCTGCACGCCGTCCTCCTTCAGGGGCAGCGCGAGCGGGACGCGGCGGCCGGTGCGGACGCAGGCTGCCGCCTCGCGGACGACGTCGTCGGTGATGAGGTTCAGGGTGCCGATCTCGTCGCCGGCGCCCCAACGCCCCCAGTTGTTCACGCGCTTGGCGATCTCGTGGAACGCGTCCGGCAGTGACATGAGTCCCTCCCCGGGGCTTGTCTCCGCGTATCTGACGGGTCGTAGAATCAAGTCGAATCTAACGGACCGTCAGAAACTGCGGGAAGGGGCCGGGGCGTGGGGAACTTCTTGGCAGGCAAGGTCGTCGCCGTGACGGGCGCCGGGCGGGGCATCGGACGGGCGGTGGCGCTCGCCGCCGCGGCCGAGGGCGCGCGCGTGGTCGTCAACGACTACGGGGTGTCCATGGACGGGGTCTCGCCCACGAGCGAGGTCGCCGAGGCCGTGGTCAAGGAGATCGAGGCGGCGGGCGGAGAGGCGGTCGCCGTGGCCGACGACGTCTCGACCATGGCGGGCGGACAGCGGATCGTGGACACGGCGCTGTCGTCGTACGGGCGGCTCGACGGGGTCGTGTGCGTCGCCGGGATCCTGCGCGAGCGGATGCTGTTCAACATGTCCGAGGAGGAGTGGGACCCGGTGGTCGCCACCCATCTGAAGGGGACGTTCACCGTGTTCCGGGCCGCGTCGGCCGTGATGCGGGGGCAGCGGGCCGGGACGTTGATCGGGTTCACCAGCGGCAACCACCAGGGGTCGGTCTCGCAGGCCAACTACAGCGCGGCGAAGGGCGGGATCATCTCGCTCGTGCGCAGCGCCGCGCTCGGCCTGCACAAGTACGGAGTGACCGCGAACGCCGTCGCGCCGGTCGCCCGTACGCGGATGTCGGCCAACGTGCCCATGGAGCTCGCGGAGATCGGGGAGCCGGAGGACGTGGCGGCGCTGGTGGTGTACCTGCTGTCGGACGCGGCCCGGGAGCACGGGGTGACCGGGCAGGTGTACACCGTCGCCGGGCCGAAGATCGCGGTGTGGGCGCAGCCGCGGGAGCTGCGTTCCGCGTATGCCTCCGGCGGGTGGACGCCGGAGTCGATCGCGCGGGCGTTGCCCGGGTCCGTGGGGGTGGATCCGATGCCGATGCTGGCGCGGGTGGAGGCGATGGAGAGGGCCGCGCGGGCGGGGGACCGGCCGAACGCCCGATAGCTCGGGGCGGTGTGTCGTGGGGCGGCTGCGGGCCGGCTGTGGCCGGCCGCGCCCACGCGGCGGAGCCGCAGACCGACACAGCCCCGCGCTCCTGGGGCGGTGCCCCTGACCGGCGATCAGAGGAGACGTCAGTGGACTTTGGGTTCAGTGCTGAGGATGACGTGTTTCGTACGGAGGTCAGGGCCTGGCTCGCCGAGCACGCCGCAGGAGGACTGGAGCGGCGGGCCTGGGAACAGACCCTCGGGAAAGCCGGGTGGATCGGGCTCGGGTGGGGGGAGGGCGGGTTCGGGAACCGGGTCGCCACGCTCACGCAGCAGGTCGTGTGGGCCGAGGAGTACGCGCGGTCGGGGGCGCCGGCGCGTTCCGGGCACATCGGGGAGAAACTGCTCGCGCCGACACTGCTCGCGCACGGGAGCGAGGAGCAGAAGGCACGGTTCCTGCCGCCGATCGCGCTCGGCGAGGAGCTGTGGTGCCAGGGGTACAGCGAGCCCGGGGCGGGGTCGGACCTCGCCGGGGTGCGCACGAAGGCCGAGCGGGCCTCGGACGGGACGTACCGCGTCACCGGGCAGAAGATCTGGACCTCGCTCGCCCATGAGGCGGACTGGTGCTTCGTGCTGGCCCGCACCGAGCCGGACTCACGGCGCCATCGCGGACTGAGCTTCCTGCTCGTCCCGATGGACCAGCCGGGACGCGTCGAGGTGCGGCCGATCCGGCAGATGACCGGCACCAGTGAGTTCAACGAGGTCTTCTTCGACGGCGCGCGCGCGGAGCACGTCGTCGGTGGTGCGGGTTCCGGGTGGCAGGTCGCGATGAGCCTGCTCGGGTTCGAGCGGGGGGTCTCCACGCTCGCCCAGCAGATCGGATTCGCCGCAGAGCTGGCGCGGGTCGTGGGAGCGGCGGTGCGGTCCGGTGCCGTGGAGGATCCCGTCGTACGGGCCCGGCTGGTGCGCCAGTGGGCCGAGTTGCGGGTGATGCGGTGGAACGCCCTGCGGACCCTGGGGAGTTCGGGGGACGCGGGCGCGCCCAGCGTGGCCAAGCTGCTGTGGGGCGGCTGGCATCAGCGGCTCGGGGAACTGGCGGTGCAGGTGCGCGGGGCGTCGGCGAGCGCGGGACCGCGGGAGTGGGCGCCCGGGGCGCCGTACGAACTCGACGACGCTCAGCATCTGTTCCTGTTCTCCCGCGCCGACACGATCTACGGGGGTTCCGACCAGGTTCAGCGCACGATCATCGCCGAGCGGGTGCTCGGTCTGCCCAGGGAGCCCAAGGGGGTCGTCTGATGCGCGCAGTGATGTTCGACGGCAAGCGGGTCGAGGTCGTGGACGACCTGGAGGTACGGGACCCGGGGCCGGGCGAGGTCCTGGTCGCCATCTCGGCGGCCGGGTTGTGCCACAGCGACCTGTCGGTGGTGGACGGGACCATACCTTTCCCCGTCCCTGTGGTGCTGGGCCATGAGGGGGCGGGGGTGGTGGAGGCCGTGGGTGTGGGGGTCACCCATGTCGAACCCGGGGACCATGTGGCACTGTCCACGCTCGCCAACTGCGGTGCGTGCGCCGAGTGCGACCGGGGGCGGCCGACCATGTGCCGACAGGCCATAGGGCGCCCGGGAAGGCCGTTCCGGCGGGGCGAGCAGGCCGTGTTCCAGTTCGCGTCCAACTCCGCCTTCGCGGAACGGACCGTGGTGAAGGCCGTTCAGGTGGTGCGGATCCCGAAGGACATACCGCTGCCGTCGGCCGCGTTGATCGGGTGCGGGGTGCTGACCGGTGTGGGGGCCGTGCTGAACCGGGCGCGGGTCGACCGCGGGGACCGGGTCGTGGTGATCGGCGCCGGCGGGATCGGGCTCAACGTCATCCAGGGGGCGCGGATCGCGGGCGCGCTGCGGATCGTGGCGGTCGACGCCAATCCGGCGAAGGAGCCGGTGGCGCGGCAGTTCGGGGCGACGGACTTCCTGACGTCGGTGGAGGGGGTGCGGGACCTGCTGCCGACGGGGGCCGACCACGCCTTCGAGTGCGTGGGGCGCGTCGAGCTGGTCCGGGCCGCCGTCGATCTGCTGGACCGGCACGGGCAGGCCGTACTGCTGGGGGTGCCGGCGGCCACCGCCGAGGCGTCCTTCCTGGTGTCCTCGATGTACCTGGACAAGTCGATCCTGGGCTGCCGCTACGGCTCGTCGAGGCCGCAGCGGGACATCGCGCTGTACGCCGAGCTGTACCGGGCCGGGCGCCTCATGCTGGACGAGCTGGTGACCCGGACGTACCCGGTGCAGGAGTTCGAACGGGCGGCGGCGGACGCGGAGGCGGGGAAGGTGGCGCGCGGGGTGCTGACGTTCTGATGTTCTGAGCTCTCGGGGACCGCGCGGCGGGGTTTTCCACAGGCCCGGAAAACGGCTGCCGCGTTGTCGGTGGGGGCACTTACCGTCATCTTCATGACCTATCGAGACGTCGCCACCAAGCAGGTGCTGATCTGGGCCTTCACCGCCGTCGCCGCTCGTATGCCGGTCGCCATGACGCCGCTCGCGCTGGTGTTCCTGGTGCGCGAGCGGCCCGGCGGCTACACCCTGGGCGCGACGCTCGCGGCGGCCTACGTGCTCGGCGAGATCATCGGCGCCCCGGTCCTCGGGATGCGGCTGGACCCGGCTCGCGGCCGGCGTCATCTGGTCGTCGGACTCGCGGGCGGGGCGCTGGGGTTCACCGGACTCGGGGTGTTCGCCGACTCGCACGCCGTGGTGCTGGGGGCGTTCGCGTTCCTGGCCGGAGCCGCCCCCTCGGCGGCCGCCGGCGGACAGCGCGCGCTGCTCACGTCACTGGTCCCGGAGCGTGCCGTGGCGCAGGCACTGTCCGCCGAGTCGATGCTGATGTCCGGCGTGTGGGCCGTCTCCCCGGTCGCCGTCGCCGGACTGGCCCTCGCGGTGGCGCCCCGGGTGCCGCTGCTCCTCGCGGCGGCCTGCATGGCGTCGTCGATCGCGGGCCACTGGCTGCTGCCCGCGGGCTGGGCCGGCGGCGGACAGGACGGGGACACGGGCCGGGCGAAGACCCGCGTGCTGCTGCACGCCTGGCCGGTGTACGTCACCGGCGCGGCCAGCATCACCCTGCTCGGCCTCACCGAACTCACCCTGCCCGCACTGCTGGAGCAGCGCGGCATCGGCGTGGGCTGGTCCGGCCCGATGCTGGCGGGCATGGCCGTGGGTGCGGGACTCGGCGCGTTCCTGTACGGCCTGCGGTCCTGGCCGGGACGCCTGCGCTCGCGCAGTGCGGTGCTGATCGGCGGCATGGCGGTGTTCGTGGCACTGGTCGCGCTGATACCGGGCGGGGCCGGGATCACGGTCGCCCTCGTCCTCGCCGGCGTGCTCCAGTCGGGCGCGCTGATCACCCGCAACCTGTCCCTGCGCGAGGCGCTGCCCAAGAGCGCCCTGGCCGCCGGGTACTCCGTGCTGTACGCGGCCGCCGGGGCCGGCTACGCGGCGACGGGTTCCCTCGCGGGCGGCCTGCTCCAGGTGGTCGCGCCGTCCACGGCCGTCCTGGCGGGTGTGTCGCTGACCCTGCTGCTCACCGTGCTCGGCTGGTGGGGCGAGGCCCGGCGGGACGTCTCAGGAGCGCCCGGTGACCTGGCGGTCGGCCTTGCCGGCGGTGCGGAAGGTGCGCCGATAGCTGGTGGGCGTGACCCCGAGTGCCGCCTGTAGGTGCTGCCGCATCGACTGGGCGGTACCGAAGCCCGCGGCGTCCGCGACCTGGTCGACCGAGAGATCGGTGGACTCAAGGAGGTGCCGGGCGCGTTCGACGCGCTGCTGGGTGAGCCACTGGCCGGGGCTGCTGCCGACCTCCTCGCGGAAACGGCGGGTGAAGGTGCGCACCGACATGGACTCCTGGTCGGCCATGTCCCGCAGCTGGATGGGTTCGTGGAGCCGGCCCAGGGCCCAGGCGCGGGCCGTGGTCGTGGACGACTGCTGCGGGTCGGGGACCGGGCGGTGGATGTACTGCGCCTGACCGCCGTCGCGATGGGGCGGTACGACCGTGCGGCGGGCCACCTCGGTGGCGATCGCCGTGCCGTGGTCCCGGCGCACCATGTGCAGGCACAGGTCGATCCCGGCCGCGACCCCGGCCGACGTCAGCACGTCGCCGTCGTCGATGAAGAGCACGTCCGCGTCGACCTCGATGCGCGGGAACAGCCGCTGGAAGCGCTCGGCGTCGGCCCAGTGCGTGGTCGCCGGGCGCCCGTCGAGCCGGCCGGCCGCGGCGAGGACGTACACGCCGGTGCAGATGGAGGCGAGCCGGGTGCCGGGGCGGATGCGGGCGAACGCGGCGGCCAGCTCGTCGGTCAGCACGCCCTTCTCGAAGACCGGGCCGAGCTCGTACGACGCCGGGATGATCACCGTGTCGGCGGTGCCCAGCGCCTCGGGGCCGTGCTCGACCTGGATGGCGAAGTCGGCGTCGGTCCGCACGGGGCCCGGCGGCCGGATCGAGCAGGTCACGACCTCGTACAGGTGCCGCCCGCGGGCATCCTTGGGGCGGCCGAAGATCCGGTGCGGGATGCCCAGCTCGAAGGGGAGCAGCCCGTCCAGCGCGAGGACGGCCACCCGGTGCGGGCGGAAATCCGACGGCGTACGGGGCTCCGGCACACTGCTCATGGCCCGATCCTAACGAATGCTGTCCTTCGGGCCAATGGCTCCGGGGCGACGCAGGCCCGAAGCTCGTTGTCGTGACGCAGACAACCCCCGCCACCGCCGCCACCGCGGCCACGTCCCCGACGAGGCCGCGTCGTCCCCGTGTCCACCGCGCCTGGTTCGTCGCCGCCGTCGCCTTCGTGACGATCCTCGGCGCGGCCGCCTTCCGCTCCCTGCCGGGGCTGCTGATCGACCCGCTGAACGAGCAGTTCGGCTGGTCACGCGGCACGATCGGGGCCGCCGTCTCCATCAACCTCGCGCTGTACGGCCTCACCGCTCCCTTCGCCGCCGCGCTGATGGACCGTTTCGGCATACGCAGGGTCGTCGCGGCGGCCCTGACCCTGATCGCGGTCGGCTCCGGCCTGACGTACTGGATGACGGCGGCCTGGCAGCTGCTGCTGTGCTGGGGCCTGCTGGTGGGACTCGGCACCGGTTCGATGGCGCTGGCCTTCGCCGCCACGGTCACCAACCGCTGGTTCACCGAGCGGCGCGGCCTGGTCACCGGCATCCTCACCGCCGCCTCCGCCTCCGGCCAGCTGATCTTCCTGCCCCTGCTGTCCTGGATGGTGGAGAACCACAGCTGGCGCCCGGCCGTCGTCACGGTCGCCCTCGCGGCCCTTGCGGTGGTCCCGTTCGTGTGGCTGCTGCTGCGCGACCACCCCGCCGACGTGGGGCTTGCGCCGTACGGCGCGAAGGAGTTCGTGCCGAAGCCGCCGCCCGCACAGGGGGCCGCCCGGCGGGCCGTGACCGTCCTGTTCTCGGCCGCCCGCACCGGCCCCTTCTGGCTGCTGGCCGGCACGTTCGCGATCTGCGGCGCCTCCACCAACGGCCTCATCCAGACCCACTTCGTGCCCGCCGCCCACGACCACGGCATGCCCATCACGGCCGCCGCCTCGCTGCTCGCGGTCATCGGCGTCTTCGACGTCGTCGGCACGATCTTCTCCGGCTGGCTCACCGACCGCTTCGAACCGCGCCGCCTGCTCGCGGTCTACTACGCCCTGCGCGGCATCTCCCTGCTGTTCCTGCCGATGCTGCTCGCGCCGAGCGTCCACCCGCCGATGCTGTTCTTCATCGTCTTCTACGGCCTCGACTGGGTCGCCACCGTCCCGCCCACCGTCGCCCTGTGCCGTGAGCAGTACGGCGACGACAGCGCCATCGTCTTCGGCTGGGTCCTCGCCTCCCACCAGGTGGGTGCCGCGCTGGTCGCCTTCGTCGGCGGCGTCGCGCGGGACGTCTTCGGTACGTACGACATGGTCTGGTACGCGTCCGGGGCGCTGTGCGCGGCGGCGGCGCTGATGGCGCTGGTGATCCGGCGGCGGCCGGCGGCGGTGGGGACGGCGGCTTAGCGGTACGGGGGCTTGGCGGTACGGGGGCTTGGCGGTACAGGGGCTTGGCGGTCCGGTGGCCGTACGGGCTGCAGGAAGTGCCCCTTGTGGAACAGCAGCGGCGGCTCGTCCCCGTCGCTCACACCGAGGGCGTCCACCCGTCCCACGACGATGAGGTGGTCGCCGCCCGTGTGGACCGCGTGGATCGTGCAGTCGATCCACGCGAGCGTGTCCGCGAGGCGGGGGGAGCCGGACACGGGGGCGGCGTCGTAGGCCACGCCGGCGAACTTGTCCGCCCCGCTCACCGCGAAGGCGCGGCACAGCCCGCCCTGGCCGGCGCTCAGCACGTTCACGCAGAACACGCCCGCGCGGGCGATGCGCGGCCATGTCGCCGACGTACGGCCGACCATGAAGGCCACCAGTGGCGGGTCGAGGGAGAGCGAGGAGAAGGACTGGCAGGCGAAGCCCGCGGGAGGATGCGGAGGTTCGGTGCCTGCCGGGGCCGTCACGACGACCACGCCGCTCGCGAAGCTGCCGAGCACCCGCCGGAACTCGTCCTGCGGGACCGGTGCGCGCTCGTCCTCGCCGACGCAGCGCAGCGCCGGGCGCGGGGGCGCCTGCACGGGCGGTGCGTCGGCCGACCTCAGGTAGCGGACGGCGGCGGCCGCCATTCCTGCGTGTCCCATCACGCCACCCATTGAAACTGACGGATCGTCAGATGGGAAGGGGTGTGCGAGGGCGCAGGAACGCCATGGCCGGCGCCGGCGACCCGGGCGCCGCGGAGGTGTGGATCCGGGTGCTGAGCCCGCACGCCCCCGGCCCGGGGCGGGCGGGGCCGAGCCGACGTCAACGCCCCTTGAACCCTGCGCTCCTGCGCTCCACGAAGCTCGCCACGCCCTCCTGCGCGTCCTGCGTCGTCATGTTGATCTCCTGCGCGGCGGCCTCCGCCGCGAAGGCCGAGGCGCGGTCGGATTCCAGGGAGGCGTTGACGAGCTGTTTGGTGAGGGCGAGCGCGCGGGTCGGGCCGGCGGCGAGGCGTTCGGCCCACTCGCGGGCCGTCCTGTCCAACTCCCCGTCCGGGACGACCCGGTTGACCAGGCCCAGCCGCTCGGCGTCCGCGGCGGTGAGCGCGTCGCCGAAGAACATCAGCTCCTTGGCGCGGTGGGGGCCGACCAGGCGCGGGAGGAGGTAGGCGCCGCCGCCGTCGGGGACGAGGCCGCGCCGCACGAACACCTCGATGAACCGCGCGGACTTCGCGGCCAGTACGAGGTCGCAGGCGAACGCCAGATGCGCGCCGATGCCGGCCGCGGTGCCGTTGACGGCGGCGAGCACCGGCTTCTCGCAGTCCAGCACGGCCGCGATCAGCCGCTGGGCGCCGAGCCGGATCGTACGGGCGACGTCACCGGCGACGCGTTCCGTGCCGGCCGGCGTCCCGCGCAGGTCGGCGCCCGCGCAGAAGCCGCGGCCCGTGCCGGTCAGCACCACCGCCCGCACGTCCGGGTCCGCGGAGGCGCCGGCGAGCAGCTGGATGATGCGGTCGCGCTGGTCGGGGGTGATGGCGTTGAGGGCCTCGGGCCGGTTGAGGGTGATGCGGCAGACCTGACTGTCAGTGGCGTGCTGTACCAATGAATCGACGGAATTTCCGGATGCACGGGGGGAATCGGGCATGTTCATCTCACGGTCGGTAGTCAGGTCGGCGTCGGTAGCCGGCCGGAGTTCGGTGGCCGACCGGGCTTCGGCGGTCGGCTCGGCTTCGGCGGTGGTCTCGTCGCGGCCCGTCATGTCAGCGGCACACCACCAGCGCGTCCAGCGCCACCGCGCCCTGCCCCCTGGGCAGCACCATCAGCGGGTTGATGTCGAGCTCCGCGAGCTCGTCCCCGAGTTCCAGCGCCATGCGCTGCACCCGCAGGACGACTTCCACGAGGGCGTCGAGATCCGCCGGGGGCCGCCCCCTGACCCCGTCCAAGAGGGCCCGCCCGCGCAGTTCGGCGCACATGTCGCGGGCCTGCTCCTCCCCGAAGGGCGGCACGCGTACGGCCGTGTCGTTCAGCACCTCCACCAGCACCCCGCCCAGCCCGACCGTCACGGTCGGCCCGAACAACTCGTCGTGCGCGGCGCCCACGACCATCTCGACGCCCCGCTCGACCATCTGGCAGACCAGGACGCCGTCCAGCGAGACGTCCTCGTAGCGGGCGATGTCGGTCAGCTCGCGGTAGGCGTCGCGGACCTGACTGGCGGAGGTCAGCCCGATCCTGACCAGGCCGAGCTCGGTCTTGTGGGCGATCCGTGCGCCGGACGCCTTCATCACCACGGGGTAGCCCACCAGCCCCGCGGCGCGTACGGCCGCCGCCGCGCTGGTCACCAACTGCTCGCGCGGGACCCGGATCCCGTACGCCCGCAGCAGCTGCTTCGCCGCGTGCTCGCTCAGCTGCTGTCCCGGGCGCATCAGTGCCTGCGCCTTGCGGCAGGACGGCGAGGGGGTGCGCGCGGCCTCGTCGAAGGGGGAGCGGTAGCCGCTGACGAAGCGGTGGTGGTCGAGGTAGGCGCGCACGGCGGTGATGCAGTTCGCCACCGTGCGGAAGGTCGCCACCCGCGAGGAGCCGAGCAGGACCTCGCGGTAGGCGGGCTCGGTACCGACCGGCGATCCCCACACCACGCAGACCAGCTTGTCCGTGCGCTCGGCGGCGTCCACCAGGTCCTGGACGAGCCGGTCGCTCAGGGGCGGGAAGGGCCCGGTGATCGGGCAGATCAGCACCCCCACCGCGGGGTCGTCGAGGATCGCGTCGATGATCTTCCGGCCACGCCGGTCGCCCACGGGATGGCCGCCGTTGTCGACCGGGTTGGCCACGCTCAGGTACTCGGGTATCCACTGGTGCAGCTCGGCCTGCTTGGCCTCCGACAGCGCCGGCAGCCGCAGGCCCGCCTCGGTCGCCAGGTCGGCGAAGTGCGCGCCGGTGCCGCCGGAGATGGAGTAGACGACGACGCCGTCGGCGCGGGGCGGCCGGGCGCGGGCCAGCAGGGCGGCGGTGTCCTGGAGTTCGTCGAGGCCGTCGACGCGGATCACGCCGTACTGCCGCATCGCCGCGTCCACCACCGCGTCCGCGCCGGTCAGTTTGCCGGTGTGGGAGGCCGCCGTACGGGCGCCGGTCTCGGTGCGGCCCACCTTGACCGCGACGACCGGCACACCGCGGCGGGCGGCGCGGTCGGCGGCCAGCAGGAAGGCGCGGCCGTCCCTGAGGCCCTCGACATAGGCGGCGATCGCGCCGACCTCGGGCCGCTCGGCGAAGTAGGAGATGAAGTCGGCGCACTCCAGGTCGGCCTCGTTGCCGGTCGGCGCCCAGTGGGACAGGCGGATGCCGAGCTCCTGGAGGGCGAAGACGGGGCGGCCCTGGTGGCCGGACTGGGTGATGAGCGCGATCGCGGGGCCGTCGAGGTCGTCGCGGAACCGCTCGAAGGCGTTGAGGTTGGTGTTGGGGCCCAGCAGCCGCATCCCGGACCGTTCGACGGCGGCGGTCAGCCGGTCCTGCGCGGCGGCTCCCTCCTCGCCTGTCTCGGCGAACCCGGAGGCGAAGACGACGGCGAACTTCACCTTGGTCTCGGCCAGTTCCTCGATCACCGGAAGAGGGTCGGCGACCAGGAGCACGGCGAGATCGGCCTGCTCGGGCAGGTCGGCGACGGAAGGGGAGCAGGGGATGCCGAAGACGGACGTACGGCTCGGGTGCACCGGGTGGAGCCGGGCGCCGACCCGCTCGGACCAGGCGATCAGCTGGCGGGTGACGCCGGTGTTCGGCCGGCCCTCGGCGTCGGAGGCGCCGATCACGGCGACCGACTCGGGCCGGAAGAGACGGTCCAGATCGGGCACGTCGCAGTACAGGGGACGGCCGCTGACGTCGAGATCGTCGACCTCGGCGGGCCGGCCGTGGACGGCGGGCCCGGGTTGCTCGCCACAGGCGATGACCCGGGCCCGGCGGGAGTCGGTGGTGAGGGTGCCGTGGGTTGATCCAAGCATCGGTCCGCCCGCTCCTGTGTGACAGCGATTAACTGACGCAGTGTCAGATTAAAGGAACTGACGCTCAGTCAGGAACGGCCGTGCACGCAAAGTTGAGCGGGACAGCACCGCGCGGCCGGCGGGGCCGGTCGAGGAGGCGTCCGGCGGGGCCGGTCGAGGACGGCCGCCGGCGGCGTACTCACAGCGCCGCCAGCACCTCCTTCGCCACCCGCTCGCCCGACCGCACCGCCCCGTCCATGAAGCCCATCCAGTAGGTGGAGGTCTCCGTCCCGGCCCAGTGGATGCCGCCGACCGGCTCGCGCAGGGCGGGGCCGTACTGGGTCAGGACGCCGGGCGCGGCGACGGAGACGGGGCCGCCGCGGGTGTGGGCCTCGTTGTTCCAGCGTTGCAGGACGAAGGAGGTGGGGGAGGCCGCTTTCGCGCCGAAGTACGTCGTGTAGTCCTTCAGCACGGCCGCCCGCACCTCGGACTCGCTCGCCGCGTCCAGCTTGCGGGCCTCGTCGGCCTCGATGAAGCCCATCAGGGCGCCGAAGGAGGCGTCGGGCGGGGAGTTGTCGAAGGTGGAGCTGATCACGCCGGTGTCGCTGACGACCTGGCCGTTGAGGCCGTCGGCTCGCCAGAAGGGGGTGTCGTAGACGGCGATGGCCTTGCCCACGGAGGCCATCGGCAGCCGCTGGGTGAGCTGGTCGCGGGCGGCCGGCAGAAGGGGGTCGTAGGTGATGCGGGCGGCGATGGGCGGGGGCACGGCCACGACGACCTTCGCGGCGGTGACCGTGATGCCGTCGGCGGTCACGACGTACCGGGCACCGGATTTGGCGATCGTGCGCACCGGGGCGCCGAGCACCACCCGGTCGCCGAGCGTGGCGGCGAGCTTGATCGGCACCAGCTGGGAGCCGCCGACGAAGCGCAGTTCCTGGGCGCCGCCCGCGGTCTCGGTGAGGCGTTCCAGGGTGCCGGGGTTGGCGGCGTCGCCGGCGGCGGCGATGTAGAAGAGCACGAACAGGAAGGAGAGTTCGCGGGGTTCGGCCGAGAAGATCGACGTGCAGGCCACGTCGAAGAGGAACTTGGCGGACGGGATCACGGCGTTGGCGCGCAGCCAGGTCTCGAAGGTCTGCCGGTCCCATACGTCGGCCTTCGAGGCGGTCCAGGGCGCGTCGACCGGGATCTCCTTGGCCAGGTCGTCGAGCTTGGCCTGGACGATCGCGGCGTTGGCGAGCCCGGCCGCGTCGATGGGCGGCACGGAGCCGAGGATGCCGTCGGTGGCGTACGGGGTCCTCTTGCCGTCCTTGTAGAGGAGGTTGTTCCCCGTGTTGTAGGTGGTGAAGGTCTGTACACCGAGGGAGTCGGCGAGGGCCCGGATGCGGTCCTGGGTGGGGCCGATGAACTCGCCGCCGCCCTCGGTGACGCCGCCGCCCGCCAGGTTCAGGCCCAGCACCCGGCCACCGACCCGGTCGCGTGCCTCCAGGACGACGACGGACTTGCCGGCGGCCACCAGGTCGCGGGCGGCGGTGAGTCCGGCGAGTCCGGCACCGACGATCGCGACATCGGCGGTGCGGGTGACGGCCGCCGAGGCGGTACCGGCGGTGGTTGCGGTGAGGGCCGCGGCGCCGGCGGTGGCGGCGGCGCCGCCGAGCAGGGAGCGGCGGGAGAGTTTTCTTTCGCGTGCCACGTGCGTCCTCCGTCGTAGCGAGAGGGAGTGGAGCTGGAAAGTGGAGCCGAAAAGCTGAACAGGGCTCACATTCTGGCTCCGCACGAGGGCGCGGTACAGAGATCTCCCGCAACTTATGACTCACAAGTAACAGGAGATCTCTGCAGGAGAGTTGAGACGGCTAGGTCACCGGCAGCCGGGAGACCCGCCGGCCGGGCGCGCGGTCACCGGCGACGGCCTTGGCGATCTTCTGTGCGTCGATCGCCATCTCCCGAAGATTGCCGCTGATCGGGTTGGTGAAGCCCTGGAAATAGAGCCCTTGCGCATGCTCCGGAGTCACGGCGCCCCGGACGACCGGTCTGCCGCGCTCGTCGAGGACGCCGAGGTGGCCGACGAGGTCCTCCAGCGCACGGACGTATCCGGTGGCCGCGACGACGACGTCCGGCGAGATACGGGTGCCGTCGGCGAGGACGACCTTCTCGCCCTCGAAGCCGTCGAGGGCGGCCACGATCTCGACCCGCCCCTTGCGCACGGCGTCGATGAGGCCGACGTCGAGAACCGGGATCGCCCCTTCCCGGACCCGGCTGTAGAGCCCGCTGTCGGGACGCGGCAGCCCCTGCTCGGCGAGGTCCGGCACGCTCAGTTTCGCCATGGGGCGGGCGAGCCGGTCGACGAGGCGGACCGGCAGCCGCCGTACGAGGATGCTGGTGAACTGGGCCGCCCAGCCGGCGGTGGAGCGGCGGACGATGTGCGGCACGGTCCGTACGGCCAGCCGTACCCGGGAGGCGCCGCCCTCGACCAGGTCCACGGCTATCTCGGCGCCGGTGTTGCCGGCACCGACGACGAGGACGTCGCGGCCGGCGTACGGCGCCGGGTTGCGGTACTCACCGGCGTGCAGGAACTCGCCGGTGTAGGTGTCGCGGCCGGGCCAGTGCGGAATGCGCGGGGTGTGGCTGTGGCCGGTGGCCACGACGACGGCGGCGCCGGTCAGTTCACGTCCGCCGGTGGCGCGCAGCAGCCAGCCGGAGCCGTCGGGCGCGGGCTCGACGCGGGAGACCTCGACGCCGGTGACGATCTCCAGGTCGTGGTGCTCGGCGTACTTCTCCAGGTACCGCACGACGTCGTCGCGGGTCACCCAGCGTCCGAAGCGGCGCGGCATCGCCAGCCCGGGCAAGGCGGAAAGACGCCGGGTGGTGTGCAGCCGGAGGCGGTCGTAGTGCCGCCGCCAGGAGGCCCCGATCCGGTCCGACTTCTCCAGCACGACGGCACGCAGTCCCCGGGCCCGCAGGGCGTATGCGACGGAGAGTCCGCCGGGACCGCCGCCTATGACATAGACGGGGCGGTCGGTGACGGGGTGCTCCGTGGCGGGGCGCTCAGCTGCGGGACCGTCCGGGGGCTGGATGTGTCGGGGGGTGTCGGCCATGGTCCGGAGCGTAATCACATGGGGGGTTGATGGGTCTCGGTCAAGCCCTGAATTGGTTGCGGATCGATCACGGCTGTGGGAGGTGTGCGTGCGACGTGTGACGTAGGTCTCCTGGTTGTGGGGGTGGGGTGGACTTGGCGCGAGTCCGGACATGGCGCCCGATCCGGTCGGCGGCGGGGGAGTTAGGATCCGGCGTCATGGCCCTGACCACGAACGACGTCGACCGGTTCGAAGCGTCCAGGCCCCGTCTGGAGGCCATCGCCTATCGCCTGCTCGGCTCGGCGAGCGAGGCGGAGGACGCCGTGCAGGAGACCTTCCTGCGCTGGCAGTCCGCCGACATCGCACGGATCGAGGTCCCCGAGGCGTGGCTGGCCAAGGTGCTCACCAACCTGTGCCTCAACCAGCTCACTTCGGCCCGCGCGCGGCGCGAGACCTACGTGGGCCAGTGGCTGCCCGAGCCGCTGCTCGCCGGGGACCCGATGCTCGGCCCGGCCGACACCGCCGAACAGCGCGAGTCGGTGTCGTACGCCGTGCTCGTCCTGCTGGAGCGGCTGTCGCCCAACGAGCGGGCGGTGTACGTGCTGCGGGAGGCCTTCGAGTACCGCCACGGGGAGATCGCCGAGATCCTCGACATCACCGAGGCCGCCAGTCAGCAGATCCTCCATCGCGCGAAGAAGCATGTCGCGGAGGGCAGGGCCCGCACCGAGGTGGACGAGGCCACCGCGCGGCGGATCGTGGACGAGTTCCTCGCGGCCGCCACCAGCAGGCGGACCGAGCCGCTCGTGAGGCTGCTCACCCAGGACTCCATCGCGATCGGCGACGGCGGGGGGAAGGTCCCGGCCCGCGCGAAGGCGTTCGAGGGTGCTGTCGCGGTCGCCAAGTTCATGCGGGGCCTGTTCAAGCCGAGCGAGGCCAAGCGTGCGCTGGCCGGCGGCTCGCCCCGGATCCACGCCTCGTTCGCCAACGGCGACCCGGCGGTCGTGGCGGTGCTCGACGGCCGGGTCATCGGCGTCATGTGCCTGGAGGTCACGGCCGAGGGCATCGCCGGGTTCCGCAACCAGGTCAACCCCGACAAGCTCGAACGGGCGACCAGGGTCTGGGCGGCGGAGGACCGTGGGGAGCCGTTGCTGCGCAGCGCGTTCTGACGGCGGGGCCGAGGAGTGACGGCGGGAAGGCCGGCCGCCGGATGAGGTGGGCCGGAGTGCGGTAGGTCCTGCGGTGTGACGTGGTTCACATCGCACACCTGTCAGGGATCGGTGGGCCGCTCGGTTCAAGGGGCGAATCCGCTGAAGAGACAGGAGCACGGACATGCAGCACCGCATCGTCGTCATCGGGGCCGGCTACACCGGAGCCACGGCCGCCGGACGCCTCGCCAAGCGACTGCACAGTGACGATGTCGCCATCACGCTCGTCAACGCCGAGCCCGACTTCGTCGAGCGCGTGCGGTTGCACCAGCTCGCGGTCGGGCAGTCGCTCAAGCCCCGGCCGTTCAGCGAGATGTTCGCGGGGACCGGCGTCGCGCTGAAGCTGGGCAGGGTCACCGGCGTCGACGCCGACCGCCGGACGGTCCGCGTGGTCGCCGTGAACGGGGCCGCCGAGGCCGAAGGGCTGGGACGAGAGGGGCAGGAGCACGAGGGGCAGGAGCACGAGGGGCAGGAGTACGAGGGGCAGGAGTACGAGGGGCAGGAGTACGAAGGGCAGGCGTACGACGAGCCGGCGTACGAGGAGTTGGCGTACGAGGAGTTGGAGTACGACACCCTCGTGTACGCACTCGGCAGTGGCTGGAACGACCACGGTGTGCCCGGCGTTGCCGAGCACGCCTACGAGATCGCCGGCCGTCCTGGAGCGCTGCGCCTGCGCGAACGTCTGGCCGGCCTGGGCGCCGGAAGGCCCGTGGTCGTGGTCGGCGGCGGTCTCACCGGCGTGGAGGCCGCGACCGAGATCGCCGAGGCCCGCCCGGACCTGGCCGTCGCCCTCGCCGTGCGCGGCGGCCTCGGCGACTGGCTCTCGCCCAAGGGGCGCCGGCACCTGCGGAAGGTCGTCGACAACCTCGGCATCACGGTCCACGAGGAGACCGCCGTCGCGGCGGTCGAGGCCGACCACGTCACCACCGCCGACGGCACGGCCGTCCCGGCCGCGGTGACCGTCTGGACCGCCGGCTTCGCCGTCCACCCGATCGCGCAGGCCACGACCCTGGAGGTCGACGGCACCGGCCAGATCGTCGTCGACCGGAGCATGCGCTCGGTGTCCCACCCCGAGGTGTACGCCATCGGTGACGCGGCCATGGTGACGGGCCCCGGCGACAAGCCGCTGCGGATGTCGTGCGCGTCGGGCGTCCCGACCGCGTGGCAGGCCGCCGACGCCATCGCGGCCCGGCTGACCGGCGCGAAGGTGCCGACCACACCGGTGCGTTACTTCAACCAGTGCATCTCGCTGGGCCGCAAGGAAGGTCTCATCCAGTACGTGACCGCCGACGACCGTGCGGTGAGCGCGGCGCTGACGGGACGACTCGCCGCCGTCTACAAGGAACTCGTCTGCAAGGGCGCGGCGTGGGGCGTGGCCAACCCGACGGTCGGCACGCCGGTCCGGCGGCGCCGGGTGGTGGCGGAGCCGGTACGGGAGGGGAACGGGGCGGGGGTGAAGGCGGCGGCGTGAGGGTTGCGGGGGAGGGCGCCCGGGGCGTGGGAGGGGGCCGGGCGCCCGAAGGCCGGTCGGGCGGGGTCGGGGGTGGACCCCGGGCGGGTGGCTCGTGGCTCACCTCTCGTGGCTCACCTCTCCGGTGAACTCACACATCCACATGGCTCATTCGTTCGAGTCGAATCCCTCGAACGAGTTATGGACGGTCAATCCTACGATGTGTGATCAAGAACATCAGACGAGCCGCGATGACGGCCGCACTCCTCCTCCTGCCCTTTGCGGCACCCACCCCCGCCCATGCGCAGGATCGTTCCCTCGACCTGTACACGTTCCCGATCGCCACCTCGGTCCGGCTCCTTCCGGTCGCCGCGGAGATGCGGGACGGCTACGAGCGCACGAGCTTCAAGCACTGGAACGCCGGCCGGATCCCCGGCGACGGCTGCAACACCCGGGCGGAGGTGCTGCTCGCGGAGGCCGTGGACAAGCCCGAGATCCTGCCCGGCTGCAAGCTCTCGGGCGGGCGCTGGTGGTCGTACTACGACTCGAAGTGGCTCACCTCGGCGTCCGCGCTGGACGTGGACCACATGGTGCCGCTGGCCGAGGCGTGGGACTCCGGGGCGTCCCAATGGACCGCCGAGCGACGTGAGTCGTACGCCAACGACCTCGCCGTGAACCCGTCCCTGGTCGCCGTCTCCGCGGCCTCGAACCGCAGCAAGGCCGACCAGGACCCGGCGGAATGGCTGCCGCCGACCGTCGAGGTCGCCTGCCGGTACGCCTCGGAGTGGATCTCGACGAAGCTCCGCTGGGGCCTGACCTCCGACGCCACGGAACGCGAGGCCCTCACCCAACTCGCGGAAGCCTGCCCGGCGACGACGGTCACCTACGAGCCCGCACCGTAGAACACCGGCCCCACCCCTCGGACCGGGGTGGGGCCTCGACGGCACACCGCCGATATTCGCTTGCACGCCCTGGTCACGTGGGTCAACGTCGGCTGACACCTGACGAAGGCAGAGAAGATGACCGCGCAGACCCACCCCGTCGACCACGAACTCATCCAGGCCGCGGCGCACGTCGCCCGCACTCGCTGCCGGGGCGACAACCACACCATGGCAGCCGCGGCCCGCGCCCGGGACGGCCGCGTCATCACCGCGGTGAACGCCTACCACTTCACCGGCGGCCCCTGCGCCGAACTGGTCCTCATCGGCGCGGCAGCCGCCCAGGGCGCATACGACCTGGACACGATCGTCGCCGTGGGCGACCGGGACAGAGGGGTTGTCCCCCCGTGCGGCAGGTGCCGGCAGGTCCTCCTCGACTACTTTCCCGCCCTCAAGGTCATCGTCGGCAATGGCGACCACGTCCGAACCGTCCTCATCACCGACTTGCTGCCCGAAAGTTACGTCTGGGCGGACCACCAGCTCGACGCCGCTGGATGAAGTCGCCGGGGTCGGAGTCGGCGCCGTGGCCGGCGAGAGGGCATCGGACTCGTCACGGACGCACAGGCGATTGTCAGGCCCCCTGATCTGACGTACCGTCAGATTCATGGACGCGATCTGGCTCACAGGTGCGGAATGGCTGGCCGTGCTCCGCATAGGCCTCGGGCTGTGGTGGCTGGAGAGCTGGCGGCACAAGGACAGGAAGAGCTGGTTCGAGGGGGCGGGGATCTCCTGGGCTGCCGACGTGGCCGCCAAGCACCGCTGGAACGCCGTACGCTCCGGCTTCGACGTCGTCGTCAAGCCACGGCCGCGGACCATGGCGTACGTGGTCCTCTACGCGGAACTCGCCCTCGGACTCGGACTCGTCCTCGGGTTCCTGACCCCGATCGCCCTCGTCGGCGGGCTGCTGCTCAACCTTCTCTACTTCGCCCTGATGATCCACGACTGGGCCGAGCAGGGGCAGAACTCGATGATGGCGCTGATCTCGGTGGTCGCGCTGTTCGGGATGTCCTGGCAGTCGTGGTCGGTGGACAGCGCGCTGGGGCTGTTCTGACCCGGCCGGGGATCGGAGGATGGGGGCTGCTTCGATGAGTGAGTCGCGCTACGACCTTCCGGAGGCGGACGCCTTCACCCGTACCTACTGGGACGCGGCCGCGCAGGGGCGGCTGCTGATCCGCCGCTGCCACGGCTGCGGACGCGCCCACCACTACCCCCGCGAGTTCTGCCCCCACTGCTGGAGCGAGGACGTCGTCTGGGAACCGGCCTGCGGTCGCGCCACCCTCTACACCTGGTCCGTCGTGCACCGCAACGACCTGCCGCCCTTCGGCCGGCGGACGCCGTACGTCGCCGCCGTCGTCGATCTCGCCGAAGGCCCCCGCATGATGACCGAGCTGGTCGAGTGCGCGGACCCCGGGCTGCTGCGGGCCGGGACGGAACTGGAGGCCGTCTTCCGGGACGGGGTGCCGGTGTTCCGGCCCGAAGCGGTGCGGAGCTGATCGTCGGGCGGTTTCAATGAGCCCGTGGCCATCGCCGGCGGATCACATCACCCCCACCCCCAACCCCTCCCATCAACCGGGTCATGAGCTCCGCCCGCGTCGGCTGCGCGGGCGCGGTCACCGCGGCGGTCACCCGGGCGGTGCTCGGCTCCGGGGTGCGCGAGGTGCTGCTCTTCACCGACCTCGACGATCCGACCAGCAACGGCCTCTACCAGCGCATCGGATACCGGGCGGTGGCCGACTTCGCCACCTACGAGTTCCGGTGAGGGCGGGGCCCGCAGTGCGGCGTCCAGGAGCGGGCGGGGCCCGCAGTGCGGCGTCCAGGAGCGGGCGGGGCCTCCGGCTCGGTGCCCACCCGCGCGAACGGTTCTTCGGCCGGCGACCTCTTGAAGGAGACGGTGCGGAGCCCCTCGCGGTTGTGCGGCTCGGGGACCATCCGGTGCGGGCGGCCGTCCATCCATGGACGGAGCAAATCCGCCTCATCGCTGGTCACCGTCCTCGGCGGCGTAGGGCACGGCATCTACGGCTCCAAGTCCTGCGCGGACCGGACGGCGACGGCGTATCCGACGACCGGGAAGCCGCCGTCGAAGGACGCGACGTGCAAGGCCGCGCCGGCGGCCCGTGAGCGTGCGAACTCGCTGCCGCTGCCGACGCCGCGAGGTGGTGTGCCGCGGTAGGCCGTCGATCGGCTGCGGGGACGTCGTGGCTGGTCGCGCAGTTCCCCGCGCCCCCAAAGACAGGGGCGCTCAGGGCCAGAGCAGCTGTTTCGCCCACCCCTCCTCCGTACGGCGATACCGCAGCCGTACGTGACGGCGGGCCGCGTCGCCCTGGAAGAACTCGGCCTCCACCGGACGCAGGCGGTACAGCGTCCAGGACGGGACCGGGGCGTCCGGCTCGTCCCGGGCCCGTTCCCAGGCCGCCCGCGACTCGCGTGCCAACTCCGCCAGGGAGCCCAGCACTTCGCTCTGCCTGCCGGTCAGGGCCGCCGCCAGCGCGCCGGTGGAGCGGGCGTGCAGATCGGCCTGGGACTCCGCGGACGGGGCCGCCGTCACGGGGCCCCGCAGCCGCACCTGGCGGCCCTGCGCGGGCCAGTAGAAGCCGAGGGCCGCGTGCGGGCGGGTGGCGAGCTGACGGCCCTTGCTGCTGCCCACGTGCGTGGCGAAGGACCAGCCGGACGCGTCGGCGCCGTGCATCATCACGGTCCGTACGTCCGGCAGCCCGGCCTCGTCCACCGTGGCGAGGGACATCGTGTGCGGCTCCACCTGCCCGGCCGCCACCGCCTCGGCGAACCAGGCCGTGAACAGCGCGAGGGGGTCGGCGGGCGCGGCCGCCGGGTCGAAGGACGGCAGCTCGACGTCCCACACCCGAAGCGACCTCAGCAAGTCGTGAAGATCCGTTCCCATGCCCCGATTGTCACGCGGGCGCCGGCTCACACCTGACCGAGGTCCGACGACACCCACCGCTCGGGCCGCATGTGCACGACCACCTGCTCGCCGTGGTTCTTCCAGGCGAAGTCGACATAGCCGTCGACCTTCTCGGCGGGGAGGTAGCGGGCGGAGAGCTCCCGCAGCTGTTCGAGGGTGGCGGGGACGGTGCTGACGACCGGCCCCTCCACCGACACGTACCGGATCGTGGGCTCCAGCCGGTCGACCATCAGGGACAGCCGGCCCGCCGCCTGGATCAGCTCGTTCTTGCGCGAGTCGAGGCCGGTCATGATCCACAGGTCGCCGCCGGGTTCGTACTGGTACCAGATCGGCACGGTCAGCGGCGCGCGCCCGGTGCCCGCGTCGACCGCCAGCGCGGCGACATGGGGTTCGGCCAGGAACTCTTCACGCTCTTCGCGGGTCAGTGCCATGCCGGTTCCTCCCGGTCGGGTCGACGTACGTCTCAGTCCCTCCCCAGTACCAACGTCCCCGAGGAGCAGAACCATCCCCCCGTGGCCGAAGCCACCCCCAGACGGGGTGGTTCGCCGCGCCCGCCCGGCCCCCGCACCTGACGGTCCCCGCCCTCCCCGCGCAGCTGCCGTACCGCCTCGACCAGCAGAAACAGCCCGCGCATCCCGGGATGCTGGGCGGAAAGACCGCCCCCGTCGGTGTTCACCGGCAGCTCCCCGCCCCGCACCAGCAGCCGCCCCTTCTCCACGAACGCCCCGCCCTCGCCCTTCCCGCAGAAGCCGAGGTCCTCCAGCGTCACCAGCGTCATGTAGGTGAAGGCGTCGTAGATCTCCGCGAAGTCGATCTCCTCGGGCCGCACCCCCGCCCGCTCGAAGGCCAGCCGTCCGCTGACCGCCGCCGGGCCGGTCGTGAAGTCCGGCCACTGGGACATCGCGGAGTGCGAGACGTGCTCCCCGGCGCCGAGGACCCACACGGGCGAGGTACGGCAGTCCCGTACGAGTTCCTCCGCGGCCAGCAGCACCGCCGCGCCGCCGTCGGAGCGGACGCAGCAGTGCAGCTTGGTGAAGGGGGCCGCGATCACCGGGCCCGACAGGACGTCGTCCACGGTGATCGGGTCGCGGAACATGGCCTCGGGGTTCAGGGCGGCGTTCGCGCGCGCCTGGACCGCCACCTGCGCCAACTGCTCGATCGTGGTGCCGTGTTCGAGCATGTGACGGCGGGCCGCCATGGCGTACTTGGCGATGAGGGTGTGGCCGTAGGGCACCTCGAACTGCAGGGGGCCCCGGGAGCCGAAGGACAGGTTCCCGGTCCGCCGGCCCGCCTTGATGTCGGCGCGGGCCGTCGAGCCGTACACCAGCAGCACCGCTCTCGCGTGCCCCGCGGCTATCGCGTCCGCCGCGTGGGCCGCCATGACCTCCCAGGTGGCGCCGCCGACGGAGGTGGAGTCGACCCAGGTCGGGCGCAGCCCCAGATACTCGGCCACCTCCACGGGGGCGAGTGTGCCGAGACCGGCGGACGCGAAGCCGTCCACCACCGCGCGGCCGAGCCCCGCGTCGGCCAGCGCCCGGCGGGCCGCCTGGGCGTGCAGGGCGTACGGCGTGGCGTCGTCGACCCGGCCGCAGTCGGACAGGGCCACTCCGACGACGGCGACTTTCCGGCTCCCGGGAGTCATGCGAGGCCTCCAAACCTCTGTGCATCTCGCTACGGCCCTCCTAATATGACGGCCCGTCAGATCAGAGGGGAAGAGCCGGAGGGAAGAGCCCATGGACGCCAGCTTCACCCCCGAGCAGGACGAGATCCGCCGCACCCTGCGCGAGCTGCTGCACGACCGCTGCGGACCCCGGGAGCTGCGCGCGGCCCTCGGCACGTCCGCCGGACACGACCCCGGCCTGTGGACCGCCCTCGCCGAACAGCTCGGCCTGCCCGGACTCGCCCTGCCGGAGGCGTACGGCGGTGTCGGCTGCTCGGCGACCGAACTCGCCCTGGCCTGCGAGGAGACGGGCCGCGCGCTGGCCCCGTCCCCGCTGCTGGCCACCACCGTCCTCGCGGCCCCGCTGATCGCCGCCCTCGGCACCGACGCCCGGCGCGCCGAGCTGCTGCCCCGCCTGGCCTCCGGCAGGCTCACCGCCGCCCTCGCCGTCCCGGGCGCCGCACTGGCCGCCGCCCTCGCCCTCACCGGCGGCAACGGCGGCGACTGGGCCGGCGGCGGGCGCGCCGGGGGCGTGCAGGCGCGGCGGACGGAGGACGGCTGGCGGCTCTACGGGCAGGTCGACCAGGTGCTGGACGGACACAGCGCCGGACTGCTGCTGGTCGCCGCGCACGCCGGGGGGTTCGCGCGGTCACGGACGCTGCTGTTCCTGGTGCCGGAGGACGCCGCCGGGGTCGTGCGCGTACGGCAGACCGCACTGGACGCGACCCGGCCGCAGGGCCTGATCCAACTCCGCGACGTGCGAGCCGAGTTGCTGGGCGACGAGGACGGCCGGACGGTCCTGCCGGCTCTCGCGTCGGTCGGCGACACGGCTGCCGCGGTCCTCGCGTGCGAGGCCGTGGGAGCCGCCGACCGGGCTCTGGAGCGGACCGTGGAGCATGTCGGACAGCGCGAGCAGTTCGGCCGGGCGATCGGTTCCTTCCAGGCGGTGAAGCACCGCCTGGCGGACGCGTACGTACAGATCCAGGCGGCCCGCTCGGCGGCGTACTACGCGGCATGGGCGGCAACGCCCTCGAAGGGCGCGGGCAGTGTCGATATGCGGCTCCGCCGCGTGGCCGCGACCGGCCCCGGCGGACCCGCGGCCGACGAACAACCCGGCACGGCCCCACCCGCGGCGCGCCTCGCCCTCGCCCAGGCCCTCGAAGCCCTCCGTACCGCCGCCGCCGAAGGCATCCAGCTCCACGGCGGCATCGGATTCACCTGGGAGCACGAGGCGCACCTGTACTTCAAGCGGGCCGCGGGCGACGAGCTTCTCTTCGGCCCCGTCCACCGGCTGCGGGCGCACGCCGCCGACGCCGCCGGGCTCTTCGACGCCCAGGAGGTGGCGGTGTGATCGGCGTGCCCGTGGTCGTACGGGCGGTGCAGCGGGTGTCCTCCACGCGGGGCTTCGCCAAGGTCGCCCCGCATGTCGTCCCGGCCCTGGACCGTGCCGTGCACCGCCTCACCCGCGGCAAGGTGCTGCTCAGCGCCCAGATGCTGCCCGGCGTGATCCTGACCTCCACCGGCGCCCGCAGCGGCCTGCCCCGCCGCGCGCCGCTGGCCTGCATGCCCGAGGAGGACGGCCGTTCCTGGATCCTGGTCGGCTCCAACTTCGGCCGCCCCGGACACCCCTCCTGGACCCACAACCTGCTCGCCCACCCCGACGCCGAGGTCAGCTGGAAGGGCCGCGACATCCCCGTCACGGCCCGGCTGCTGGAAGGGGAGGAGCGGGCGGCGGTGTGGAGGACGGCACTGGCGTTCTGGCCGCCGTACGCGACGTACCAGGCACGGGTGGACCGGGAGATCAGGCTGTTCCGGATCGTCCGCAAGGAGCCCGCGCGGTCGTGACTGCTACAGCGTCGCCAGGCGCTGGACCAGCAGGAACGCGCCGATCCCGAGCATCGCCGCGCCCGAGGTGCGGGCGACCGCGCGGGCCGCAGTCGGGCGGGCGCCGAGGACCGCCCGGGCCGTGCGGCCGACCGTGAGGTAGACGGCGGCGCAGCAGGCCATGTGGAGCAGCCCGAGGACGGCGGTCTGGGCGGGGACCGGCAGGTGGTCGCCCTTCGTCAGCAGGAACTGCGGCAGCACCGACAGGTAGAGCAGCAGGCCCTTGGGGTTCAGGCCGCTGATCGTCGCGCCGCGCAGGAAGGCGCGGGCCGGGCTCGCGGCCACGGTCTCCTCGGCCGCGCCCGGCGTGCCCGGACGGCGCAGCACGCTCCACCCCAGCCACACCAGGTACGCGGCGCCGGCGGCGGTCAGCGCGGTGAGCAGACCCGGCTCGCCCGCCACCAGCACCGCGAGGCCGGCCACCGCCAGGACGGTGTGCAGCGCGTACCCGGTGACCAGCCCCGCCACCGCCGTCACCGGCGAGCGGTCGCGCAGCCCGGCCGATATCGCGTACGCCCAGTCGGCGCCCGGCACGCAGACGAGCAGCAGGTCGATGGCGAGGAAGGAGAGGAGCAGTCCGGAGTCCATGGTGGGGACATTAGGCGGGAATGGCCCGAAAGTGTTGTCGAAGTTTGCCCATGATCCAGGGTTGTGGGGGAAGATCTGCCTCATGGACGACGTGGACAGACAGATTCTTGCCGAGCTCCAGCGGGACGGGCGGCTGACCGTGACCGAGCTGGCCGCGCGGGTGCGGCTCAGCGTCTCGCCGTGTCACCGGCGGCTGCGGGAGCTGGAGCGGTCCGGCGCCATCAGCGGGTACCGGGCCGTCGTGGAGCCGGCCGCCGTGGGGCTGAACTTCGAGGCGCTGGTCTTCGTGTCCATGCGGCAGGAGGACCGGGACACGGTCGCCGGGTTCGAGGGCGCTCTCGCGGACATCCCGCACGTGGTGGAGGCGCAGCGGCTGTTCGGGGAGCCGGACTATCTGCTGCGGGTGGTCGCCGCGGACCTCGCCGCCTATCAACGGCTGTACGACGAGCGGCTGGCCACGCTGCCGGGGGTGCAGCGGCTTACCTCGACGCTGGTGATGAAACACGTGGTGGACGACCGGCCCCTGCCGGCGTGATGTGAGCCGCCGTGAACGGGCGGCAGGCGGCGGCCCCACGTGGACCACTGCCCGCCAGACAGGACTTGGTGACGTGAAAGGAAAGCGCCGCTACTTCGTCGGCTTCTTGCCGGTCACGCCCAGGTGCACCAACAGCGCCAGGTTCGGCTTGAGTTCGGCCTGCTTCACACCCCAGGTCTGGAACCCCTTCTGGTGCGAGGCCACCGCCGCGAGCATCGCGACGAGTGAACCCGCGACCGCGGCCGGGTTGACGTCCTTGTCGACCTTGCCCTTGGACTGGAGCTGAGTGACGGCTTCGGCAAGGGAGTTGTTGACGGAGTTCAGGATCTTCATACGGATCTTGTAGAAGCGTTTGTCGCCCTCGGACGCACCGAGGTCGACGACCCTGAGGATCGCGTCGTTCTTCCGCCAGAACTCCAGGAAGCCGTCGACGAGTTCCTGTGCCGTCTGCCAGCCGGCCTTGCCGACCCAGCTGCGGCCCTCGACGAGCTCGGTCAAGGAGGCGCCCTCGGCGGCCATTTGCTCGGCGATCTCCAGGACGGCGCCCTCGACGTCCGGGAAATACTGGTAGAAGGTGGCGGGCGAAGTGCCCGCCTTCCGGGCGACATCGATGACTTTGACGTCCCGGTACGGGGAAGAGCTGAGCATCTCGCTGAGGCAGTCGAGCAGCTTCTGCCGGGTCGCCTGCCCACGCCGGCCGGCCACGCGGCCGTCGACGGTACGCACTTGTCCTGTCATGCCGTCAGCTTACCGAGGGGTGATCGGAGCGCGATTCGGCCGACTGCAAATGGGGTGCACGAGGAGCGCGAGCCTGGTGTGCCTGGTCTGCGGGGTGTGGCGGAGACGGCTACTTTTGCCGCATGGCCGAAAACAGGGCATCCGCGAACGGAACGGGATACACGGAGGGCGTCCCGTGCTGGGTCGACGCACAGCTCGCCGACGTACCGGCGGGCGAGCGCTTCTACGGTGAGCTCTTCGGGTGGGACTTCGAGGAGGCGTACGACTCCACCGTGTGGGCCCGCCTCGACGGCGACCGCGTCGCCTCGCTCTCCCGCAAGACGGACGGGCGGATGCCCACCGTGTGGACGGTGTACTTCGCCACCCCGGACGCGGTGGGGCTGGCCGGGCGGATCCGGAACGCCGGCGGGCAGGTGGTCACCTCGCCGGCTCCGGTCGGGCCGGACCTGGGGACGGCCGCGCTGGTCACCGATCCCGAGGGCGCGGTCTTCGGGCTGTGGCAGGCGGACGGGCACACCGGATTCGGGCGCCGGCACAAGGCCGGCAGCTTCGTCTGGGCCGAGCTGTACGCCCGCGACACCGAGGCCGCCAACACCTTCTACGGCGGGCTCTTCCACGACGCCCTGTTCGGCCCCGACGCCGAGCCGGACTTCGGCCGGGCGGCCGTGGGCGAGGTGTTCCCGGCGATGATGCCGCCTCATTTCGTCGTCCACTTCCGGGTGGCGGACTGTGCTGAGATCCTCGGCACGGTGAACCGGCTCGGCGGGCGGGTGCAGGTGCCGCCCTTCGAGACGTCGTACGGGACGGTCGCCGTGGTCAGCGACGACCAGGGGGCCTCGTTCGCGGTCCTGGAACGCTGACGGCGCCTCGGCATTCCGGCGTCCCACCATGCGAACCGGCGGTGTCCATGGACGCCGGAGTGTGGTTTTGTCCCAAGACACCCCGTTCCGCCCTCGGGTTCGCAACCACGCCCTCGGACAGGAAGAATCGGGGTGCGTGCCGCCAAGGCGGTGCGGTGGTGAGACGCTGCACGGGGTCGCGTACATATGTGGGTGGACGGGGCCCGTACGGGGAGGTGGCAGGCAGAGTGGTGGATCAGCTGACGCAGCACGATCCGCGCAGGATCGGGCCGTTCGAGGTGCTCGGACGGCTGGGTGCCGGCGGCATGGGGCTGGTCTATCTCGCGCGCTCGGCTTCGGGCCGGCGCGTGGCGATCAAGACCGTCCGCACGGAGCTCGCCGAGGACCAGCTGTTCCGCGTCCGCTTCACGCGTGAGGTGGAGGCGGCCCGGGCGGTCTCCGGTTTCTACACGGCCGCGGTCGTCGACGCCGACCCGCGCGCCGCCGTGCCGTGGCTGGCCACCGCCTACGTTCCCGCGCCCTCCCTCGAGGAGATAGTGAACGAGTGCGGGCCGCTGCCGGCCCAGGCGGTGCGCTGGCTGGCGGCCGGTGTGGCGGAGGCCCTCCAGTCGATCCACGGCGCCGGGCTCGTGCACCGCGACCTGAAGCCGTCCAACGTGCTCGTGGTCGAGGACGGCCCCCGCGTCATCGACTTCGGTATCGCGTCCGGCGTGTCGAACACTCGTTTGACGATGACCAACGTCGCCGTCGGCACACCCGCCTACATGTCGCCGGAGCAGGCGAAGGACTCCCGTAGCGTCACGGGCGCGAGCGACGTCTTCTCGCTGGGCTCGATGCTGGTGTTCGCCGCCACCGGACACCCCCCGTTCCACGGCGCCAACCCGGTCGAGACGGTCTTCATGCTGCTGCGCGAGGGCCCGGACCTGGAGGGACTCCCGGACGAGCTGCGCCCGCTGATCGAGTCCCTGATGCAGATGGAGGCCACCGCCCGGCCCAACCCGGCCGACCTCCAGGCCCAGCTCGCGCCGCACCTCTTCGGCTCGGGCTCCGACGACAGCGGTACGGCGTCCGCGTGGCTGCCCGAGCGCGCCGTGGGCCTGATCGAGACGCGCAGAGGCGGCCGACCCGCGGCCAGGCCCGCGCCCGCCTCCGGTCGCAGCGGCGGCCGTGCCGCCCCGGCGCCGCTGCCGCCCCCGCCCGCGCACGACCCGGTGGTGCCGGGCCCGCAGCCCGTCCAGGTCGGCGCCCCCGACACCGGCCCCGTCCGCCTGGCGGGCGCCGCGGTTCCCATCGGCCCCGGCCCGCGCGTGGCCGACGCCCGCGCCGCCGCCCTGAAGGCGCCCCTTCCCGAGGCCGGACTGGTCGCCTCCTGGTCCAAGCCCCGCCCCGGCGTCAACGGCACCGACCCCGCCGTCGGCCCGGCGGTGCCGCCCGTGCCCCCGGAGAACGCGGCCGGCTGGCGGCCCTGGCGTTTTCGCATGTCGAACGACGTCTGGGGCACCCCGGCCGTCGACGGCGACCTGGTCTACGTCACCTCCTTCGAGGTGCACGCCCTGGACGTGGCCACCGGCCGGCGCCGCTTCAAGACCCGTGACGTCGCCTGGTCCATGGCGGTCGCGGACGGCCGTATCCACGCCTCCGACGGGCCGACCCTGTTCGCGCTGGAGTGCCGCGAGGGCGCGGACCTGTGGCGGCTCCAGACGGACGCCTGGGTGTACTCCCTGAAGGCCGAGCGCGGCACCGTCGTCACCGGCACGCGCGGCGGCGGCGTCCAGGCCTGGGAGGCCTCCAGCGGCCAGAAGCTCTGGGAGCTCACCGGGGCGCAGACCGACTTCGAGTCCCCGGAGGCCGGGCCGGCGCTGTACGACGGCACGGTGTACGTCTGGCAGGACGCCCGGCTGCGCGCCCTGGACGCCCGTACCGGTGACGAGCGCTGGTCGTACCCGATCGGCGACGCCGCCTCCTGCGGCGGGGTGCCGGTGCGGGTGGCGCAGGCCCACGACGGCCATGTGTACGTCTCGGCCGGCACGCGCGTGCTCGCGATCGACGTGCTGAGCGGACACGTGCGCTGGCACTTCGAGGCTCCCGCGGTCTTCCTGTGCCCGCCGGCCTTCGTGCCGGGCCCGGCGGTGACCGGCGGCGGTGTGTACCTCGCCGACTACCTCGGCACGGTCTACGCGCTGGACGCCACCGACGGCCGCGACCGCTGGCGCATCGCCACCGAGTCCCGGTCCTCGATCGAGCCGGTGCTGGTGGCCGGGGGCCATGTCCACGTCGGCAGCGGCAAGGGCCTGTACACGCTGGACGCGGTCACCGGGACGCCGAAGTGGCGCTTCCAGGCGGGCGGCGACCTCGTGGGCGCCCCGTCGGTCGCCGAGGGCAGGATTCACTTCGGCTCCACCGACCACCTGCTGTACACCCTGAAGGCCGACGACGGCCGGCTGCGCTGGAAGCTCGCCACGGGCGGTGAGATCACCGGCTCCCCGGTGGTGCGGGACGGCGTGGTGTACGCGTGCAGCAAGGACCGGTGCGTGTACGCGCTGGACGCGGAGAAGGGCACGGGCACGGCGCGAACGGCGTAGCCACGGCTGTGTGACGGCCGTCGTGCCGGTGCACGGAAGGGGCCGGACGGCGGCCGTCCCAGGGGAGCGGCCATCTTCACCGCCCTTGCACGAGACGCTACGCCGGGTGAGCGCTCACCGCCATGCGGCCGCTGCTAACGTGACGTGTTCACGATCGCGACAACGGGGGTTGAAACACCGTGAAGCTTCGCCATGTCCGCGCACTGGCCGTCTTCGCCTGCGTACTGGTCGCCCTGACCGGAGCCCGGCGCTCGCACGGCGGCGGGTGCGACGACAGCTCCGGCTCCGGCAGCTCGTCGAGCAGTTCGGGCGGCAGCACCCATCACTACGACGACGATGACGACTACGACACCGGGTCCTCGTCGGGTGGCGGCTCGTCCGCGACCGCGTCCGCGGAGCCGACGAGCGACGTGCGGATCACCAGCTGTGCGTACGACCCGAGCCGGGGCATGGTCGCCCGCGTCGAGGCGGCCAACACCAACACCTTCACCACGTACACCTACGAGTTCGACGTGGTCTTCAAGGACCCCGACGGCGCGCCTGTGCGCACCAGGTCGTCCGCCATCCCGTACGTCGCGGCCGGCTCCACCGAGACCCTGGACGTGGCCGCCGCCTACGTCGCCGACCCGGGCGCGAACACCGCCGGTGTCACCTGCGCCCTGGACGACGTGACGCGCGAGGCGCAGTAGTTCAGCGCAGGCGGTGCTCGCGGCGCCGCGACCGGAACAGCTCCGTCTGCCGCTCGCCCGGCAGGTTCCCGAGGGCGATCAGGTGCGGTGCCTGCGCGAACGCCTGGGCGAGGGCGGCCTCCCTGGCCGCCCACAGCGCCCGCACGGTCCCCTGCACCCCGGCCGGCGGATACCCGGCGAGGACGGCCGCGCAGTCGACGGCGGCGGCCAGCGCGCCGCCCGCTTCGGTGACTTCCGAGACCAGCCCGATCTCGTGGGCCCGCCGCGCCGACAGCCGTTCCGCGCTGCCCATGAGCGCCATCCGCG
Organism: Streptomyces sp. bgisy027; assembly: GCF_057710365.1. Taxonomy (NCBI): domain Bacteria; kingdom Bacillati; phylum Actinomycetota; class Actinomycetes; order Kitasatosporales; family Streptomycetaceae; genus Streptomyces; species Streptomyces sp. bgisy027. Next base: position 77,372 of record NZ_JBYIVZ010000010.1, read on the forward strand.
CGGCCTCCCCGTACGGCATGCGCAGCGCCATCAGCATCGACTCGTAGGCGCTGACCATGCCGTAGGTGGTGTGCGGGTCGAAGAAGGCGGCGGTCGGGTCGGCGACGAGGAAGTCCGCCTCGCCGAGCAGATAGAAGGCGCCCCCGCAGGCCATGCCCCGCACGGCGGCGACGACCGGTTTCCACAGGTCGTTCGACTTCGGCCCGACCCGCAGCAGCGGATCGTCGCTCATGTAGGGGGAGTCGGGCTGCGGGACGACGGCGTCCCGGTCCAGCCCGGTGCAGAAGGCCCGCTCGCCGGCGCCGGTGAGGACGACGGCCCGTACGGTGTCGTCGAACCGCAGATCCCGCCAGGCCGCGACGAGTTCGTCCCGCATCGGCAGGTCGATGGCGTTGAGGCGGTCCGGCCGGTCGAGGGTGACGACGGCGACGGCGGTGTCCTTGTCGGTGGTGACGTCGAGGCTCATGGCCGCTCCAGGACCCACTGCACCAGCCCGGTGCCGCCGAGGACGGCCTGCACCTTGGCGCCGATGCGGATCCGCTCCGGGGAGAAGGAGCCGAGGGCCGCGCCGGGGCCGGTGACGAGGTTGCCGACCAGGCGGATGCGGGGCGCGTCGGCGAGTTCGACGACGATGACGTTGTACGGCGCCTGCGCGGCGTAGTCGGGCAGCAGGGGCGGGTGGGGGACGACGTAGGACCAGATCCGGCCGTGCCCGCTCATCAGCCGCCATTCGCTCGCGAAGGACTGGCAGTGCGGGCAGCACGGGCGGGGCGGGAAGCGGGGTTCGCCGCAGTCGGCGCAGGACTGGACGCGCAGCTCGCCCTGGGCGGCGTACTGCCAGAAGGGGGTGCCGTCGGGGTCGGTGACGGGGGAGAGCATCCTTCGGTCAACTCCTCAGGAGCAGCGCGGAGGTGGGGACGCCTTCGCCGGCGGTGACGAGACAGGTCGCGGCTCCGGGGACCTGGGCGGTGCTGGTGCCGCGGAGCTGTTTGACGCCCTCGGTGACGAGGTTGAAGCCGTGGACGTAGGCCTCGCTGAGCCCGCCGCCGCCGGTGTTCATCGGCAGCCGCCCGCCGATCTCCAGGGCGCCGCCCTCGGTGAACGCGCCGCCCTCGCCGCGCCCGCAGAAGCCGTAGCCCTCCAGCGAGAGCGGTATGAGCGCGGTGAACGCGTCGTAGATCTGGGCGACGTCCACATCCTGTGGAGTGAGGTCGGCGTGCTTCCACAGATGCCGGGCGGCGGTCCAGGCGGGGCCCGTGAGCGGGTCGTCGTTCCAGTAGTTGACCATGCCGTGGTGCTGGGCGGGCAGGCCCTGGGCGGCGGAGTGGACGTAGACGGGGGTGTGCCGGCAGTCGCGGGCGCGCTCGCGGCTGACGATCACGCACGCGAGCGCGCCGTCGGTCTCCAGGCAGTTGTCGAAGAGGCAGAGCGGCTCGCTGATCCAGCGGGAGGTCATGTACATCTCGCGGGTCAGGGGCCGGTCGTACATGATCGCGGCCGGGTTCTGGTTGGCCCGGTTGCGGCAGGCGAGGGCGACGTTGAACAGGTGGTCCCGGGTCGCGCCGTACTCGTGCATGTACCGCTGGGCGAGCATCGCGATCTCGTCGACGGGGCGCAGCAGGCCGTAGGGCCGGGTCCACTGGGCCGGGGTGGGCAGTTGGGCGGTGGTGTTCCGCCACGGCCGGGGGCCGCTGCCGCGCTTGCGGGACCGCCAGGCGACGCCGACCGTCGCCTGGCCGGTGGCGATGGCGGTGGCCAGGTGCGCGACGGTGGCGCACGAACCGCCGCCGCCGTAGCCGACCTTGCTGAAGTGGGTGAGGTCACCGAAGCCGACCGCCTTCGCCAGCTCGACCTCGTCGGTCTCCTCCATGGTGTAGGAGGCGAGGGCGTCGACCTCGCCGGGGGCGATGCCGGCGTCGTCGAGGGCGGCGAGAACGGCACGGCAGGCCAGCGTTCTCTCGTCGTCCGGGAGGTTCTTGGCGAAGGGGGTCTGTCCGATGCCGACGATCGCGGTGGCGTCCTTGAGGCCGGTGCCTGAGGTCATGCTGCGCGCACCTCCGCATGCTGAAGCGGCTGCTGACAGGGCGTCAGGCTACAGCTAATCTGACGGGTAGTCAGCTAGTGGGTCTGGAGGCCGTGGTGCGCGGTGACTTGGAGTGGGGCAGCATTCCGGAACTGGTGCGGTCCGCGGCCGAGCGGTACGCGGACGTCGAGGCGGTGGTGGAGGGCCGCAGCCGGATCACGTACGCCGAACTCGGCGCCCGTGTCGAGCGCTCGGCCGCGGCCTGCGTGGCGAACGGCATCGAGCCGGGCGACCGGGTCGCCGTCTGGGCGCCGAACACACTGGACTGGATCACGGCCGCGCTGGGCGCGGTGTCGGCCGGGGCGGTGCTGGTGCCGCTGAACACCCGCTTCAAGGGCGGCGAGGCGGCCGATGTGCTGCGCCGCAGCGGGGCCCGGCTGCTGTTCGTGACCGGCACGTTCCTGGGGACGTCGTACGTGGCGTCGCTGCGGCGGGCGGTCGCGGAGGGGCCGGGGCTGCCCGCCCTGGAGCAGGTGGTGGTGCTCTCGGACGACGCCCCCGCCGACTTCCGTACCTGGAAGGACTTCCTGGCGGGCGGCGACGGGGTGGACGGGGCCGAGGTGCGGGCGCGCGCGCAGGCCGTCGAGGGCTCCTGGGCCTCGGACATCGTCTTCACGTCCGGCACGACGGGCCGCCCCAAGGGCGCGGTGATCACCCACGCGCAGACGCTGCGGGCGTACGAGGTGTGGAGCGACCTGGCCGGACTGCGGCGGGGCGACCGCTATCTGATCGTGAACCCCTTCTTCCACACCTTCGGCTACAAGGCCGGGGTGATCGCCTGTCTGATGCGGGGCGCGACGATGATCCCGCAGCCCGTCTTCAACGTCGGCACGGCGCTCGCGAACATCGCGGCGGAACGGGTGTCGGTGCTGCCGGGACCGCCGACCCTGCACCAGTCGCTCCTTGACCACCCGGCCCGCGACGCGCACGACCTCTCGGCGCTGCGGCTGGTGGTCACGGGCGCCGCGGTCGTGCCCCTGCAACTGGTGGAGCGGCTGCGCGGGGAGCTCGGCGTGGAGACGGTCCTGACGGCGTACGGCCTGTCGGAGGCCGGCGGCATCGTCACGATGTGCCGGCGCGGCGACGACCCGACGGTCATCGCGTCGACGTCGGGCCGCGCGATACCGGGCACGGAGATCCGCGTCGAGGCACCGCCCGGCGAACCCGGCGAGGTGCTGGTCCGCGGCTTCAACGTCATGCGGGGCTACTACGAGGACGCGGCGGCCACGGCCGAGGTGCTGACGGAGGACGGCTGGCTGCGCACCGGCGACGTGGGCGTGCTGGACGACGGCGGCAACCTGCGCATCACCGACCGCATCAAGGACATGTTCATCGTCGGCGGCTTCAACGCCTACCCCGCGGAGATCGAGCAGATGCTGGGGCTGCACCCCGATGTCGCCGACGTCGCGGTGATCGGCGTGCCGGACGCGCGGCTGGGGGAGGCCGGGAAGGCGTTCGTGGTGCGGCGGCCGGGTGCCGTGCTGACCGGGGACGACCTGATCGCCTGGGCGCGGCGGGAGATGGCGAACTACAAGGTGCCGCGGGTGGTGGAGTTCGTGGGCGAACTGCCGCGGAACGCGAGCGGGAAGGTGGTCAAGGGGGAGCTGCGGGGGAGGGCTTGAGGAGTCGGCTGTCCTCTCCGCTCACCGGTGGCGCCGACGCGCCGCGGATCGGAGCGGGCGGCATTCCGCCACAGACGGTCAACCGGGCGCCCGGACGAGGAGCCGGCCGTTCTCTTCGCTCCCTTCGCTCACCCGGCGGCGCCGACGCGCCGCGGGCCGTGGCGGGGACGCTCGACCTGTGCGGTGAGCAGGCCGCGCACGGGTGCGGTGGGGTGTCCGCCGCGGTACGTGGCCGCGGCCGGCACGGCGACGAGCAGCCCGATCGGCAGATCCGGCCGGGTCCGCAAGTCCCGCGGCCGGCCCCGTACGGGCACGACCAGGACGGTGATCCCGAGCAGCGCGGCGAGCCGGGTCGGCGTCAGGATGCCGGCGAGTGCCATGACACCCGGGCGCGCCGGCCGGGTGAGGCGACCGGGTGCGGGGAGGGGAACGGGGCAGCGAGGGTGCGGGGACACGCCCCTGCGCCGACCTCACGGCTCCCGTCGCGCCCGGCCCGGACACACGTCGGCCGCGGTGGCTCCCCTCCGAGCCGCCGCGGCCGGTCCCCGTGCGATGAGGCCTACTTGTTGTCCAGATCCAGAGCGGGCGGGGCCGGCATCTGGTTGTCCATGGTGACGATCTGCTCGTCCTTGGGCGGGACGGGCATCTGGTTGTCCCTCGCGGCGACGACAGCCCCGTCCGCGGGTGGGACCGGCATCTGGTTGTCCTGCGGCTCGACGGTCTTGGCCTTCTGCTCGCTCATCGACTCGTACTCCTCTGCAACGCTGAAAGCTGAGTGAGAAACACCCGCCCGGTAACTCCCCCGAGGGTTGCCGGACGGGTGTTCGGAGCCGCACATTAGCCTGGCCGGCTCCATTGCGGACCGTCTGCCCCCCGACGCGACGGTCCGACGGGTATGAGACTGCCGGGCGGAGATAAACGAACGCTTAACGCCCGCAGATCGAGTGCCGAGCGGGCTGTTCAGGTCGTGGCGGCGGGCCTGAGCAGGAGGCGCACCTCCTCGGCCTCGGGGACGCTGTTCTCCTCGAAGAGCTTCAGCGCCTCGCGCCAGCAGGCCTTCGCCCGGTCCACCTGCCCGAGGGTCGACAGCGCCCGCCCCAGCAGGGTGAGGACATTGCCCCGCATCCGGTCACCCCCGATGCACCCGATGGCAAGGGCCTGTTCGGCGTGCAGCGCCGCCTGGGCCGGGCGACGGGCGGCGATGTGCGCCTCGGCGACCCGGAAGTGGGTGGTGCCTTCCCAGAGCCGCTGCCGGTGGTCCGCGAAGATGGTCAGGGCCTCGCCGAACTGGTCGAGGGCGTCCGTGTGCCGGTCGGCCTTGGTCAGCGCCATGCCCAGGGCGTAATGGCCGTTGGCGAGCCGCATGGTCCTGCCCAATGCGGCCAGCAGCGTGAGTCCGTGCTGGGCGATGTCGACCGCCTTCGTGACGTTGCCCATGCCCAGGTGGGCCCGCGAGAGGTTGAACAGCGTGGTCGCCGAGCCCGACTGGTTGCCCGCCGCGGTCCAGCCCTCGATGGCCTGGTCGAAGAAGACCTTTCCGTCCGCGTACCGGCGCTGGTGCAGCGAGATGAGCCCCCGGTCGTTGGCCGCCCAGCTGCCCGCGGCGACGTCCTGGGCGGCGGCCGCCCGGTCCATGGCGAGCCGCGCCTCGTCCGCGGCCTGCTGGATCCGGCCGGAAACCAGCAGGACGTTGGTGAGCGTCGTCCGTGCGCGGCCCTCCGCGCGGGTGTCGCCCGCGGCCTTCGTGGCTTCGCACACCGCGACGGCGGTGGCCTCGTACTGCCGTGCGTTGGCGCCCGACTCGGCCAGGTCCTTCGCCGCCCACAACAGGTCGACCCCGCGCCGGATCCGGTTCGTGCCCACGGACTGCCGTACGCAGGCGAGCAGGGACTCGCCTTCGGTGTAGAGCCAGTCCAGGGCGGCCGTGCCCTCCTCGAAACGCAGGCCCTCGCGTTCCGTCGGCTCCAGATGATCCACCAGGCGATCCCCCGGCCGTTCGATCGCGTAGATCGCCGCCGCCGTGGACAGATAGAAGTCCAGCAACCGCGACAACGCCCCGTCCCGCTCGCTCGGCGGCTGTTCGTCCCGCTCCGCGCACGCACGCGCGTAGAGCCGCACCAGATCGTGATACCGGTACCGGCCCGGCGCAGCCGATTCCAGCAGTGACGTGTCGACGAGGGCCTCCAGCAGGTCCTCCGTCTCCTCCACCGGCAGGTCCAGCACCGCGGCCGCCGCGGCCAGCGAGATGTCGGGGCCGTCGGCGAGGCCCAGGAGGCGGAAGGCGCGGGCCTGGGCGGGGTCCATCGCGCCGTAGCCCAGCTCGAACGTGGCCTTCACCGCGAGGTCGCCGGCCTGGAGTTCGTCGAGGCGGCGGCGTTCGTCCGCCAGCTTCGCCGCCAGCACCGACACCGTCCATGTGCGCCGCGCCGCCAGCCGGGACGCCGCGATACGGATCGCCAGCGGCAGGAAGCCGCACGCCGCGACCACGTCCAGCGCGGCCTCCCGCTCCGAGGCCACCCGCTCCTCGCCCACGATCTTCGTGAACAGGGACAGCGCCTCGTCCGGCGACATCACGTCCAGGTCGACCAGATGGGCGCCCGCGAGGCCGACCATGCGGACCCTGGAGGTCACGAGCGCCGCGCAGCCCTCCGTGCCCGGCAGCAACGGCCGTACCTGGGCGGCGTCCCTGGCGTTGTCGAGCAGGACCAGCACCCGCCGGCCGTCCAGCACCGAGCGGTAGAGCGCGGCCCGCTCCTCCAGGGAGTCCGGGACCGCCGAGTCGGCGGTGCCGAGCGCGCGCAGGAAGGAGCCCAGCACCGTCTCCGGCTCCGCCGCGCGCGGGCCGGCGCCCTGGAGGTCGACGTAGAGCTGGCCGTCGGGGAAGGCCGAGCGCGCCTGGTGCGCCACATGGACCGCCAGCGTCGTCTTGCCCACGCCGCCGATGCCCGCCAGCGCCGACACCGCCATCACCCGCCCCCCGGCCGAGGCGAGGACCTCGCCGAGCTCCGAGACGAAGGAGGCGCGGCCGGTGAAGTCCGGGACAGTGGCGGGCAGTTGTGCCGGGCGGACCCGGACCGCCGCCGGTTCGGCCGCCGGGGCCGACGGCTCCGCGAGGGCCGGGTCCGCCTGGAGGATGCGCTGCTGGAGTTCGCGAAGCCCGGGACGCGGGTCCACGCCCAGCTCGTCCGCCAGCAGCCGGCGCGTGTCCGCGTACACGGCAAGCGCCTCCGCCTGCCGGCCGCTGCGGTACAGCGCCAGCATCAGCAGTTCCCGCAGCCGCTCGCGCAGCGGGTGCTCGGCCGTCAGCGCCGTCAGCTCCGAGACCGCCTCCGCGTGGCAGCCCTGCTCCAGGTCCATGTCGAGGCGGGATTCGCGCAGTTGGAGGCGCCACTCCTCCAGCCGGACCCGCTGGGCCTCGGCGTACGGCCCCGGAACCCCCGCCAGCACCTCGCCGTCCCACAGCGCCAGTGCCCGCGCGAGCACCTCCCGCGCCCGGCACAGGTCCCGGGCGCCGCGGGCCTTCTCCGCCTCCGCGGCCAGCTCCTGCGCCACGCCCAGGTCCAGCGCGCCCTCGGTCAGGCCCCGTACCGCGTAGCCGCCGGACTCGCTGACCAGGACGCCGGCATCCAGGATCTTGCGCAGCCGGGAGGCGTACGTGCGCAGCGCCGCCAGCGCCTGCGAGGGCGGCTCCTCGCCCCACAGGGCGTCGATCAGCTCCGCCGCGGTCGCCGTACGGCCCTCGCGCAGCAGCAGGGCGGCGAGCAGGGCGCGTTGCTGGGGGGAGCCGGTGGCCAGCTGTTCCTCGCCGCGCCATGCGCGCACCGGGCCGAGCACGCCGAAGCGCAACGCCGCCGCCGGCTCCGCCGCATCCTGCGCGAAGTCGTGACGCCTCTGCTCCGGCACTCGCGGTACCCCGTCCATCGCAGTCCCCCTAGGGCCCGTTTACATCTCCGCCAGTTTGCCTTGTTCATGGCAGATGCGTCAGCCGGGGAGAGGCTGATCACAGCCAGACGCGCGGGATGTCACAAGGCCCTCACGAGCTCTTCGCACGGCGGGGTGTATCACAGCTTAGCTGACGGACCGTCAGATCGGCGCTACCGTGGGCGCCATGGACACCGAGACGACGTTTCCCCTGATCATCTCCGTCGACGACCACACGGTGGAGCCGCCCACGGTGTGGCAGGACCGGCTCCCGAAGAAGTACCTGGACGTCGGACCGCGCATAGTCCGCGCGCCGCTGAAGGAAATGACCTTCCTGGGCGGGCGGTTCAAGCCCGTCATGGGACGGCCGGGCGACGACGGTCCGATCGGGGACTGGTGGGTGTACGAGGACCTGCACCGGCCCCTGACCCGCCTCGACACCGCCGTGGGCTACAGCAGGGACGAGATCAAGCTGGAGGTCATCACCTACGAGCAGATGCGCCGGGGCTCGTTCGACGTGCCCTCCCGGCTCGCGGACATGGACGTCAACCACGTCCAGTCGGCGCTCTGCTTCCCGACCTTCCCGCGTTTTTGCGGTCAGACCTTCACCGAGGCGCAGGACCACGAGCTGGGCCTGCTGGGCGTGAGGGCGTACAACGACTGGATGGTGGAGGAGTGGTGCGGGCCCGACGCGCGCGGGCGGCTGATCCCGCTCACCCTCATCCCTCTGTGGGACGCCGAGCTGGCCGCCGCCGAGGTCCGCCGCAACGCGGCCCGGGGCGTGCGGGCCGTCGCCTTCTCCGAGATACCCCCGCACCTCGGGCTGCCCTCCGTGCACACCGACTACTGGGACCCCTTCCTCGCCGCCTGCGACGAGACCGGCACGGTCGTCGCCATGCACATCGGCTCGTCCAGCCGGATGCCCTCGACCTCCGCCGACGCGCCGCCCGCGGTCGGTTCGACCATCACCTTCGCCAACTGCTGCTTCTCGATGGTCGACTGGCTGATGAGCGGCAAGTTCGAGCGCTTCCCGAATCTCAAGGTCATGTACGCCGAGGGTCAGATCGGCTGGATCCCGTACATCCTGGAGCGCGCCGATGTCGTCTGGGAGGAGAACCGGGGCTGGGGCGGGGTCGCCGACAAGGTGCACCGGCCGCCGTCCGAGCTGTTCGCCGACCACGTCTACGGCTGCTTCTTCGACGACGCCTTCGGGCTGCGGAACCTCGACTCCATCGGCGTCGGCAACGTGCTCTACGAGACCGACTACCCCCACTCCGACTCCACCTGGCCGGAGTCCCGCCAGGTCGGCGAGGCGCAGATGGGGCACCTGGACGCCGACGTGGTCGACCGGATCGTACGGCGCAACGCGATCGAGCTGCTGGGGCTGACGGACGGCGGGCTCTGGCCGGGCGGCGCATGAGGCGGCCGCGGTTCCGGCGGGGGACCGCGGCCCATGGGTCCGCCGAGGGCGGGCAGCCCCGGTCGGCCGCTCGCGGACCGCGCGAACCGGACGCCACCGGGCACGGGCGAGCCGTCCCGCGCGGGACGGGCCGATGGGCCCCACCCCTTGCCTGTCGCGCCACCGGACCGGACGATGGCGCCCGAGCACGAATATGACGGTCTGTCAGTTCATCGGCCCCGGGAGGGCGTGTGACCAGTCAAGTCCCGCCGGACGGACGGACGCTGTTCGGGATGCAGCTCCCCGTCCAGTCGCAGAGCACGATGTACGCGGAGCCGTGGGAGGCGGGCGCCGGACCCGACGACCTCGTCGCCCTGGCCCGCGCCGCCGACCGCGCCGGCTTCGACTACGTCGCCACGTGCGACCACGTCGCCATCCCGCGCCGCCTGGCCTCCGCGATGAGCACGGTCTGGTACGACCCGGTCGCCACCCTCGCCTTCCTCGCGGCGGCCACCGAGCGCGTACGCCTGCTCAGCCATGTCGCGGTCGTCGGCCTGCGCCACCCCCTGCTCACCGCCAAGCAGTACGCCACCCTCGATCACCTGAGCGCGGGGCGGCTGATCCTCGGCGTCGGGGCCGGGCACGTGCGCGAGGAGTTCGAGGTGCTCGGCGTCGACTTCGAGCGGCGCGGACCCGTCCTCGACGAGTCGATCGACGCTCTGCGCTCCGCCCTCGGGCCGGAGGAGTTCCCCGAACACCACGGCAAGCTCTACGACTTCGAAGGGCTCGGCCAGCTGCCCCGGCCCGCTCAGGAACGCGTCCCGGTCTGGGTCGGCGGATCCTCGCCGGCCGCCGTGCGCCGGGCCGCGCTGAAGGGCGACGGATGGCTGCCGCAGGGCGACCCGCGCGACCGGCTGCCCGCGCAGATCGCGCGGATCCGGCAGCTCAGGGAGGACGCGGGCATCGAAGGGCCGTACACCGTCGGCGCCATCGTCGAGCCCCTGTACGTCGGCACGCCCGCCTGGGACGTCGGGCGCCGGACGCTGACCGGGACGCCGGACGCCCTCGCCGAGTCGCTGCGCGCGTACCGGGCGATGGGGGTGGACCAGGTGCAGGTGCGGTTCCGCAGCCGGGGGCGCAGTGAGCTCGTCGACCAGATCACCGCGTTCGGGGCGGAGGTGGGGCCCTTGATGTGAGAGGCCGCCCGCTTTTCCGAGGGGAGCAGACGGCCTCTCTGGAGTGGTGCCGGTGCCTACCGGGGCGCCAGTTCGTGGCCGTCCCGGCATCGGGGACAGCGGCACGGCGGCCACTCGTGCGACTCCGGCAGGCCGTCGACATCGTGCTCACTGGTGGCCGTGAGCTGACGTACGTGCGCGTCCGTTTCGCCGTCGAGGCTGATCCGATAGATGCGAATGGTGAGCTGGGACACTCCGGCTTGCGGGTATCGCCCGGCCTTCATCGCGCACCGCCTCTGTTCGGCCTCATACTCACTGCGGCTGGCAGGGCCGCTGTGTCCGTAGGGACGTCCGCTTCCCACAACCTGATCACACCGCCCCCTGGGTGCCGACGATGTGTTGATCGAGGTCGGTGCCGCAGTCGGTGGCGAGGACGAGCGTGATCCGACCCTGGGACTGTCGGCGTCGCTCCCGCTCAACGGCTACGAGGTAGGGGCGGACCAGTGGGGAAGCGGTCCCGTCGAGGGGAGTGTCCAGGCCGTATGGGGAACGCGGGATCGAGGGCCAGGGCGGCGGGGTGGCGCGTGGCGCGGTCGCTCCGGGAGCCGCCACTGGTAAGGCGTTGCGGCGAACAGCCCGCCGCCTGCCGGTGCCGGGGGCGAGTACGTCCAGAATCCGTCGTACCAACGCGTGGATAATGCTCACCGTCATCAACTCCACTCAGTTGGTGGCCATGCCCCCGGACGGGTCGCATCCGTCGCGGGGGTCTGCTCATGTCATAACCAACATTAGAGCAACCTGGTCATGGCATGCCATGCCATGACACATATGAGTGTGGATTCCCCTGGCCGCTTACGGTCAATCCATGGTGGACATCCCAGAGGGCTACGGCCCGGATGACGAACTGGACCCGGACGCGGCGGACCCGCTGTACCTGCAACTCGCCGCGGTCCTGATCTCCCGCATCGGAAACGGCGTGTACCCGCTGGGGCGGGCGGTGCCCGGTGTGGACCGGCTGATGCAGGAATTCGGGATCGCACGCGGGACGGCCCGTAAGACGCTGGTCCTGCTGGCCGAGATGGGCTACGTGCGTACAGTCGTCGGTAAGGGATCGTTCGTCATCGAGCGAGAGTCCACCGATGGAGCCCACGGCCGCGGGTCGGCTTCGGCTGACGCGCCCGAGAGTCATGAATCGTGATCATTGACCGGGCAAGTCCGGGAGCCTGCGCGCCCGTATCGCCTGTGTCTGGGTGACGGGTGCCTCTCCCTGCCGGGCTCGGCCCGCATGGCCGACAGAAGACTGTGCGTGGCGCAGAGTTGCCCTTGAGCGGGTCCATGACGGCTGGCCCGCTTATTGCGTGGGGCGCCAGGGCCATGTCGGCTGAGCCGTGATCATCCGGCCAGGGCTGTCGCATGGGCAAGTTCGAACGTGGGCTCGACTCCGAGCTCCTTCCGCAGGCGGCGCCGGAATTCCTGGTACAACTCCGCGGACCTACCGGCAGCTCCCAGCTTCATGTGGGCACGCATCAGCAGAAGATGGCTGGGTTCGTCCAGTGGTTCCCACATGGCCAAGAGTTCCGCGATCTCGACAGCCTCCCGCAGTCGTTCGCTGGAGAGCAGAATCTCGCCCGCTTCACGCAGGGCATAAAACCTCCGCTGATCCCACGTCCTTTGGTGTTCCTCAACCCAGGGCGAATGGACGTCGACCAACAGGGGGAGCTGCAGCAGCTCGAGATCGTTCGTGAGGGATGGCATGTGCGGCCAGTCCGGATGGGCGAGTGCATCGTGTGCCTGCTGCCAGTCACTGGTGAGCACGTCCGAGATGCGTACGGTCTCGCCCTCCGCGATCACTAGTTCCCGGGATGCTGCCTGGTTCACCCGCCACAGCAGTCGGCTCAGGCTGCGCCGCCCGATGCGCTCTGCCTTGTCCGGCCACAGGGACCTGATGATCGCGGGGCGGCGAGCGGTGCGCCCTTCGCGCAGTTCGAGGTAGGCCAGGAGCTCTGCGGTCTGCGGCGGCAGGCGGTAGGACTCGTCATCGGCGAGGTGGACGCCGTCATGGCCCAGCAACCGGAGTTGAACGGAACCAGGATCCCTCGTGGCACCGGTCATCGATATGGACATAAGTCCCCCTGTCCCCGTTTGTCTGGAAGGACGGACCGGTCGTTCGACATCTCGGAAAGACCTGCCCGTCGGATGCGACGAAGTGGTCAGCTACGCGCATCACGTGCTTTAGCAATAACAAGAGCTGATCACGAATCGCAAGCGCCTTGCGACTCGGCGCGACGGGCTCAGGCGAGCCGCGAAAGAGATTCCACGAGTGTGGTGAATTGACGCGATCTGGTTGGCTGACCAGTAGAAGGGGCGGATCGGAGACACTTCGGAGACACCTGAGGGGCATGATCCCCACATGCCTGAGGCAATGGGGAGTCGCGACGAAGCGATCGCGAAGAGAGGGCCTCGTGAACCTGTGCGAGCCGCTGGCCAACCGGCCACGGCGGCTTCGCAGTTGATTCACGGAGGATTCCTTGAACAAGAACCGCATCATCGCGAGCACGGTGCTCGTCGGCGCGCTCATAGGCGTGGGCGCTCCGGCTGCCTCCGCGATGCCGCAGGCACGCCCTGCGGCCGTTGCCCAGGTGCAGACGGTCGACACCCACCGTGCGGTGTCCTCGGCCGCCGAGGTGAAGCTGACGTCGTCGGCTTCGACTGCCGGCAAGGCCGCCACGGCCTCGACGGACGTCCAGACCGACCGGGCCGGGGAGCGGGGCCGGTGGACCTGGATCATCAACAGGCTCAAGGACCTCGGCTCCGGCACCTGGAAGAAGCTCAAGGACGCGGCCAAGGCGGGCTACAACGCGTTCAAGAAGGCCTACGAGCGCTACGTGCCGTGGCTCGTCCGCAAGGCGATCGAGGTCGGCGCCACGGTCTACGAGGTCTACTCGGCCGTGCGGGACTTCATCGGTCTCTGACATCCGGGCCGTCTGAACGAGCCGCCACAGAGCGGCCAGGGCAGTGGCGAAGCGGTGTGCGGGCCTCGGAACCATTCGTTCCGAGGCCCGCACACCGCACCCCCCTTCTCCTCTCGCCTCCCGCCGCATTTCACTTCGACGACTCAAGGAAGACATGAGTAAAGGAAGGCCCTCCGTGACGCCGAACGAGGCTCCGGCCTCCGTGAGTGGCGATGCCTGGCCGGTGATCCCGCTCGGCGCGGCTGCCCTGCTGCTGCGCACTCTGGGCGACCACACCTGGGCGTACGTCGCAGGCGCGGTGATCGGCGGCATAGGCTTGCTGGCGTCGCTGATCGGACTGGTCGAGTGCGTGCGTGCGGTGCGACGCGGTCTCGCCCTCGGCAAGGCGGCCACGGTGGTCCTCTTGTTGCTGATCGGCGGATTCGCCGTGGTTCACCAGCTCGTCACGGCCTGATGGGGCGGGGTGTCACCTATGTCTACGATCGAGATCGCTGATCTGACCAAGGCGTACAGGAAGAAGCGCGTGGTCGACGGCCTGTCGTTCACCGTGCGTCCGGGATCCGTCACCGGATTTCTGGGGCCGAACGGTGCCGGCAAGAGCACAACACTGCGCATGACGCTCGGCCTAACCCGGCCGGACAGCGGTACGGCCCGTATCCAGGGGCGCAGTTATCACGAGCACGCCGAACCGCTGCGGGTCGTGGGCGCGTTGCTGGACGCGCGCTGGGCGCACCCCAAGCGCAGTGCACGGGCTCACCTGACGTGGCTCGCCCACAGCAACCGGATCCCCGTTGGCCGCGTGGACGAGGTGCTGGCCCGGGTCGGGCTCTTCGAGGTGGCGGACCAGCGGGTCGGAGGCTTCTCTCTCGGTATGTCCCAGCGGCTCGGCCTGGCTGGGGCGTTGCTGGGGGATCCCGCAATCCTGATCCTGGACGAGCCCGCGAACGGCCTCGACCCTGAGGGCATTGCCTGGATGCGCGGGTTGCTCAGACAACTCGCGGCCGAAGGACGCAGTGTCCTTGTATCCAGCCATCTGCTGGCCGAGATGGCACAGTTGGCCGACGAGGTGGTGGTGATCGGCCGTGGGCAGCTCATCAAGCAGTGCTCCATCGCGGAACTCACCACGGGCGATGCCTCCGTGCAGGGTGAGGTACTCGTGCGCGGTCCGGAAACCGGTCGTCTGCGCGAACTGCTTGCCCAGGCCGGCGCCACTGTGGCCGACGGCGTACCGGGAGTCGACCCCTCTGCCTCGCCCTTGTTGGTCACCGGTCTGAGCTGTGAGGACATCGGCAGAGCAGTGGCCGGGGCAGGCCTCGTGGTGTTTGAACTGACCCCGCGCCGCGGCACCGTCGAGGATGCCTACCTCCAGCTCACGGGCAGCTCGGTGGAGTACCGGGGCTCGGTGCGACCGGCGGAGGAGAGGGCCGTATGACAAGCACCGCCGTACTGAAAGCCGAGGCGTACAAGCTTCGTTCACTCAACTCCACACCGTGGCTGCTGGGCATCACCGTGCTCGTGTCGCTCACCCTCAGTGGCCTCGCTGTGCGCTCGCCCATGGAAGGGGAGCAGCCCGGTCTGCCCGAGGTCCTGGTCGGTCCCGCCTTCGCACAGTTCCTGATCATGGTGTTCGCGTCCCGCAGCGCCACGATGGAGTTCCGTACGGGCACGATCTGGCAGTCCCGTCTCGCCGTGCCGTCCTGGCCACGGCTGTTGCTGGGTAAGGCCGGGGTGATCGCGGCGCTCGCGGCGCTGATGGGAGTCCTGTTGGGGGCGGGGGGCGTCGCCGTCGCGTCCGTCGTGGCGCCCGACGCCGATGTCGTGCCCTCCAGCGGGCTCGAATGGCGTCAACTCCTCACCCTTCCCGTCGCGCTCGCCATCGTGGCCGTGTTGAGCCTGGCCATCGGACTCCTCCTGAAGAGCGGTGGTGCGACCATCACCGTCGTACTGGTCTGGGCGCTGGTCGTCGAACCGGCTCTGTCGGCCACGGGTGACTGGCTGGCGGGGATCGATATCGGCCCGTGGATGCCGTTCCTGGCGCTGAGCGACTTTCAAGGGCAGTCCGGCGGGGTCTCCTTCCCGGGCGGGCCCTACTTGGCATGTGTCTATGTGGCGGCCGTGACGGCGGCGCTGCTGGCGGCTGCGATCAAGGTGCAGGACCGTCGGGAGCCGTAACTTCCCGACCCGGAACACCGGAACTCCGGGAAGGAGCCGATGCTCCCTCCAGCGAGAGGCTTGCCCTTCCCGGTGAGGAGATGAGGCGCTGACTGGTCATCGGCAGCCGGCGGCTCCGCCACCCCCGTGCACACGGAGCCGCCCTTCTCCGAGCCCCGCCCCGCCTTCTCGGGCAGGGCGGGGCGTTTCGTCGAGCCTCGGCGAGATCGCGACCGAGAGGAGAGAGGGCGAGCAGTCGCAGGCAGAACACTGCTGTCCACTCAGCTCGCGGCATATGCTGCCCGCCAGCCCAACCAGGCATCAGGAGGAAGGGCACTCGCCATCGTTGACGGAGATGGTGGCAGAGTCGTAGCCCATCGCCAGCTCCCGCTTCGTGGCGTAGACGCTGAGGCAGAAGGTGGTGTCCGTGCCGTCGGCAGTGACGGTGTAGTCGCCCTGTTCCACGCCACCGTGGAACAGGGTGGACTCCGGCGGGTCCGAGGCGAGCGTGCTGGAAAGCGCGTCCTCGGAACTGTGGCCTGCGGGATCTCGACGTCGGTGACGTTCGCTCCGCCGGCGGCGCTCTCCAGGATCGAGGGACCCTCAACGACTTCCTCGGCGTCGAGGTTCACCTCGGGCACGGGGTTGGCGACGGTGGTCGCCTCACGGGCGTCGGAATGCACCTTCCAGACGCCGGTCATGCGCTGCATCTTCGGCGTGAACTCCATGTGGAGCACCTTGCCGACCGGCACCTCCCGCTCCTCGGACTCACTGGCGGTCGCGGAATCGATGGCCATGTCCATGGTCGCCCTGTGCTTCAGCCAGGAGCCGGTCAGAAATCCGAGGATCCCGCCGCCTCCGCCCTGCTGGGTCACGGTGTACTTACCCTCGCCCTGCGTCACCGTCGTCGACCATTCGACGTTCACCTTCGCCGGATCGGTGGCGTTGGGCTCGCAGTTCGGGAAGTCGACCGTCACCTTCCCCCTGGGGCCGTCGAAGGTCTCGAACTTCGTCTCCACGAAATCACAGGTGTCGGCCGCGAAACCGTCCCCGAGGCCGCCCCCGAAGTCGGCCGTCGACCGCTGTTCACCGTTGATTTTCGCGGACATGTGACACATCCCCGTGATCTGCTCGGGCGTCTTCTCGTCGGCCGCGTCCGCCGAGGGCGGCAGGGCGACGATCACTCCGCCGGTCGCCAACGCCGATCCGATCGCCGCGATTCTGATCTTCTTGTTCTTGGTGTTCAGTTTCCGCTTCGACATGGCGGAGATTCTGGATTCCCTTGACGAACGCCGACAGGGTCAAACATCCCTACTTGTGAGTCACGTGAGATTCGCCTCAGCAACGCCTTGGATTGCCCGACCCGCTTGCATCTGACGTCTCGTCAGATATGCCGCTACCATGCCAAGTCCACCGTGTGCAGCGCCTGAAGGGGGCCGCTATGGGCAAGCTCGACGGACGGGTCGTCATCGTCACCGGGGCGGCGCGGGGACAGGGAGAGCGGGAAGCGCGGCTGTTCCTGGCTGAGGGGGCGCGGGTCGTCGTAGCCGATGTGCTGGATGAGCAGGGAGGTGAGCTGGCCGAGGAGCTGGGGGCGCTGTACGTCCACCTCGACGTCGGCAGCGAGGAGGACTGGCGCGCCGCGCTGGCGGCCGCGAAGGAGGCGTACGGCCATGTCGACGGGCTCGTGAACAACGCCGGCATCCTGCGGTTCAACTCCCTCGTCGACACGCCGCTGGACGAGTTCATGCAGGTCGTGCGGGTCAACCAGGTCGGCTGCTTCCTCGGTATGAAGACCGTGGCTCCCGAGATGGAGGACGGCGGCACGATCGTCAACACCGCCTCCTACACGGCCGTCACCGGCATGGCGGCCGTGGGCACCTACGCCGCGACCAAGCACGCCGTCCTCGGCCTCACCCGTGTCGCCGCGCTGGAGCTGGCGCCGCGCGGCATCCGGGTCAACGCCATGTGTCCCGGCGCGATCGACACCGCGATGTCCAACCCGGCGCGGCTGGACCCGGAGGCGGACGCGGAGGAGACGAGCCGGGCCCTGGACGGGCTGTACCGCAAACTCGTGCCGCTCGGCCGGATCGGGAAGCCGGAGGAGGTGGCGCGGCTGGCGCTGTTCCTGACCTCCGAGGACTCCTCCTACATCACCGGTCAGCCGTTCGTGATCGACGGCGGCTGGCTGGCCGGGGTCAGCGTCATCTGACTGACCATCAGGTATTGACCCTCCATCCGGGGGGTGCCACAGTCGTTCAAAACTGACGGTGCGTCAGAAAACTTCGGAACCGGGGACGGTGAACCGCCTTGGAATTCGGGCTCTTTGTACAGGGATACGTGGGCAAGCGCGCCGAGACCGATCCGCTCGCGGAGCACAAGGCGCTGATGGAGGAGACCGAGTACGTCATCCAGGCGGACAAGTCGGGCTTCAAGTACGCGTGGGCCTCCGAGCACCACTTCCTGGAGGAGTACTCGCACCTCTCCGCCAACGACGTGTTCCTCGGGTACCTCGCGCACGCGACGGAGCGGATCCATCTGGGCTCCGGCATCTTCAACCCGCTGGCCCAGGTCAACCATCCGGTCAAGGTCGCCGAGAAGGTCGCGATGCTCGACCACCTGAGCCGCAACCGCTTCGAGTTCGGCAGCGGGCGCGGTGCCGGCTCGCACGAGATCCTCGGGTTCATACCGGGCGTGACCGATATGAACTACACCAAGGAGATCTGGGAAGAGACGATCGCCGAGTTCCCCAAGATGTGGCTCCAGGACGAGTACGTCGGCTTCCAGGGCAAGCACTGGCAGCTGCCTCCGCGCAAGGTCCTGCCCAAGCCGTACGGGAAGTCGCACCCGGCGATGTGGTACGCCGCCGGATCGCCGCCGTCGTACGCGATGGCCGCCCGCAAGGGGCTCGGGGTGCTCGGCTTCAGCATCCAGAAGGTCTCCGACATGGAGTGGGTGCTGGAGCAGTACAAGACGGCGGTCGTGAACGCGGAGCCGATCGGGGACTTCGTCAACGACAACGTCATGGTGACGACCACGGCGATCTGCGCGCCGACGCACGACGAGGCGATCCGGATCGCGGTCAACGGCGGGCTGCACTATCTGCCCTCGCTGGTGTTCCGGTACCACGACACCTTCCCGCGGCCCGAGGGGTTCCCGGTCTGGCCGGAGACGCTGCCCGAGTACACACCGGAGTTCGTGGAGCTGCTGATCGAGGAGGAGCTGCTGATCTGCGGTGATCCGGACGAGGTGCTCACGCAGTGCAAGCGGTGGGAGCAGGCCGGGGCGGACCAGCTGAGCTTCGGGTTGCCGGTGGGGGTGCCGAAGGAGGAGACGTTGCAGACGATCCGGCTGATCGGGGAGCACGTGATTCCGAAGATCGACACGGATCCGGTTCACCGGACGTCACGGTTCCGGGCTGCCGTGTGATCTCCGTCGGCGGGTGCGGGTGAGTTTGTGGCTGGTCGCGCAGTTCCCCGCGCCCCTGGGTAAGCAGTCCCGCCGCATACCAAGAGGTGAGCCAATGCTCGATCACGTCATCAAGGGTGCGTCCGTTGTCGACGGAACCGGCGCGCCCGCCTTCACCGCCGACGTCGGCATACGGGACGGTCGTATCGCCGTCATCGGTGCCGTCACCGAAGAGGCCCGGAGCAGTGAGGATGCCGCTGGGCTCGTTCTCGCTCCCGGGTTCGTCGATCCGCACACCCACTACGACGCCCAGCTCTTCTGGGACCCCTATGCCACCCCCTCTCTCCACCACGGGGTGACCACGGTGGCCGGTGGGAACTGTGGGTTCACGTTGGCGCCGTTGAATCCGTCCCGGCCCGGGGACGCCGACTACACGCGGCGGATGATGTCCAAGGTCGAGGGCATGTCGCTGGTCGCCCTCGAAGAAGGGGCGCCGTGGAGCTGGAACTCCTTCGGGGAGTATCTGGACGCGCTCGAAGGGCGGATCGCGGTCAACGCCGGGTTCATGGTGGGGCACTGTGCGCTGCGGCGGTACGTCATGGGGGAGGACGCCGTCGGCGGGCAGCCCGGTGAGCAGCAACTCGCCGAGATCGTGAGGCTGTTGCACGACGCCATGGACGCCGGTGCCTGGGGGTTCTCCACCACTCAGTCGTCCACCCACTCCGACGGGGACGGCAGGCCGGTGGCCTCACGGCATGCCGGGCCCGCCGAACTGCTCGCGCTGTCGAAGGCCGTCGGGGAGCACGAGGGGACGCAGATCGAGGCGATCGTCGCCGGGTGCCTGGATCAGTTCAGCGACGCCGAGATCGAGCTGTTCGTGGAGATGAGCGCCGCCGCCGGGCGGCCGCTGAACTGGAACGTGCTGACCATCGACTCGGCCGTGCCCGAGCGGGTGCCCCGGCAGTTGCTGGCCAGTGAGCGGGCACGCAAGGCCGGCGGCCGGGTCGTGGCGCTGACCATGCCGATCCTCACGCCGATGAACATGTCGCTGGGCACCTTCTGCGCGCTCAACCTGATCCCCGGGTGGGGGCCGGTCCTCGGGCTGCCCGTGCCCGAGCGGATCGCCCGGCTGCGCGACCCGCAGGTGCAGGCGGAGCTGCTGCGGCACGCCGGGTCCAAGCAGGCCGGCGTCTTCCGGCGGCTGACCGACTTCGGGCGGTACGTCATCGGCGACACCTACAGCGACGCCAACCGCGGACTGAGCGGCCGGGTCGTGGCGGACATCGCCCGCGAACGCGGCCAGGAACCCTTCCAGTGCATGGTGGAGATCTGCGCCGCCGACGAGATGCGTACGGTCCTGTGGCCGATGCCCACCGACAACGACCCCGCGTCCTGGGCACTGCGCGCCGAGGCCTGGCAGCACGACGACGTCATGCTGGGCGGCTCGGACGCCGGGGCGCATCTGGACCGGATGTGCGGAGCGCCGTACACGACCCGGTTCCTCGGGGACTGTCTGCGCGGGCGCAGGCTCACGAGCCTGGAGCAGGCCGTGAAGATGCTGACCGACGACCCCGCGCAGCTCTTCGGGCTGCGCGAACGCGGCCGGATCCAGGAGGGCTTCCATGCGGACCTGGTGCTCTTCGACCCGGAGCGGATCGACGCCGGCACGGCCACCCTGGTGCACGACCTGCCGGGCGACAGCCCGCGGCTGGACTCCAGGGCGATCGGGGTGCGGGCCGTGTGGGTCAACGGTGTCGAGGCGATCCGGGACGACGTGGTGAGCGGGGCCGTGCCGGGGCGGGTGCTGCGCTCGGGGCGGGACACCAGGACGGTGGCCACCAGGTGAGCTTCGAAGGAACCGAACGGCAGCGGTTGTTCGTGGGGGGCTCGTGGGTGGAGCCGGACGGCGGCCACTATCCCGTGCTCGATCCGGCGACGGAGGAGACCGTGGGAGGGGCCCCCGAGGCGTCGCGGGATCAGGTCGACGCGGCCTGCGCCGCGGCCCGCGAGGCTTTCGGGTCCTGGTCGCGCACGGCACCGGAGGAGCGGGCGGCCGTGCTGGCGCGGGCGGCGGACATCATCCACGGGCACCTCGGGCCGTACGCCGCACTCGCGCAGGCCGAGACCGGCGCGACCACGGGGACGGCCCGGGGCATGCAGGTCGGTGTCGGGGCGGCCCGGTTCCGGCGCTACGCGAGCGTGGAGCCCGCCGAGTGGGCCATCGCGCCGCAGATCAACGAGGCCGGGCCGATGGGGAAGGCCGGCGTGATGGGGGCGCTGGCCGTGCGGCAGCCCGTCGGGGTCGTCACCTGCATCACCTCCTACAACAACCCGTGGGCCAACCCGGCCGGCAAGATCGCGCCCGCGCTCGCCATGGGCAACACCGTGGTCGTGAAACCGGCACCGCAGGACCCGCTGTCCGTCTACCGGATGGCGGAGGCGCTGGAGGCGGCCGGCGTGCCGCCGGGTGTCGTGAACGTCGTCTCCGGCCGGTCCGTGGAGGTCGGCGAGGCGGCCGTGTCGTCCGGGGACGTCGACATGGTCAGCTTCACCGGCTCCACGGCCGTCGGCCGGCGCATCGCCGAGGTGTGCGGGCGGGACATGAAGCGGCAGCTGATGGAGCTCGGCGGCAAGGGCGCGGCGGTCGTTTTCGACGACGCCGACCTCGGCTCCGCCGTCGCCGGGATCGGGACGACGTTCTCCTTCTACAGCGGGCAGATCTGCACCGCGCCGACGCGGGTGCTGGCGCAGCGGGGCGTGTACGACCGACTGGTCGAGCAACTGGCGGCGTACGCGGGCCGGTTGAAGGTCGGCGATCCGCGTGAGGCGGCCACGGTCGTCGGGCCGGTGATCTCGGCCGGGCACCGGGACCGGGTGGAGTCGTACGTGGAGACGGGGCGGAAAGAGGGCGCGGTGGTGGTGACGGGGGGTGAACGGCCGCCGTACGAACGGGGCTTCTACGTCGCCCCCACCCTCCTCGCCGACTGCGCGAACGACATGCGGGTCGCCCGGGAGGAGATCTTCGGGCCGGTCGTGTGCGTGATCCCCTTCGACGAGGAGGAAGAGGGCGTCGCCCTCGCCAACGACACGGAGTACGGCCTGATCGACTACGTCTGGTCCGGCGACGTCGCCCGCGCCTTCCGCGTCGCGCGGAGGTTACGGGCGGGCGGAGTGGGCGTGAACACCGTCGGGCGCAACATGGAGGCACCGTTCGGCGGGTTCAAGCAGAGCGGAGTGGGCCGGGACGTCGGCTCGTACGCCCTGCACGCGTACAGCGAGGTGCAGGCGATCGTGTGGCCGGGGTGAGCGGGGGCGCGTCGCGGTCACGGGGATGTCGACGAGCGTGGCTTCGCGTACCTGCTGGGGGCGGACCGGCATACAGGTTGCCGACGTGTGCCGGCCCACCGGCGAAGAGCAGGTCGTGGACATGGCCGCGCTTCACCGGCCCGCCACCCGGCCCCAGCGCTCCAGTGGATCCTCCTCGCTCTCGGCGGGCTCAGCCACCGTCACCACGATCCCGGCCTCGGCTCGTACTCGTGCGGACTTCTCCAACTCCTCTGCGAGCATCTGAGGGCGCGGTATCCGTGCCGTGTGCGCGGAGGCGTTGCTCTTGGCCTTGCCGAATGTGGCCATATCGTCGGGCAGGCTCATGGTCAGCGGTCCAGATCCACCCGCACCGTCAGTAGCCCGGCCCCGATCGCCCGTACCGAGGCACTGTTCATCCGCGGCAGGGTGCGCAGCCGTACGGCGGTGTCGTCCTCCGGCATGAGGTGGGCCGTGCCGGTGTGCCACCGCCCCCGGATCCGCACCCGCACCCGCGGATCGGCCTTGATGTTGCGGACGTACTGGGACCGCTCGCCGAACTCGGAGACCAGCCAGAAGGAGTCGCCGACCCGGCGCCCGCCCACCGGGGTCGGACGGGGCAGGCCGGAGGTGCGGCCGGTGGTCTCCAGGACGGTTTGGAGAGGTATGCGGCGCATGATCGGGTTGAGCAGGCGCTGGAACGACCTGGCGGACCGGTACTTGCTCTCGGCGTTGCTGGACATGGCTACTGAGACTCCCGTCTCTTGTCGTCCGTTTCCTGACCGGCGCAGGTGACGGCGGACTTCAATGGTCCCAGTGTCCACGTGGGCAGGTGAAGGGGTGTCGGCGATGCGCGTGGTGACCTGGAACCTGTGGTGGCGGTTCGGCCCCTGGGCGGAACGGCAGAAGGCGATCCTGGCCGTCCTGAAGGATCTGCGGCCGGACGCCGTCGGCCTCCAGGAGGTGTGGTCGGCCCGGGGTGAGAACCTCGCCGAGTGGCTCGCGGGCGAACTGGGCCTGCACTGGACCTGGGCGGCCTCGGACGACTCCGGCCGCTGGCAGCGCCGGATCGGCGAACCGGGCGTCGAGGTCGGCAACGCGGTCCTGAGCCGCTGGCCGGTGATCGAGCAGGACATCCTGCGCCTGCCGGCCCCTGAGAGCCTGTACGACGGTCGCCTCGCCTTCTACGCCCGCCTCGCCACCCCCACCCACGAGGTGCCCTTCTTCACCACCCACCTCACCTCCGGCCCCTCCGCCTCGGCCGTTCGCAGCGCACAGGTCACCGCGCTCGCCGAGTTCGTCGCCGCACACCGGCAGGGCACCGACTTTCCCCCGGTCAGCACCGGCGACTTCAACGCCTGGCCCGACTCCGACGAGATCCGCCTCTTCGGCGGCTACAAGACCGCCCCCGCCGTCCCGGGTCAGGTTCTCCTCGACGCCTGGGAGTACGCCGAGACGGGCGCCCCCTGGGCCACCTGGGACCCGGTGAACCCCTACGTCGGTCCGATGAGCCCGCGCGCCCGTATCGACTACATCCACGTGGGCTCGCCCGGGCCGGGCGGCCTCGGCCACGTCCGCGCCGTGCGCCGCGCGGGCGACGGGCCGGTGGACGGGGTGTGGCCGTCGGACCACGCAGCGGTGGTGGCCGACCTCGCGGGCTCACCGGACGGCGGATGACTTCACCAGGTCGAGCAGGGCTGCGAAGGCGGTGGGGCCGACGGTGACGGTGGTTCGGGGCGGGGTGTCGCGGTCGGTGAGGTGGACGGCGGCGGGGGTGGCGGATATGTGGACGCAGGCCTCACCTTCTTGGCAGTACGACGACTTCTGCCAGCGGGGCGTGGACATACCGGCTCCTTAGAGGTTCTGGGTGATGGCGTGGATCAGATCCCGACGAGGTCCCGTTGGAGGAGGCCGAGCCCGCCGGGAAGGCGTCCAGGCCCGAGAGCGTCACCCGGGCTCGTCGATGGCGCATTCCTCCTCAGTGAGCGGCCGTGAGTCACCCGCGATGCGGCTGCACAGCACGCGTGACGTGATGGCGCCGTCCTTCGCGCGGCGGACTTCCTTGAGGACGACGCTGTGTCCGGTGCGGTCTTTGTACAGCGGCGCGTCGGTGAAGTCGATGGTGCCGGTGGCCATGCCGGGGAGCTCGACGGTTCTGAGGTTGACCCAGGTGGCAGCGCGGCTCGGGGAAGCGGCCCTGGCTGTGCCGGCCTTGGCTGTCGCGGCCCTGGCGGTGGGGGCCTTGGCTGTGGCGGCCCAGTACAGGGCGCGGGTGGCGTCGTGGACGAGGGCGGTCTGGCCGCTGGCAAGGGCCGGGGCGTCATGGCTGAGGCCCTGGGGGCCGACGTTCGGCAGGGCCTTGGTGTCCTCGTAGAACGTGGTCAACGAGGCCGCTCCCTCCAGGTCCGCGAGTGCCGCGTGGTAGAGCGTGACCTTGGGTGCGACCGCCTCCCCGCCACTCGTGAACCTTGCCTTGGACAGATCGTCGCCGGTGAGGACGGCGATGTCCTGGTCCGCGCAGCCCGGTGCGTTGCCGAGCTGGGTCATAAGGGGATCGACGTCCTCGACCCGGCCCGCGAAGTAGATCACGGACGGAACGTTCCCGCCCTGGCAGATCTCCTCGGTGTGCAGGCGGAGTTCGGGCCTGCCGCCCCGGAGCGTGTAGCGCCGCTGCTGGAGCAGGGTGAAGCCCTGATCCTTGAGCATCTGCTGTCCGTAACGCGCCTGTTCGGCGGTGTACAGGTCGTCGGTCCCCGCCGTGTCGCGGGCCAGCACCAGCGCGTACTGCTTCGCTCCCGTGGTGCGCAACTGTCGGGCAATCAGGCCGAGTTGTTTGCTCTGCCACTCGTCCGTGGCGGCCAGGCTGAACCAGTTGGCGTACTCGATGGGCAGGTAGGTGGCGGAGTTGGTGCCAGAAACGACGGGCAGTCCGGCCTCCATGAGGGTGCCCGTGGTTCTCCTGCTCGACTTCAGGTCGCGGCCGGTGCCGACCACGCCGACCACCGTCGGGTCCTGGGCGGCGTACGCGACGATGGCGTCGGCCATGTCCGAGCAGCCGCGCCTGGAAGTCTGCAGGGGAGTGCTGTCCCGTGGGCTGCTGCGGCTCGTCGGCGCCGCGGTCCAGCCGCTCCACGTCCTCCTTGCGCACCGAGGCGACCACCAGCAGCGGGTCGAGTTCACTGCGGCGGCTGCGCACGTCGCTGATGGCCCGGATCAGTTCGATACCGCCGTTGGCCGGGGTGGCGACCGGAAGGAACAGCATGGGAGGACGCGGCCGCTTGAAGCCGCGCAGGTCCCAGCTCCAGCGGCGGTGGTTGTCCCGCAGGTCCTCGCGCAGTGCCAGCACGCACAGCCGCAGGTAGAAGTCGTCGTCCGCCTTGAGAGCCTCGGCGACGTGGTGGGCACGGGCCGCGATCGCCTTCCACGAACGCACCGGGCGCAGCAGCGCGACCTCGGTCGGGTTCCCCGCCCCGACATCCGCGGTGCGCAGGAAGGTCGTGGTCATGAACCAGCGGCTCTCCCGGCGCAGCCACAGAAAGATCGGCGCACGCCCCGGCAGAACGTAGTTGAGAACCGTCAGCAGGAGCAGGAATCCGACGCCGGACGCCACCGCCACGTACCAGCTGCCGCGGGCGAGGAGCGCGGCGACCACGGCCACCAGGCTCGCGGGGAGGGTGTGCGCCATGTCGAACAGGGGCAGACCCCAGTGCCGGCGCTGCGTGGCCTTCGGTCGCCAGCGCTGTTTGGCCAGCTCGTCCAGCAGCTTCTGGCGTGCGGCTTCCGCGCTTTCCCTGCTGCCTGGGACAGCCGGCCGGGCGGGGTCGGGTTCGTCGGCCGCGTCCACCGCGTGTACCGCGTCCTCGATGGCGTGCACCAGCCGCAGCCGCGGAAACGCGTAGCGCCGGTAGACCGCGCGTGGGCCGCCCCACCGCGTCGGATCGCTCAGTTCCCGCACCAGGGTCGTGGCCTGCTGCGCCTCCGTCTCACGATCCGTGCGGTCCGGCGGCAGCGCGCAGCGCGTACCGTGCGCCTCCTGCCCCGCGTGCAACTGCCGCACGAGATCAGCGACGGCGCCGTCGCCCCCGGCCTCCTCGGCGTGCAGGACGAACATGGGCATGGGCGGATCGCTCGTACGGAAGTCCTGGATGAGGATCTCCAGCTGATTGTGGACGTGCAGACCGGCCTCGGTCATCGCCCTGCCGCCATGGCTCCCCGAGCACACCGGCAGCCCCCTGAGCTCACCATCCACCGCGGTCAACCCCCGTTCACCTCATGTGACTTACGAGGCTAGCGTGTCCGGTTGAGGCGTGAATCGGATTCACGGAGGCACGGATGCGCAGAGGAACCGCGTCGTCAGCAGCGTGCCCCCCTGCACTACGCGAGTACGTCACCCATCGGCACGCCCAAGAAAGATCGGGTTCGTGAACGCCGCCAACGCCCCCGGCAATGGCCCCACCGCCGCCTCGTGCCGCAGCTCCGCCCGTACATACGCCGCGTACGAGGGCGTCGTACGCCACTGAACGACACCCGAACCCGACACCGGCAGTGGCGGGCTCGTGAACAGCACGCCCTGGTCGGTGACGAGGCGGACCGTGCAGCGGGGGGCGCCCGAGACCTCCAGGCGGACCGTGACCGGGGTGTCCGTGCCGACCTCCAACCGCTCGCCGATGCCCGCCTGTTCGGCGCGCCCGCCCGAGGCCGTGAAGGTGAGGGAGACGTTCTTGGACTCGGCGACGTAGGAGCGGCCCGCGCGGATGCCCTCCTGGATCGCCTCGCGGGTGAGGTCGTCGGCGAGGACCACCGTCTGCGGGGAGCCGACCGGGTCCGGGCTGCGGTGGGCGTCGCTGTTGCCCATCGCCGGGATCCAGCCACGGCCCTTGTCGCGCACGGACGCCACCAGCGTGCCGTCCCAGTCCGCCAGCGCCACCTCGTCGTCCGGCGTCCACGGGCCGTTCCAGACCTCGACCGCGTCCGCCTCGCCGAAGCCGAACTTCCAGTTGCAGCCGACGCAGGTGGCGTGCGGATGGGCGGGCACGACCAGGCCGCCGGAGCGGCGGATCCGGCGGGCGAACCTGCCGAAGCGGTTGTCACGCGCCCGGTAGCGCCAGTCGATGAACGTCCCCGGCTCGACGCCGAGCGCCAGCACATGGCCGTTGCGTGTGGTGACCTCCTCGCCCAGCATCACCAGCAGGTCGTCGCCGGCCTCGTCGGCCCAGTGCGGGTGCGCCGAGTGCGTGTTGTGGTCCGAGCTGTTGATGAAGTCCAGGCCCGCCTCGCGGGCCAGCGCGGCGATCTCCGCCGGGGTGCGGCGGCCGTCCGAGTACCAGGAGTGCAGATGGCAGTCGCCCCGGTACCAGGCGCGGCCCCTGCCCTTGGCCCGCTCCGGCGGGTAGACCGGCTCCACGGCCTCGTCCTGCTCGCCGTACGTCAGGGTGATCGTGACCTCGTAGTCGAGGCCCTGCGGCGCCACTGTGTACGGGCCGAGCACGATGTGCCAGGTGCCCTCGCGCACCGGCCCCGGAATGTAGCCGGGCGTCGCGTCGTCGGCGCGGATGAAGAACTCCGTGCGGGCGCCGCCGGACCAGCCGCGGAAGCCCTTGCCGCCGAGCTCGGTGCCGCGGTCGTCGAAGATGCCGATGTCGAGGGCGTTGCCCGGGGTACCGGCCGGCACGGACGGCTTGTCGTAGGTGTACGCGACCTTGATCTCCCGGATGCCCTCCGGGATCTCCAGGGGGAGGTACGCGAAGTCGGGGCCGCCGGTGGGCAGCGTGCCGCGTACCGTCCGGGTCTCCGTGTTTTCCGCCGCTTCGGCGGGGCCGCGAGAGAAGCTCACGCTTCCAACGTAAGCGCGGCCGCCGCACCCGTCACGAACAATGCGCGTCTTCCCAGGCCGCCGTGGTCGTCCTCGCACATGCTGCTGCTCCCCAGGTCGTCGTGGATGACAGGGCGTGGTGGTGCGGAGGTGGTGCGGAGGTGGTACGTGCAACCCTCGTATTCAGCCGTGAACTGCCGGGCAAGGGAAGGGAATCGTCAGCCGATGGTCAGCTGACGAAGCCGCGGAGAGGCGATTTCAGGCCGACCGGTCGGTATGGACATTGCGACGTCGGAGGGGTACAGATGCACCCATGCGTATCTCGGCCACGATCTTCCTCACCGACGAGACCATCACCCCCACCCGGCTCGCCCGTGAGCTGGAGCAGCGGGGGTTCGCCGGGCTGTATCTGCCCGAGCACACCCACATCCCCGTCGACCGGACCACGCCGTACCCGGCGGGCGGCGAGCTGCCGCCCGAGTACGGCCGCACCCTCGACCCCTTCGTCGCCCTCGGCCAGGCCGCCGCGGTGACCGAACGGCTCGGCCTCGGCACCGGCATCACGCTGGTCGCCCAGCACGACCCGATCGACCTGGCCAAGCAGATCGCGACCCTGGACCACTTGTCGGGCGGGCGCTTCACCCTCGGCCTCGGCTTCGGCTGGAACGTGGAGGAGGCCGCCGACCACGGCGTCGAGTGGGCCACGCGCCGCGAACTCGTCCGCGACCGGATGGCCCTGATGCGGGCCCTGTGGACCGACGAACCCATGCCGTACGAGGGAGAGTTCGGATCGGTACGTGCCAGTTTCGCCTACCCCAAACCCGTACAGAAGCCGCGCGCCCCCAAGGTCAACGGCCCCCGCACGCTCATCGGCGGCGCGGCCGGGCCGAAGCTGTTCACACACATCAGCGAGTACGCGGACGGATGGATGCCGATCGGCGGCCGCGGTCTGTCCGAAACTCTCCCCCGGCTGCGCACCGTCTGGACCGACGCCGGCCGCGACCCCGACGCGCTCCAGGTCGTGCCGTACGCGGTGTTCCCGAGCCCCGGCAAGCTCACGCACTACGCCGAGTCGGGCATCGAGGAGGTCGTGGTCCAGCTGCCTCCGGCGGGGGAGACGGAGGTTCTGCGGGTGCTGGACGAGTATGCCGAGTACCTCTAGAGGGGCGGGCGGGCAACGGCCCCAGGGGCGCGGGGCGTATCGATGTGCGGCTCCGCCGCGCGGGCGCGACCAGCCACAACGCACCCGCACCCGGCGACGAATCGCACCACCCAGGACCATCCCCGACCGCCCGGACCTCGAACGTATGCTCAAAGAATGACGACTCCCGCGACCCCCGGAACCGGCCCGACCGAGAACTCCATGCGTCGCGCCCTCAAACGCGCCCGGGACGGCGTCGCACTCGACGTCTCCGAGGCGGCCGTGCTGCTCCAGGCCCGCGGCGAGGCCCTCGACGACCTCGCCGGGTCCGCCGCGCGGGTGCGTGACGCCGGCCTGGCGGCGGCCGGCCGCCCCGGCGTGATCACGTACTCGAAGAGCGTCTTCATCCCCCTCACCCGGCTGTGCCGGGACAAGTGCCACTACTGCACCTTCGTCACCGTCCCCGGCAAGCTCCGCCGGGCGGGCCACGGGATGTTCATGTCCCCCGACGAGGTCCTCGACATCGCCCGCAAGGGCGCGGCCCTCGGCTGCAAGGAAGCCCTCATCACCCTCGGCGACAAGCCGGAGGACCGGTGGCCCGAGGCGCGCGAGTGGCTCGACGCGCACGGCTACGACGACACCATCGCCTACGTCCGCGCCGTCTCCATCCGCATCCTGGAGGAGACGGGCCTGCTCCCGCACCTCAATCCGGGCGTCATGACCTGGACCGACTTCCAGCGCCTCAAGCCCGTCGCCCCGTCGATGGGCATGATGCTGGAGACGACCGCGACCCGCCTGTGGTCCGAGCCCGGCGGCCCGCACCACGGCTCCCCGGACAAGGAACCCGCCGTCCGGCTGCGGGTGCTGGAGGACGCCGGCCGCTCCTCGGTCCCCTTCACCTCCGGGATCCTCATCGGCATCGGCGAGACGTACGAGGAGCGGGCGGAGTCCCTCTTCGCGCTCCGCCGTGTCTCTCGCTCCTACCACGGCATCCAGGAACTGATCATCCAGAACTTCCGCGCCAAGCCGGACACCGCGATGCGCGGCATGCCGGACGCCGAACTGGACGAACTGGTCGCGGCGGTCGCGGTGGCCCGGCTCATCATGGGCCCGGCCGGCAACATCCAGGCCCCGCCCAACCTCGTCGAGGGCGAGTACACCCGTCTGATCGCGGCCGGCATCGACGACTGGGGCGGCGTCTCCCCGCTCACCATCGACCACGTCAACCCCGAACGCCCCTGGCCGCAGATCGAGGAGCTCACGCGGCAGTCCGCGGACGCCGGCTTCGAGCTGCGGGAACGACTGTGCGTCTACCCCGAGTTCGTCCAGCGCGGCGAGCCCTGGATGGACCCCCGGCTGCTGCCGCACCTGCGGGCGCTCGCCGACCCGGAGACGGGCCTCGCCCGCCCCGACGCCGTGGTCGAGGGCCACCCGTGGCAGGAGCCCGAGGAGGCGTTCGTCTCCGCCGGCCGCACCGACCTGCACGCCACCATCGACACCGAGGGCCGCACCTCCGACCGCCGCGACGACTTCGACGAGGTGTACGGCGACTGGGGCGCCCTGCGCGAGGCCGCCGCGCCCGGCATGGCGCCCGAGCGCATCGACACCGACGTCCGCCAGGCGCTGCGGGTCGCCGCCGACGACCCGACCCGGCTGGCCGACGACGAGGCGCTGGCGCTGCTGCACGCCGACGGCCCGGCGCTGGACGCGCTCACCCGGATCGCCGACGACGTCCGCAAGTCGGTGGTCGGCGACGACGTGACGTACATCGTCACGCGGAACATCAACTTCACCAACGTCTGCTACACGGGCTGCCGCTTCTGCGCCTTCGCACAGCGCAGGACGGACGCCGACGCCTACACCCTCTCCCTCGACCAGGTCGCCGACCGCGCCCAGCAGGCCTGGGGCGTGGGCGCGGTCGAGGTCTGCATGCAGGGCGGCATCCACCCGGACCTGCCCGGCACGGCGTACTTCGACATCGCGAAGGCGGTGAAGGAACGCGTCCCCGGCATGCATGTGCACGCCTTCTCGCCGATGGAGGTCGTCAACGGCGCCACCCGCACCGGCATGTCCGTCCGCGAGTGGCTCGCCGCCGCCAAGGAGTCCGGCCTGGACTCCATCCCCGGCACCGCCGCCGAGATCCTCGACGACGAGGTCCGCTGGGTCCTCACCAAGGGCAAGCTGCCCACGGCGACCTGGATCGAGGTCATCACCACGGCGCACGAGCTCGGCATCCGCTCCAGCTCGACGATGATGTACGGCCACGTCGACCAGCCCCGGCACTGGCTCGGCCACCTGCGCACCCTGGCCGGCATCCAGCAACGCACCGGCGGCTTCACGGAGTTCGTGACCCTGCCGTTCATCCACACCAACGCACCCGTGTACCTCGCCGGCATCGCCCGCCCCGGCCCCACGATCCGCGACAACCGGGCGGTCACCGCCATGGCCCGGCTGCTCCTGCACCCCCACATCCCCAACATCCAGACCAGCTGGGTCAAGCTCGGCACCGAGGGCGCGGCCGAGATGCTCCGCTCCGGCGCCAACGACCTCGGCGGCACGCTGATGGAGGAGACGATCTCGCGGATGGCGGGTTCGTCGTACGGCTCCTACAAGTCGGTCCGCGACCTGGTGGCCGTCGCCGAGGCGGCGGGCCGTCCGGCGAAACCGCGCACGACCCTGTACGGCGAGGTGACCGAGGAGCGACAGCGGGCGGCGGCGGCCTCGGACGGACACCTGCCGGAGCTGCTGCCGGTGCTGGACTGACGAAGAGCCCACCGCGGGGGTCGGTACGATGATCGGACCCCCGCTGGAGGGGTGCCTTAGCTGAGGAGATGCGTACCGTGCCTGCTCCCAAGGTCTGGGTGACCGGTCTGACGGTGGGAGCGATAGCCGCCGTCACCGTCCTCGCCGTGCAGGCAGAGAAAGGGCCCCACCCGACGGCCGCGAAGGCCCGCCCGAGCGCGTCGGCGGCGGCGGGCGCGACCCCCGCACCGACGAAGTCCCCCGCACCGGCCGTCGTGCCGGACGGCTCCGGCACCGGACGCCGGGTCGTCTACTCCCTCGGGGAGAAGCGCGTCTGGCTGGTCGACGCGAGTGACGCGTCCCGCCGCACCTTCGCCGTCTGGCCGGGCACGGTGAGCCCGGACCCCGGCACCTACGCGGTGTCGTCGCGCAGCATGGCCACCACCGGCTCGGACGGCGTGCAGATCGAGAACATCATCTACTTCGCCGCGAAGTCCGGCGTCTCCATCGCCTTCTCCAACGCCCTCGACGGCTCCTCGCCCCCGCCCGCCGGCGACAAGCAGACCGGCGGCATCCGGATGCGCGCGGCCGACGGCGCGGCGCTGTGGACGTTCGGCGAGGCGGGTACGTCGGTGGTCGTGGTGAAGTAGCCCTCCGCTGCATCCTTCGATGTACGGCAGGTTCCCCTTCGCTCATGACGATCCGGCGCGAGGCCGCCGAGACGATGAGGGCATGACGCACACGGACGCGCGAGTCCCGCAGACACCGCAGGCCACGCCCGCCGGACGCCGGCTCCCCCTCCTCGACGTACTGCGCGGTACGGCCATCCTGGGCACCCTCATGACCAACGTGTGGATCTTCACCGGTCCGGGCGAGGAATGGGGAGCCCTGGAGTCCGGACCGGCCACGGGCCCCGTCGAGACCGCCTTCGGCGTGCTCGCGAACGGCAAGTTCCTGTCCCTGCTGACGATCCTGTTCGGGGTCGGCCTCGCCATCCAGTACGACTCGGCGAAGCGGCGCGGACAGCCGTGGCCGGGCCGCTACCTGTGGCGGGCGCTGTTCCTGTTCGCCGAGGGCACGGTGCACTTCGTGCTGGTCTTCGCCTGGGACGTACTGATGGGGTACGCGGTCACCGCACTGCTGGTCGCCTGGCTGCTGGCCCGCTCGGAACGGGCGCAGCGGCGGGTGATGTGGGGGGCGGCCGGGGTGCACCTGGCGGTGATGGGCCTGCTGACGGCGGCGATCGCGTCGGGCGACGACGGCACCGACGGCGGCACGGTCTCCGGGGAGGTCGTGGACCTGTACGCGCACGGAAGCTACCCGGCCCAGATCGCCTTCCGACTGGAGAACGCCCTCGCGCTGCGCATGGAACCGGTCCTGACCTTCTTCCTCCTGATCTTCCTGTTCCTGCTGGGCGTACGGCTGTTCCGGGCGGGCGCGTTCGGCGCGGACGAGACCGGACGCCGGCTGCGCTCGCGCCTCCTGGCCTGGGGAATCGGCCTCGGGCTGCCCCTCAACGCGGCGGCGGCGTCGGCCGGCCCGGACCTGTTCCTGCTCGCCAGGTACGGCACGGCCCCGCTGCTGGCCCTCGGCTACATCGGCCTGATCGGTGCCCTGGCGGACCGGGTACGGAAGCCGGGCCCGCTGATGACGGGCCTGACCTCCGTAGGCCGGATGGCGCTGTCCGGTTACGTCGTCCAGAACGCGCTGTGCGTGCTCATCTCGTACGGCATCGGGCTGGGCCTCGCGGAACGCCTCGACGGCACGGGCCCCTGGTGGGTCGTGGCGCTGTGGGCCACGGTCTGCGCGGTCCTCATGGCGGGCTCCACGCTGTGGCTGCGGCGGTTCTCGACAGGGCCCCTG
The DNA here is from genome assembly GCF_057710365.1 of Streptomyces sp. bgisy027. Taxonomy (NCBI): domain Bacteria; kingdom Bacillati; phylum Actinomycetota; class Actinomycetes; order Kitasatosporales; family Streptomycetaceae; genus Streptomyces; species Streptomyces sp. bgisy027. The sequence continues at coordinate 110,964 of NZ_JBYIVZ010000010.1, forward strand.
GAATCGGTCCAGAAATGGGCCCTGCGCCGCTGATCCCCGTCAGACGTCGGCCCGTTGCGCCGGCCCGAACGGCAGGTGGTTGACGATCAGCACGACACCGCTGAGCAGGAAGACCCGCGTCGCCGCGTCCAGCCCGTTCCAGTCCCCGGACTGCCACATCGCGAACCACTCGCCGCCGATCGCGATGAACCCGGCGCCGAACAGGAGCATCAGCATGAGCAGGCCGTACGTGGAGAAGCGGCGGGCACGGTGGTCCTCGCGGCGGAACCAGAGCCAGGTGCCGTACATGAGGACGAGGGCGGCGAGGGTCTCCCAGACGATGATCGCGACGTACGCCGCGTCCTGAAGTCCCTTGCTGGTGACGGCTCTCCACATCAGGTCGTCGTCCTTGAACGTGGTGTCCATCGCCAGGACGTGCCGCACGAACTGCTGGTTCGTCCCGAAGTCGGTGATGTTCCCGAAGGCGACCAGGGCTATGTAGAGGGCGGCCGTCGCGGTGAGCAGGGTGGCGGCGAGGTGGAGGGCGGGGCGTGGGGGTGTGGATGACATGGTGGTCATCTTCCCCGGATGGACTGGGCACCGGATACGCATTGAGTCAGCCAACAAGGGCGCTATTCGGTGTCCTTGGGATGGCGGGTGGACGCGAACACGAGATGGACGGTCCGGCGTGCCTCGTCTACGAGGTACCGCACGCGACCGTCGGCCGTGACCTCGTACTCCCACTGGGGATACTCCCGACCACCGAGGCTGCCCGTGGCCAGACGACCGCGCAGCCGGTGCTGACGGTCGGGATCCGCGCGGAACAGGGGGTCGCCGCGCAGAGCTTCGAAGCAGCGCCTTGTGTTTCCCGGGGCCTCCGCGCCCAGCTCTCCCTCTCCCCATCCCTTCGCTGCCTCGTCCGTCGCGAATCGTAAGCGCCATTCCTCGTTCATCGGCGGTGGGGCGACGTCGTCGCCACGCTTCGGGCTCACGGGGCGGTCACCTCGCCGTGGTCCTCTTCGGGCAGCCTATGGGTGAGCCGCGCGGTGAGCTCGGGGTCCGCGAGGACACGGGCCGTCGCGCGCCATTCGACGACGACTCGGTGGAGTGCGGCGTGGACGTCCAACTGGACCGCTCGTCCGCCGACAGATGCAGGCGGCCCAACCGGATGCGGAGGTGCGTGCGGCGGGGCGGTACATCATTGGCTGGGCCCTCGCCGACTGGGCCGATGGGGACCGGGCGCCGGCCGAATTTCTTGCGACAGCTCCTGGTTGGGACGACCTGGCGGAACTCGCCACCATCCTGACGGAACTTCTGCACAGCCCCGACGCGGACCGGGCCCGCATCGCCCCCCGTCTGGCGGCGGTGACGGCGGCGCGGGACGGGGTCCAGGCGCGCTATGCGGAGTAGGCCTCGACGAACGCCGCCCACGAGCGGTCCGCGAATGCGAGCTGTGCGCCGTCCTTGTCCTTGGAGTCACGGATGTGGACGGTGGTGTCGGCGGGGGATATGGCGACCTCGACGCAATCGGGGCCGTCGTTGCCGCTGTAGGTGCTCTTGAACCACACCAGCTTGGGGGTCATTTGTCGTCTCCCAGGACTTTCTCGATGAAGGCCGTGGATTCCCCTGGGGGAAGTGCCTGCGCCCGGATCATTCCATAGCGCATCTCAAGGATCTGGACTTCCCGGGGGTCACTGATCACTCGGTCGTAGAGTTGCCCCTCCGAGTGTCCCAGTGTCTTGCCACCGCGGATCTTGAGCAGCCGAATCGAGCCCATCATGCCCGCGTGGTCCTCGCGGTCCAGAGGCATCACCTGGATCGAGACGTGCCGCAACTTGGTAACTTCAAGTAGGTGTTCGAGCTGTTGCCGCAACACCAGTCTGCCCCCGATGGGCCGTCGCAGCGTCGCCTCTTCCTGGACAAAGGTGATCTGAGGGCGGGGCGTGCGCTCGAAGACGACCTTCCTGGCCATGCGCGCGGCGACGAGACGGTCGATCTCCTCCTCTGTGTACGCGGGGCGTCGCATCTCGTACAACGCCCGTGCGTACTCAGGCGTCTGAAGCAGTCCGTGGATGTGCAGTGCGGCGAAGGCGCCCAACTCGACCGCCTCGTCCTCCAGCTTCGCCAGATCCCGAACCTTCTTCGGGTACCGCGCCCTCTCCACGTCCTCCTTCATCGCCGAGAGCTTCCCGCCCGCCTCCAGCACTTCATCGGCCTTGTCCAGGAAGTCCGGCTTCGGAATCCGCCGCCCCCGCTCCACCGACGAGACCATTTCCTCGCCGTATCCGATGGCGGCGCCCAGTTCCCCCTGCTTCTTCCCCGCGGCCTCCCGCCACATCTTGATCTGCCGTCCGACCGTCCTGAGGACCGCCTCGGCCTCCTCGTCCTCCACGTCTGCCCCTCCTGACGTACGAGCCGTACGACCCCGTACACCGCCCGGACAGTCACGCTCCGTACCGAGGTCATGACTGTTCAGCGTAAGAGCGAGTTCGCCACGCTGGGTGACATGAGCCCGAATTCCCTCTCCCAAGTCACCTCTTCCCTGCGTCACTTCACGGTTCAGCTGTCCGCGACTCGAAGAGGTGCTCGACTCGCCCGTCTGCTCACCGAACGCCAACTGGCGGACTGGGAGACGCGCTTCGAGGCGGCGGAACAGGTCGTGGCCGAGCTGGCGTCGAACGCCGTTCTCCACGGGCGGGTCCCGGGGCGGGACTTCCGGCTGAGGCTGACGCTGCGCACCGATGGCGACCTGCGCATCGAGGTGACCGATGCCCGGGGGGACCGGATCCCGCAGGTCCGGGACACGGTGGGCGGTGAGGCGGAGTCGGGTCGGGGTCTGCTGATCGTGGCGGCGTACGCGGAGCGCTGGGGCGTCGACGTGGCTCCGGCCAACTGCAAGACGGTGTGGGCCGAACTGCCCCCGGATCGCGGGAAGTCGTGACCCGGCGGCTCCCGACACCAAAGACCAAAGAACCGGGGAAAGAACCCAACCCGCCCCCACCGCCCCCGTCGAGCAGCAACCCTAGCGCGCCCACGCCCGCCAAGTCCGGCCATCCCGCCGGAGGCGTCGAGCACGTCACCGAACCCCACCACGACCACTTCGTCGTGGTCGGGAACCACCTCGCCCAGCACCCCGAGCTGTCCCTGACGGCGATCGGCCTGGCGGTCCACATTCAGTGGCTGCCCGCCAGGACCCCGGTCGGGATCAAGAGGCTGACCGCGAAGTTCCCCGAGGGGGAGATGCGGATCGCCGCCGCACTGCGGGAGCTGGAGGCGCACGGATACCTGGCTCGCACCAAGGAGCGTCTTCTGGACCGGGAGGGCGGGTTGCGCGAATTCGACATCCTCGGTGGGCGTGGCTTCATCAGCTTTGTGGCCGTACCACGCCATGAGTGCGTCTACATCTGCAATGTCACTTGGTACGGGTGATAACTGACCAAGCAGGACCACTTCGGTCACATTCCGCATACCGATCCGTCCCCTGAACCGACCGTCTCCGGTCGAATACAGTGGCGAACTGTCGTACGGACGGAACGCTGTCACGGGGAGGTCTCGATGGGTGCGACAGCCGGCGCGGTCTGGGGCCGTACCGAGCAGCAGGACTTCCGCAGCCGGGTCCGCGGGACGCTGCTCGGCGTGGCCGTCGGGGACGCCCTCGGTGCGCCCGTCGACGCGCTCGGGCTGGAGGAGATCCAGGAGCAGTACGGCGCTGAGGGCCTCGTCGACCTGGGGCTCGGGTACGGGCGGCGCGGTGCCGTGAGTCATCTCACGCAGCTCACGCTCTTCTCCGTGGACGGACTGATAAGGGCCCAGGTCAGACGGGACACCGGGGCCTGGCATCCGCCGACGGACGTGCACCGCGCGTATCTGCGGTGGGCCGCCACCCAGCGCGACTGGGGCCCCGACGAGCGCCGCAAGGACGACGGATGGCTCGCGCGCGAGGAGTGGCTGTACGCCCGTCGGGACCCGGGCCGCGCGCTCCTGATCGGGCTCGGCGACGACGTCATGGGCACGCTGGAGTCGCCCAAGAACACCGGCGAGCTCGGCCCCGAGGCCGTCGCCCGTTCCGCGCCCTTCGGTCTGCTCGTCGGCTGGGAGCCACAGCTCGTCGTCCAGCTCGCCGTGGAGTGCGCGACCCAGACCCACGGTCACCCGATCGCCTACCTGTCGGCGGGCGCGTACGCCGTGATCGTGCACGGCCTGGCCTGCGGGGAGAGCCTCGACGGCGCGGTGCAGCGGGCGCTCGCGCTGCTCGCCGTGCGGCCCGGCCACGAGTCCGTCTCGGACGCGTTGCAGCACGCGCTGGGTGCCGTACGGCAGGGCATGCCCACCCCGGAGCGGGTGCAGGCACTCGCGGCCGACGGCTCGGCGGACGGGCTGCTCGCGGCGGCCGTGTACTGCGCCCTGGTGGGTGAGGACGTCCGGCACGGGCTGTGCCTCGCGGTGAACCACGACGGTCCCTCGGCGGCCGCGGCCGCCCTCACCGGCGGCCTGCTGGGCGCCCTGCACGGCGAGACGGCGCTGCCCCCGGCCTGGCTGGCCGAGCTGGAGGGCCGCCCCACGATGCTCGAACTCGCCGACGACTTCGCCATGGAGATGACCCAGGGCCCGGCACTGCACGGGCCCGCGGGGTCGTCGCCGGGCTGGCTGGCGCGGTACCCGCGTGGCGGGGTTGCGGGGTAGAACCGGGACCTCGCGCGCGGCGGGCGCCACCGTACGTCAGGACGCACCGGCCGTCGGAGACAGCGATGCCTCGGGGGTGGCGACCGGCCACGCCGTCCAGCGTTCGGAGCCCACCGCGGAGCTCTCCTTGTGCACGAGAGGCAGCACCGCGCCGGTGGCGGAGCCGACGGGGACGATGACCTGGTCGGGACGTGGCCTGGACCTGATCTCCCCGTTCTCGCCGATGACGAAGGTCATCCGGGCCCGCTTGTCCGGGTCGTCGGACGTGCACGGCCGGATCCCGACACCGGTGCTGTCCCCGTCGACCTTGAGGCAGAAGGAGGGATCGGCCGAATTGTGCAGGTGCCCGTCGGTGTCGAAAGTCCATCGTTGGGTGGTCGCCCCCGAACTGCACGGCGCGGCGACGGCGTCGACTCGTTTCTGCACCACCTGGTTCTCCACGTCCAGGCACAGCCCGGCGGCCGCATTGACGATCTGGGCGGTCTCACCGACGGACACCGGGGCCGCTGGCGTCCGGCTCGGGGTCGCACCGCCCGACGGCGTTCCAGCGGCGGCCGACGACGACGGGTCGGCCGATCGGCTCGGCTGCGGGCGTACGAGACCGCCCGCGTCCCAGCTCTCGGGCAGGACGTCGTAGGCGGCCATCACGGCCACGGCCACGGCCACCACCGTGGCGATGCCGCTGACGGCTCTGACGGTCTGGTGTGCCGGAACGGACCGATGGGCGGGTCCGGTGCGGCCGGGATCCTTCGCTGCCTCGACCACCGCGGTACGCCCGCCGGGTGGGGTCTCCTGTCCGTCCGCGAGCGGTGACGTGCCCTGCTCGGGCGGTGTCTTCTCGGCGCTTGTGAGCGAGGGGACCCGCTCGGCGTAGGCGGCGCCGCCCCATGTCAGCAATCCCTCGGCCAGCAGGGCCCGTGGGCTCCGCGACAACTTCGTGATCCTGGACAACAGGACCCCGCACTCGGTGCAGCGGGTCAGATGTGCGGCCAGATCGGGGTGCCGGTGGCCGTCCCGTGCCAGCGCGGCGGCTTCGATGATGCGGTGGAACCCACGGCACTCCGCGGTGCCGTGGCGTGACAGATGCTCCTGCATATAGGCGTCCCGCATGGCGACCTGCGCCTTGGCCGCGAGATCGGCGACGGCGCCCGCGGGGGAGCCCAGCCAGGTGGCGACTTCGGTGTGCGGCTCGTCGTCGACGACCGCGTACCACAGGGCCGACCGCAGCCGCTCCGGCAGTTGGTAGAAGGCGGCGGTCATGACGTCGGGCGGCTCGGACTCAAGGGTCACGTCCGCCGTCCGCGCCCATCTCAGGAAGTCGGGCCGCAAGCGTTCCCGTCTGTTGCCCGCCGCCCAGACACGTGCCGTTTCGCGCACATGTGTCAACGCGTGGTGACGCCAGGTTCCCGAGGGATCGACTCCCTCACAGACCTCCTCCATCGCGAGGAACAACGCTTCGTCGGCGAGCTGCCAACCGGCCGGACGGCTGGTGGTGAACTGCTGCGCGTAGTCCACGACCGCGGGCAGGTGCCTGCGCTGCAGTTCCCGGACGGCCGCTCCGTCGGTGCCGGTGCCGGAACGCAGACGCTCGACGAGTTGCGTCTCCGGCAGAAGCGCGTGGATCACCGTCTCCTCGGGAAGGTCCTCGTCCTCCCCCTCCGCATGTGCCGCCACCGTGCCTCGCCTCCCCGAATCCCCCGCGCCGGGCGGGCGGAGCCCACAGGGCACGAGGACGTTCTCGTACGGCTGGTCCTGCGCCCAGTCGGAGGGTGGTCCCACAGAAAGGGCACAGCCTTCATACGGAACCGGCGTGCGGTCGGTTCACCCGCGCCGAGGTCCGGCACGGCACGGACGCGCCGTTCGTACGGCAAGGGCGGCCCCCGGTGCGTGAGTGGCCGCCCTCCCGTTTCCCGCCCCGCGCCTCAGTCCTTCGCGCGCACCACGTCCTCGACGGGACCAGCCGGCGCCGGCACCGCGGCCGCCGCGGTGCCGTCGTCGTCCGTGTTGATGCGTTCGACGACGGCGAGCCGTTCCGGGGTGTCCTCCGGCTTGATGAAGCCGATCACGATGTACAGGACCAGCGAGACCGCCAGCGGGATGGAGACCTGGTACTGGAGCGGCACGCCGCCCTCGATCTGCCAGCTGATCGGGTAGTTGACCAGCCAGAAGGCGAGCAGACCCACCGACCAGCTGGTGAGCGCGGCGGTGGGGCCGGAGCGGCGGAACGGTCGCAGCAGGCCCAGCATCATCGGGATGGCGATCGGGCCCATGAGACCGGCGACCCACTTGATCACGACGGTGATGATGTCCTTGAAGGTGGGGGAGTTGACCTGGGTCGCCACCGCCATCGACAGGCCGAGGAAGACCACCGTGGTCACCCGGGCCGCGATCAGACCGGACCGCTCGCCCCACGCCCGCGCCTGCTTCGACAGCACCGGCGCCACGTCCCGGGTGAACACGGCCGCGATCGCGTTGGCGTCGGAGGAGCACATGGCCATCGTGTGCGAGAAGAAGCCGACGATGACGAGGCCCAGCAGGCCGTGCGGCAGCAGTTGTTCGGTCATCAGGCCGTACGAGTCCGAGCCGTCCGCCTTCTGCGACTCGACCAGCAGCGGCGACATCCACATCGGGAAGAACAGCACCACGGGCCAGACCAGCCACAGCACCGCCGACAGCCGCGCGGAGCGCTCGGCCTCCCGCGGGGTGGCCGTGGCCATGTACCGCTGGGCCTGGTTGAGCATGCCGCCGTTGTACTCGAAGAGCTTGATGAACAGGAACGCGAGCAGGAAGACGGTTCCGTACGGTCCGACCAGCGGCTCGCCGTGGCCCTGGAGCTCCGGCCGGTCCCAGGCGTCGAGGAAGCCGATGCCCTTGTCGTTCAGCTCCATGACGACCGCGATGAACATCGCGACGCCGGCCAGCAACTGGATGACGAACTGGCCGAGTTCGGTCAGCGCGTCCGCCCAGAGGCCGCCGATGGTGCAGTAGACGGCCGTGATGGTGCCGGTGATGAGGATGCCCTGGTTGAGGGACACGCCCGTGAACACCGACAGCAGGGTGGCGATGGCGGCCCACTTCGCGCCCACGTCCACGATCTTCAGCAGCATGCCGGACCAGGCCAGCGCCTGCTGGGTCCTCAGGTCGTAGCGGTTCTTCAGGTACTCCAGCGGGGAGGCCACATGCAGCCGTGAGCGCAGCCGGTTGATGCGCGGCGCGAACAGCTTCGAACCGATGGCGATGCCGAGCGCGATGGGGAAGGACCAGGTGACGAAGGACGTGACGCCGTAGGTGTAGGCGATGCCCGCGTACCCGGTGAACATCACCGCGCTGTAGCCCGACATGTGGTGCGAGATGCCGGACAGCCACCAGGGCATTTTCCCGCCCGCGGTGAAGAAGTCGCTGACGTTGTCCACTCGCTTGTGCGACCAGACGCCGATCGCGACCATCACGCCGAAGTAGCCGATGAGCACGGCCCAGTCGAGACTGTTCATGGGACCCCTTCCCCGGGTTCCGTCCTGTGAACGGCTCGCCCATGGTGGGCGTGCTGGCGAGGGCGCGACAAGCGCACGTAAGGTCAACAGGCGGTAAAATCGTTCTGCTCGGTGACCTATGTTCACGGACTTGAACAACTCGAACGGTCGAAACCGTACCTCAGCGCATCAACTCCCCCGCATTCACCAGCAGCGACTGCCCGGTGATCGCCCGCGCCAGATCCGACGCGAGGAAGACCGCCGCGTTGGCGACATCGCCGTCCGTGGCCAGGTCCGGCAGCGCCATCCGCTCGGTCAGCCGCCGCAGTACGTCCTCCTGCGGCACCTCCTCGGTGTGCGCGGTGAACTGGACGTACGCCTGCACCGGCGGCCCCCACATCCAGCCCGGCAGCACGGTGTTGACCCGGATGCGGTGCGGGCCCAGCTCCCGCGCCAGGGAGTACATGGCGCTGGTGAGCGCGCCCTTGGAGGCGGCGTAGGCGGCCTGGCGCACCTGGGACGGGGCGGCCACCGAGGACTGGGTGCCGATGAACACCACCGAGCCGCCGCCCTCCTTCAGTGCCGGCAGACAGGCGCGGGTCATCCGCAGCGAGCCCAGCAGATTGACGTCGATCACCGACTGCCAGGTGGCGAAGTCGGCGTCCTGGAGGCCGCCGAAGTAGGAGTCCCAGGCGGCGACATGTACCACGCCGTCGATCCCGCCGAACCGCTCCCGGGCCAGCGCGGCCAGCGCCTCGCACTGCCCCTCGTCGGTGATGTCGGTCGCCCGGTACGCCGTGTGCGCCCCGTCGGGATCGAGCTCGGCGGCGCTCTTCGCCAGGTTCGCCTCCGTGCGCGCCCCGAGCACGGCGTTCCCGCCGTCCCGTACGACGGCCGCCGCGACCTGGTGGCCCAGCCCGGCTCCCACTCCCGAGACGACGACGGTCTTGCCGGTGAGCAGTGACATCGAGACCTCCCTGACTCTGGCGCATTATCTGACGGGGCGTCAGAGTATGGGCGTCCGAGGGAGGAAGGAAGGGCACGAGGGGGTGCGGGCCACGACGCGTGCGCCCGTCACGACCTCGTGCATCACCACGAGGGCACGCCCCCGCGCCGTGCCGGGCACCGGCCACGGCATGCCGGAGGCTTCCGCCGGACCGCACGCGGGCCGGCGCACGGCTGGGACGGGGCTGCCGGGTGTCACGGCGCCGCCGGCGATCCTCACCGCCCGCCGGCCCGCACACCCACGACGAGCCGGCCGCATCAGACGGTGTACGTGCCGCCCTCCAACAGCCCAGTCCAGCGGGCGTGGTGCACGGGTCGTGTCCACGATGGGAGCATGGCTGCCCCGCTCACCAAACGCTGGTGTCTCCTTGCCACGGCGTCGGTCGCGACGCTGACCGTGACCGTCCCGGGCTGCGGCGACGTCGCCGGGCCGGAGACGGGGCGGGCCGCCGCGCCGGCCGTCGCGGATGCCGTCCGTGCTTCCGCCTCGCCTTCCGCTTCCCCCTCCGCCGCACCGCGCCCCTTCCGCAGGATGCCGACGGCCGCGGAGTGCCGTGCGAGGCTGGGCACCGCCTGCCACACGCCGGACCTGGTGCGCACCGCGTACGGCATCGACAAGCTGAATTCGGCCGGGCTGACGGGCAAGGGCCGCACAGTGGTGGTCTACGAGGAGGTCGTACCCGACACCCTGAACAGGGATCTGGAGACCTTCAGCAGGGCGATGAAGCTGCCGAAGCCGGACCTGGCCGTCGACCCCTACGATCCGGCCGGGCGTGACGCCCCGTTCGACCCGGAGAACAAAGCGATGGCCGAAGCGGCCGTGGAGACCACCCTGGCCGTGCAGACAGTGCACATGATGGCCCCGGATGCCAAGATCGTCGTCACCCGGATCGGCCTGCCTGAGGCGGCCCGGCGCACCGTCCTCGCCCCCTCCGGCCCGCCGCGGTCGGCGCCCCGGGGAGAGTCCGCCCGCGAAGCCGCGGAAGGAGCGGCCGCGGGCGCCGAGCTGATCCTCGACGGCATCGGCGAGTCCGTTCACAGGTACACCCCGGACGCGATTTCCATCGGCTTCGGCATCCCGGAGTACACCGCCGCGGGCAACAGCGGTGAACCGGCCGACGACCTGGAGGAGCTCAGTGACCCGCTGGCGGCCGTGGTGGCGGGCGGCACCACCCTGGTGGCCGAAGCGGGCGACCTCGGCGCCGCCCCGCCCATCGGCCCGGGCGGCGAGCGGGTCAGGTCCGTGTCCTGGCCGGCCTCCGACCCGAGCGTGCTCGCGCTCGGCGCCTCCCGGCTGCACCTGGACGACACGGGTCGGCGCACGGGCCCGGACACCGTCTGGCGCGACCGGGCCGGTGCCACCGGAGGCGGTACCTCAAAGATCTTCGCACGGCCCGACTACCAGGATCGGGTCAGCGACGTGGTTGATGAGTCCCGCGGCACCTGTGACCTCTCCATGGACGCCTCCGCCTCCGGCGGCACCCTCACCTACCAGGGATTTCTGCCCGAGGGCGCGGGCTGGATGCCGGCCGGCGGCGCCGACGGGGCCGCGCCCGTGTTCGCCGCCCTCGTCGCGCTCGCCAACGAGAGGGCGGGCAGTCGCCTCGGCGACATTCACGACGCGTTGTACGCGCTGGCCCGGGACCCGAAGGGCGGCGTCGTCGACATCACCGTCGGGAACAACGGTCCCGATGGTTTCGAAGCCACCAGGGGCTACGACCTGGCCTCCGGCCTGGGCACCGTGGACGCCTCGGTCCTCGTGCCGAAGCTGGCGGACGCCGCGGCCTGAGTAAGAACATCAGGATGAAGTGGCCTGGCCGGTCCGCTCCGCCTCTTTCCGGCCCCGGTCACCAGCCCACCCCGAAGAACACCGCGACGGTGCCGGTCAGCATGACCACGGCCAGCAGTGGCCAGTACAGCGCCTTGGCCGGCAGACAGCCGGTTCTGGTGAGGACCGCGCCGGGCCGGTCCAGGGCGATCAGTACGCCATTGGCGGTCGCCAGGACCAGCAGCAGGTAGAGCCCGAAGTAGACGTACTCCCAATACATCACCGAACCGTCCGCCGAGATCGCTCTCAGCTGGTTGTGGTCGACGACCACCACCAGGAGCATGGTCACCAGAAAGGCCATGACGGCGAACGTGGTGGAGCCGTACAGCTGGAACTTCTGGTCCCGGCTGGTGACGAACAGCGAGGCGAACACCACCAGAGCGATGAGCCCGGCGGGAACGAGATCGCCGATGACCACGCCGGTGAAATTGCGCTCGAAGACCATGTTGAAGTACAGGTCCGGGTAACTCACGGGCCGGTCGTACGCCTTCAGGCCGTAGCTCGTGGGGTAGGAGTAACGGGCGTAGCTGTAGACCGAGTACATCGGCCGCCATTGACCCGTGACGATCTGACCGTCGACGCCCAGTATGCGCTTGTCCGTCCAGGGAGGGTAGGAGGAGAGGTCCGGGACGAGGACGGCGTCCTTGTCGAAGTCCGGCTGCCACATCCGCAGCCAGACGTTCTGACGGTCGAAAGGGTAGGTGTGGTAGTCGAACCGCTGCCGGAAGGTCGTGGTGAAGTACCAGCCGATGGTCCGTGTCCCGTCCGCCGCCGTCTTGTCGTAGGCGATGTCGCGGTATCTCAGGTAGGCGTTGTCGGCCTCCGGGAAGACGACACCCTTGGTGACGTCCTTGGGGAACCCTTCGGGATACCGCTGCCACACATACCCCGTCACTGCCACGTTGCTGGCGCTGGTGAATTCTAAGGACTCCACGTACAGGCCGGTGCGGATCATGACCGGAGACCGTCCTTGTGGTATCGCTCCCTCGAGGTACTGCTGCACATCCCCCTCGTCGCGCATGGTCCGCCCGGCGGCGAGGTTCCCGCCCCCGTCGCGGAGGATGGCCGCCCAGCAGACGGTCATCCCGGTCACGCACACCAGGGTGAAGGCCACGCTGGTCAACCACACCTTGCGGACGGTGAACTCCCAGGGGCGGGTGACCAGCAGGGAAACGCAGAAACCCGCGATCACACCGCAGATCACCGCGGTCCCGAAGAGGGGTGAGCCGACGGCCGCTCTGCCGTCGGCACGCCAGGCGAGGAGGGCCGCCACACCTCCTGTCAGGCCCAGCAGGCCGCACATCGTGGCCGCGGCGGTGCAGCGTCCGCGCGGCTTTCTCCGTTTCGGAGACGGTGACGGAGACGAGAAATCTGTTCCCGGACGGAACGTCAGATCGGTGCCATCGGCACTCACCATCCGTATTCCCTTCAAACCGTCCGGTGCGTCGGCATGCAAAACATTCGCCGCAAAGCACGTTTATGCAGCATTAATGGGCAAGGCTATGAGCGGTGTTGCGGCTTGTCATGCCGAACTGGGCCGTCCGAGGCACGGCGGCCGCCGTGCCGCACGGGTGAGTTCAAGGGAACGGGAAGTAGCGTATGAAGGGGGTCTCGTCCACCGCGAACAAGCCGCTGAAGGGCGTGTTGAGATGGTGGACGAGCAGCACGGTGAGGGTGATCAGCACGCTCAGTCCCATCACCATCGCCACGTGAGTGAAACTCCGGCCGATTCCGAACACGAAGATGAACGCCATGGTGAGCACGCCGCCCACGATCAGTCCGAACCACAGCACGGGCGACAGACTTGCGCCCACGTCGGCCTCGCGCCCGCGCCGGGCTCTGCTGAGCGTGCTGAGCTGGGCGAGCGTCTCCATACCGGTGACCTGCTCGGCCGCGGTGGCGGTGTCCGGAACCTGCATGGCGGTCCGGAGCCGGTCCACCAGGTCCCAGCCCCGGCCGCCGTCCAGTGTGCCCTGCGCCATGGCGGGCCATTCGACGGACACGACGTGGCGCACGTACGCGTCGACGCCGAGGCGGGTCCGCTCGGCCTGCGCGGGAGGCAGTCCTTCGGCGAGCAGCAGGATCTGGTGTGCCGCGCCTGCCTCGGCCTCGGCATGAGCCCCGGCGCTGCTCTGGATCCCCTGGACGGCTGCCAGGGAGAGGCCCAGGACCAGGGCGTAGAGCACACTGACCATCATGGCGATGTACTCGGCCACTTCCTCGCGCGGTTCGTGGTCCGGTTCCATGGGCCAGTAGTGGTGCTTGACCAGTACCGCGCCGGCGGCGAGCATGGCGGCGCCGAAGACGGTGACGAGGGTCTTGGTCATCAGGGCCTGGCTCCTGGTGTTTCGGGCGGGGGCGGCGTGCGCGGTGCACACGTCGATGCGGGAGCGTTCGGCCACCCTGCCGGCCCTGGCCTCGGCGGGTGGGTCCGTGGGCGTTTCCGCCGCGGGGGCGTCGCTGCCTCGTGCGGCGATGCCGGCAGCGGTGGCGGGCCGTGCCGCCCGCCCCGGGAGGGGCCGGCGGACACAGGGCGGGCGGGTGGTCGTGGCGGCTGCTCGCAAGGGCGAGGCGCGCAGTTCGGCGCGGTGGGCGGGAAGGGGTACCCGTTCCCGCCGGAGTGTTCGGGGGCGCCGGCCCGGTCGCTGCCCACGGCGTGACCCTCGCCGGCGTACCTTCCGAGGCTGCGGCGCACCGCAGCGCACCGTGCCGATCGGCCCGCGCGGCATCGGCACCCCGTCACGGCCGTCGGTGCACCGAACCGCCGGCCCGGGCACGGCTGGTTCGCTGATCAATGCGTCGCTCACAGCCGCCTTGCTGCGGTTCACCGGCCGTCGACGTGCCCGTCGGGGTACGACTGAGGGTCTCGCATACCTGCACCAGCCGATGAGCATGCCGACATGTTCGTCAAGGTCGCTCAGGCCGCCGGTCCCGCACACGCCGGGGCCGGGTGAGCCGGTACTGCGACATCACCCTGTCGGCGGCGGCCGGGCGGCCCCGAGGCGTCGTGGCCTTCCCGGCTGTGGCGCATTGACTGACGCGACGTCAGACTGTGGGGGTCCGGGGCCGGGGAGGGAGGCGCCCTTGTTGTGGCGGACCTTCTTGCCCGCGGCACAAGGCGCAACAACCCGGCCGAGGATCCCTCGGCGCACCGTCTCGGCGCGCGTGTGTCACCAGCAGCCCCGATGAGGCGCGGGTGCGCCCGGGCGGCCCCGGAGGGCTCACCGCAACTCGTCCACGTATCGGTCCGTCCCGGGCACCGTGGGGATGAACGGCGCGACGAACTGCACATCGCCCAGCCCCGAAGCCGCCACCGCCGTGTCCAGGTCGGCGAAGTGCTCGTGCCAGCTGTCGCGGGGGTCGTGCTGGAGGAACCACAGCAGGGTCAGCCGGGTTCCCACCCCCTCGACCTGTTTGACGTAGGTCATGCGGTCCAGGGGCAGGGGTGTCGGCGTGAAGAGAGTCACCATGGCCGCGGGCGAGCCCGCCAGCCGTTTCGGAAGGTGGTCGTCGCGGAGCCAGGCGAGCAGGTCCCCACGCCCGGCCGGGGAGCCGGCGTCGATGACCTGGACCACGAGTCCGGCGTAGGGATGGTCGAGGGCGTGGACGGCGCGTGGACCCTGGTCGCCGTCGCGATAGACGGTCGCCACATGGTCCTGGAAGGCCGTGAAGACGTGCGTGCGGTCCTGGAAGACCCGGTGGTCGCGGTTGAGGCGTTTGTTGATGCCGACGGTCCACCGCATGTGGTCGGCGTACCGGCCGGCGGTCATCCAGTAGACGGAGATGTAGCAGCCGGCCGTCACCGGCTGGGCGACGGCGGATGTCCGTGGGTAGCGCAGTCGCTGCAGGTCCCGCGTGGCGACCCAGCGGCGCCCGGCGTACATCCACGGCATGGCCATCGCGCCGGCGATGAAGTGGTCGTCTTCGTACCAGCGATTGTATTCGCGCTCCCGGCCGGGGTGTGGCTCGACCATGGTGATGAGCGCGTGCCCGAGGTCGGCTCCGTAGGGCCCGACGGCGGCCAGTTCGGCGTACAGGCGGCTGCGGGTCTCGTCCGGGTGTGTCGTGTCGTCTGCCATGGGTCCGGTTTAGCTGACGAAGCATCAGATGGGGAGAGGGGTGCCTGCTCGTCTCCGCTGAACGGTAGCCGCCGTGGTGCGTGCGGGAGGTGCCGAAGGTGTGACGGGTGCCGCCTCGCGTGGCAGGCGAACCGCAGGACCGCCTGCGAGCGGCGGTCAGCGCAACTCCTCCGGGCAAGGGGTGCCGCGCGGGACGTCGTACGGCGCCGCCAGGCGGTACTCGCCCGCCCGGGGAGCGACCAGGGTCGTCCACTTGTCGCCCTGCGCGTCCTCCTCCGTCTCCGTCAGGCAGCCGTTGACGTTGTCGTACGTCTTCGGCTCGCCGTCGGGGCGGTCCTGGGACTCCTCGGTCTCCTTCGGCGGGTCGAGCTTCTTGCCGTCGGCGTCGACGATGCTCAGCCACGGCGAGTAGGGGATGCGGATCAGGACCCGGCCCGGCTTGCTCACCCGCATCGTCATCTCGCCCTGCTCGGCCCGCTCGACGACGGCGTTCGGCTCGGCGAACGGCGCGGGGGCGGTCACCTGGAACAGCTGCCAGTTGGCGTCGCCCCACACCTGCTTCAGATACGGCAGGCCGCGCTGCACCAGCTCCCGCTCGCGTTCCGCGCCCGAGGCGTCCGGCTCGTCCTTGGGCAGCACCACGAAGTGCACGGCCCAGCGCTGGAGCCACTCGCGGTAGTTCGCGGAGTTGAGGGTGTCGTCGTAGAACAGCGGGTTGCGTTCCATGTCGGCCTGGCGGTTCCAGCCGCGGGCCAGGTTGACGTACGGCGCCAGCGCGGAGGCCTCCCGGTGGGAGCGGGCCGGGACCACCTCGACACGGCCCTTCTCGGCGCCGACCTCCTGGAGCTCGTTGACCAGCGGCGCCAGCTCGCGCGCCCAGGACGCGGCCGGGGCGGCGTGGATGACGTCGTCGACCGTCTTGTAGCCGATCCAGCCGACGAAGGTGAGCAGGGCCAGTACGCCCGTGTACCACTTGCGCGAGCGGGGCACCGTGTACGGCAGCGCGGCCACCAGCGCCGTCCCGGCGAACAGCATCGCCAGGCGCGTGATGTTGGAGCCGATCTGCGAGCTGACCACCCAGACGAGCACGACCGAGAGGCCGTAGACCGCCGACACCAGCCGGACCGTCTTCCACTCCTCGGGCACGATCACGAAGGTCACGACGGCGCACAGCAGCGGCAGCAGCACCGACCCGATCACCATCGGCTGGGTGCCGGAGAAGGGGAACAGCCAGGCCGACGCGGCGACCACCGCCGTCGGCGCGATGCCCAGCGCCCAGGCGCCCGGCCGGCGCTTCTGGAGGAACAGCGCCACCGCCACGAAGCCGACGAACAGCCCCGCGACCGGCGACGCCATGGTGGCGAGCGCGGCCAGCGGAGCCGCGCACAGCGCCTTCGCCCAGCGTTTGTAGCGCCAGCGGTACGGCCAGCAGAACACGACGGCGACCGCGCCCAGCGCGAACATCGTGCCCAGCCCGAAGGTCACCCGCCCGGAGATCGCGTTGGCGATCAGCCCGAAGACCCCGGCGAACGCTGCCCACAGTGGATTGCGCACCGACCGGCTGCGCAGCAGGACCAGCGTCAGCAGGCCCGCGGAGATGGTCCCCGCGATCATCATCGTCGTGCGGACGCCGAGGACCGACATCAGGTACGGCGACACCACGCTGTAGGACACCGGGTGCATACCGCCGTACCAGGCCAGGTTGTAGGCCGAGTCCGGGTGCCGGCCGACGAACTCGGCCCAGGCGTCCTGGGCCGCGAGATCGCCACCGCTGTTCGCGAACGTGAAGAACCAGATGACGTGAAGAAGCCCGGCCAGGGTCGTGATCGACAGCACCGGGTGACGCAGCAGACGCTCGCGCAGGGCGGTGACGGCGGCGGTCAGCCGTGACGGAGGTCTCTGTTCCCTACGGCTGTGGCCCTCTTCCGTGCGGGGCGCGGGTACGCGTATTCGCGGACCGGCTCCCGGTCCCGGATCGGCGTCGTCGGCGCGTGTCGGCTCCGCAGTGGCCACGTCTGAGGCACTCCCCGTGCTGTCCCGTCTTCTGTTCCGGCCGCGTCCCGTTTGCCGCGTGTTGTCGGCCCAGACCCTGAAGGTTCTCCGGCCGCGCCCTGTGAGCGACGACCTGCCCGTTTCGTGACGCTAGCACGCAGCCCGCCGACGAGCGCCGTCGGCGGGCTGCGCGAGTGTCCCTTCGGATGCCCGAAGGTCAGGCGATACGGGTCAGCTTGTCCGTGAAGCCCGGCTCGGCCAGCTCCGTCCGGAGAGCGACCGGGATCTTGACGGCGCCGCTGCTGCCGTCGCCCACGGTGAGGGTGCCCACCTGGGTGCCGGCCTTCGCGGTGTGCGGCACCTCGTCGGGCGCGAAGGTCAGCTTCACCTTCAGGCCCGACCAGCCGACCGCCTTGACGTCCTTGGTCGCGACGACCTCGGTGCGACCGCCGAGACCGTCGTCGACGTACCCGACGACGTCGCCCTTCTTCAGGATCGTGGCCGACTCCAGCGCGCCCTGCGCGGCACGGATGAGCTTGTCGCCGCCGTCCAGCGCGGCGCTCAGGATGGTGTTCTCCGGACCGCCGGCGGGCTGGCGGACGACGGCGCCGACGATGGTGCGGGTCTCGCCGCCGACCTCCTTCTTCGCGGCGAACACGAGGTTGCCGAGGGCGGAGGTGGTGGTGCCGGTCTTGATGCCGACGACGTTGTTCCTGCCGACCAGCTGGTTCCAGTTGGAGTGGTTGGTCCCCTTGTAGTCGTCGTACGACATCATCGCGGCGACCTCACGGAAGGCGGGGAACTTCATCGCCGCCTTCGCCAGCTTCACCTGGTCCACGGCCGTGCTGACGGTGGTGTCGTTCAGGCCGGAGGGGTCGGTGTACGTCGTGTTGGTCATGCCGAGGTCCTCGGCGGCGGCGTTCATCTTCGCCACGAACGCCTTCTCCGAGCCGGCGTCCCAGCGGGCCAGCAGTCGGGCCACGTTGTTCGCGGATGCGATCAGGATGCTCTCCAGCGCCTCGCGCTGGGTGATCTCGTCGCCGGCGGTGACGTCGACGGTCGACTCCTGGCCCGCGTTCGACTGGTCCTCGGCGAGCTGGTCGATCTTGATCTTCGGGCCCTCGTCGCCGCTCTTGAGGGGACGGTCGCGCAGGACGAGGTACGCGGTCATGACCTTGGCGACACTGGCGATCGGAACGGGCTTCTGGTCGCCGGAGGAGCCGAAGGTGCCGATGCCGTCGACGTCCAGCGCGGCCTGGCCGTCGGCGGGCCACGGGATGTCGATCTTGCTGCCGTCGAAGGTGTAGGTGTCCTGCGCGGTCAGCTCCAGGGTGGGGGCCGGGAGCGGGCGCACCGACTGGACGACCGCGAACACGATCGCGAGCAGGATGACCAGCGGCGTCCAGATCTTGACCCGCCGGATGGCCGTCCGCACCGCGGTGTCCGGCGGCGGCGGGGTGTTCGTCAGCTCGGCCAGCAGATCGAGCGGCGGCTTCGGCGGCAGCGGCTGCTGGGTGGTCCGCTCGGGACCGACCTGCGGGACGGCGGTGGTGACGTCCGGGGTGGCCGACGGCTTCGG
This sequence comes from Streptomyces sp. bgisy027, assembly GCF_057710365.1. NCBI lineage: Bacteria > Bacillati > Actinomycetota > Actinomycetes > Kitasatosporales > Streptomycetaceae > Streptomyces > Streptomyces sp. bgisy027. The sequence goes on from NZ_JBYIVZ010000010.1 coordinate 129,579, forward strand.
CGCGTCCGGGGCGACCGGCGGCTTCGGGGCCTGCGGCCGGATGTCCGGCTTGAGCGCGACGAACTTGCTGGTCCGCTCGGCGGGCGCCTCGGGCTCCGGTGCCTCGGGCCCGGGAGTCCCGGGCCTGGGCGCCTTCAGCATGGTGGTCGGCTGATCGACGGAGGGCCTGGGAGGCCGTACGGCCTTGAAGATCGCGGTCGGCTGATCGACGGCCTTGCCGGTCTCGCCGTCCCCCTCGGGCCGACCGGAGTCGGCGGGCGCGCCGGCCTCGGCGTCCTCGGGCCGACCGGAGTCGGCGGGCGTGCTGGCCTCGGCGTCCCCGGGCTTGGCGTCCTTGCCGGGAACAGCGTCCTCGGGGGCTGCGGCGGAGGTACGCGCGGCGGCGGCCTTGCGGGGGTCCCGCGAGGCTGCGTCCTCGGGGGAGCCCTCGGAGGCGGCAGGAGCGTCCTTGCCGGCCCCGTCGGGCGCCTCAGCGGCCTCAGGGGTCTCGGACGCCTCAGGAGTCTCGGCCGGGCCGTCCCCGGCGGTCGTGGAGGCGTCGTCGGCGTCGGGAGCCGCGGAGGTGTCCGTCTCGACATCGCCGTCGGCACCCTCGGCGGCGTCGTCCGCGTCCGGCGTCGTGCCCTTGCCGTCGCCGTCCGAGGTGGCCACCCAGGCCGCGACGGCGGCCTTCAGCCGGTCGTCGCTCGACCCGGACCCGGCGTCACCGCCGGCGTCCGCCGGCACGGCGTCCTCGGGCTCCGCGTCCTCGGCTCGCGCGTCCTCGGCGTCCGTGCCCTCGGCGCCGCCGGCATCCGCGTCCGCGGCCTCGGCGTCCGTGGCGTCCGCGTCCGCGGCCCCGGCGTTCGGCTGCTCAGCCTCCGGGGATTCCGCCTTCGTGCCCTCGGCGCCCGCGGCGTCGCCGTCCTTCGCCGTCCCGCCGTCAGCCGAGTCCTCGGCGCCCTCGGACTTCTCCGCGCCCTCGGACTCCAGCTCGGCCCGTACCGCCTCCAGTTCGCGACGGGACAGCACCCGCGTCGCCGTGTCCACGCCGCCGCGGGACGCCGGCTTCTGCGGGGACGTGGACTCCCGGGCCACCGCGAGGCGCGGGTCGCGCTTCTCCGCGCCGCCCTCCGGTTCGGGCCTGGACTCGGGAACCGGAATCGCGCTCCCCGACGTCGGTTCTGCCGACGACTCGCGCTGCTTCGACCTGTCGGGGGACTCGCCCGCCACCGATGCCTCCTCCATGTGCCGCCGCACGCCCACCGTGCGTCTGCCGAACCGTGAGCCGTCGCCCGGACACTGTGACCGTGCGACCCCCGTGCCGCTGCCCGAACCATGTACCAGTGTCCTGTGCGCGACCCCCCACTGACGCGGTAGACGAGAACGACATAGCTACCGGTTCCCTCACAAACAGGTCACGCACCCTCGACAGACCAATGTGAGAGGGGTCACCCTGTCTTTCATCCACGCGGGGAGGCATGGATGGGCAGGAGCCGCAGAACACTTCCGGAGGAGCTTCTGCTGCTGGCGCTGGACCCGGCCACGGGTACCACCGCACAGCCGCAGTCGCTCGACCTCGGTCTGGCCGGAGCACAGCTAGTGGAGCTGGCGCTGGCCGGACGGATAGCCCCAGACGGGGATCGTATCGCCGTGGTGGCACCACGGCCGACTGGAGATCCGACACTGGACTGCGCGTTGGAGTTGCTGCGAAGGCGTGGCGCTCCCGTGCGTGCCGTCCACTGGATCGGCGGGCCCCGGCTGGGGTTGCGCCAGACCTATCTCTCGCATCTGGAGAGGTGCGGCATGGTCGCCGCCGTGCCGGGCCAGATGTGCGGAGTGCTGCCGACGACTCGCTACCAGGCGACGGACACCGACATCAGCCGGGAGATCAGGGCCCGGCTGGATTCCGCGATCCGCACCGGCGTACCGCCGGACCCGCGGACCGCGGCGCTCGCCGCCCTGGCGCACGCGGTCGGCCTCGGCAAGCACCTGTATCCGGGTAATGAGGGCAGGTCCTCACGGTCCCGGCTGCGGGATCTGATCAGGCACGACCCGATGGGCGGTCTCGTCGCGCACGCGGTGATGGACGTCCAGAACGGCGCGGCTGCCCAGCCGCGTCGCAACCCGGCTGCCCCGGCCGGCCGGCCGGCCGCCCCCGGAGGCAGGGCCGCGGCGGAACCCGCTCGTGGCGTTCCGGTGCAGCCGCGCCGCGGATCCATGGCGCGTGTCGTGGCCCACTGAGCCGCAGTCCCACGACCCGCATCACCGGATCCGGCGCACGCACCGCCTGATCCGGCACGCGCACCACCTGTTCCACCCGCACCACCGGCACGACCCGTACACCACGCACGCCACGTGCAGCGCCGCACCGCAGTCCCCAAGACCGGTACGGGAGCCGCTGGTCCGCGCGGGGCGACGGGGTCTGCGTCCGCACGTCCGTACTTCCGGACGGCGGACCACGGTCCCGCCGCCCCGCGCGGCCGCATGTGCGGGGATCCTGGCGAACTGGCGTGTATCCAGCGCATATCCACCGTTTCCCAGCGGTAGTAAGCACCTTGGTGGCAGTCTGCTCAACAGCAGATACACAAAGTGGCCATCACAGGCAGGCAGCCGGAGGTGCACGTCCCGTGGCGTCCAATGTCAATCCCACCGTCAGGCGACGCCGGCTGGGCCAGGAGCTGCGCCGGCTCCGCGAGCTCAAGGGCATGACCGCCGAGGAAGTGGCCGAGCGGCTGCTGGTGTCGCAGTCGAAGATCAGCCGGCTGGAGAACGGGCGGCGCAGTATCAGCCAGCGCGACGTCCGCGACCTGTGCGGGGTCTACGAGGTGGAGGACCACCGGATCGTGGACTCCCTGATGCAGATGGCCAAGGATTCGCGCCAGCAAGGGTGGTGGCACTCCTTCGGCGACATCCCCTACAGCGTCTACATCGGTCTGGAGACGGACGCCGCGAGCCTGCGCGTGTACGACCCGCAGGTCGTCCCGGGGCTGCTGCAGACCAAGCAGTACGCGGAGGCCCTGATCGCCGGGGCGCTGCCGGAGACGGCACAGGCGGAGATCGAGAAGCGGGTCCAGGTGCGCATGCGCCGACAGGAACGAATCTCCACCGAGGAGAACCCGCTGCGGCTGTGGACCGTCCTGGACGAGGCCGCCCTGCGCCGCGTGGTCGGCAACCGGTCGCTGATGCGGGACCAGTTGGAGCAGCTCGTCGAGCAGTCCCAGCTGCCGCACGTCACCGTGCAGGTCATCCCCTTCGACATGGGAGCGCACCCGGGCCTCAACGGGCAGTACGCGATCCTGGAGTTCCCGGACGCGGCCGACTCCAGCGTCGTCTACATCGAGGGCGTCACCAGCGACCTGTACCTGGAGAAGGCGAACGACGTCCAGAAGTACAGCGTGATGTACGAGCACCTGCGGGCGCAGGCCCTGAACGTGGACCAGTCACGGCAGTTCATCGCGGACATCGCCAAGGAGTACGCGCGCTGAAAAACCCGTCCCGAACGGAGAAGAGCCGTACGGTACACCGTCTCCCGGCCGGGATGGAAGACTCCCATGGAATATGCCACCCACCCGAGTGAATAGTCGCTTCGTCAGCCGATGTTGGCGAGTAGCGTCGATCACGCCACCGAGCAACAACGTTGGCGTGAATCGTCCTGCGGGATCCGGTCCGGACGCGCAGGACGGTGACAGCAACTCAACATCTGGTAATTCGGAGCGAACATGGCAATTCGTCAGGGTGCCACGGTCACGTGGACCAAGTCCTCGTACTCGACAGGTAACGGCGCGTGCGTCGAGGTCAAGTCGCCGGTCGTAGCGGCCATGGCGGTGCGGGACTCCAAGGTGCCCGAGGGCCCCGTCCTGGCGTTCCCCGCGACCGCGTGGAACACCTTCGTGGCGTCGGTCAAGGCGTAAGGGGCGGGGCTGTCTGAACCCGCACCTTCCACCGACCGTCGACCGACAACTGCACAAGCATCACAAGAGCCCTCTCGACCAGCTCGCCGTCCTTGCCGAGAGGGCTCGGCTGTGTCCCGGTGGGCCGGCCTTCACCGGCCCCGGGATCACTTCACCGGGAACGCCACGTCGCACACCGGATCCTGTGCCCCCGCCGCGTCCCAGTCCGCGAAGTAGACCTCACGGCACGGGCCCGCCTGTTCCAGGCCCTCGCCCTCGATCCACTCCTCCACCGCCTCGAAGGCGGCGAGGATCTGCGGATGCGCCACCTGGGCCTTGGTGATCCGGGTGTACGCCAGCCGCTGAGCGGGCCGCACGCTCACCTTCGTCTCCCAGGTACGGCCGTGCCGCTCGGCCCACGCCCGCGCCGCCGCCTCGTCGGCGACCGGCACGCACGACTCGGCCGGGCCGTCGCTCTCCATCGACACCTCGGAGTGGTAGACCACGAACGGCGGGGCCGTGACACCGCCGCACTCGCGCGCCGCCGCCTCCAGCCGGCCCAGCGACGCCCCGATCCAGGCCGGCAGCTCACCCGCCAGCACATGCCGGGCCTCGCTGATCACCACCTGCTCGGGCACGTCCACCGTCTCGACCACGAACTTGCCGTACATCTCGGAGCTCCTCCCCGACAGCCGTCCACGGAGGTACTCGGCGAGGGTCCGCTGTCCTGCCGTCCGGGCCTCCACGTCCGCCCAGTACGCGGCGAGCCGGTCGGCGGCCGCGGCCCCGTCCGGGGCCTCCACGACCTCCGCGACCCGGGCGAGCGGCATGTCCAGCCGGCGCAGCAGCGCCACCAGACGGGCCCGCTCGACCTGCTCGGCGCGGTAGTAGCGGTAGCCGCTGGCCTCGTCGACCTGTGCGGGCGCCAGCAGCCCCAGGCGGTCGTAGAGCCGCAGGGCCTTGGCCGACAGCCGGGCCCGCGCGGCGAACGCGCCGATGGTGAGCAGTTCGTCGTCCACGGCCTCATCCTCCGTCACCGGGCGGCTGATCCGCCCGGTGACAAGGAGGCTCGACCCTGCCCCAGGGGCAAGGTCAACGGACGCTCAGGCCAGCTGGCTCTCGACGGCCGCCACCAGCTCGGCGGCCTCCGGCTCGGTCTGCGGCGAGAAGCGGGCGACGACGGTGCCGTCGCGGCCGATCAGGAACTTCTCGAAGTTCCAGCGGATGTCGCCGGTGTGCCCCTCGGCGTCGGCGAAGCCCACGAGGCGCTCGTACAGCGCGTGCCGGCCCTCTCCGTTCACCTCGACCTTCTCGGTCATCGGGAAGGTCACGCCGTACGTCGCCGAGCAGAACTCCGCGATCTCGTCGGCGGTGCCGGGCTCCTGGCCCATGAACTGGTTGCAGGGCACCCCGAGCACGGTGAAGCCGCGCTCCGCGTAGCGCTCCTGGAGCTTCTCCAGGCCGTTGTACTGGGGGGTGAGGCCGCACTTGGACGCCACGTTCACGATGAGGACGGCCTGGCCGGCGTACTGGGCGAGGTCGGCGGTGCCGCCGGTGAGGGCGTCGATGTCGACGTCGAGGGGGGAGTTTTCGTTGGTGTCTGCAGTCGTCATGAGGCGGATGCTAACTCCGGTGGGTGACGCCGATGGAACGCCGCCGGCCGGAGGGGGCTGGTCGCGCGGTTCCCCGCGCCCCTGAAGGGGCGCGGCCACCAGCACGTTTCCGGACATGGTGCGCGAATACAGCACCGATCGTCCTGTCCGCCTGCGCTCCACCAGTCCCGCGTCCAGCAGGATCCGCAGGTGGCGGCCGACCGAGCCGAGTGCCTGGCCGGTCACGGCGACGAGCTGGCTGGTGCTCATCGGGGAGCCGAGGAGTACGAGGACGGTGGCGCGGGTCTGTCCCAGCAGGGCGCTCAGGCCGGCCGGGACCGTGCGGGCGCCGGGGTCCGTGAGGGCGCCCGTGCAGGCGTAGACCAGGGCGTAGCGGTCGGGCTCCTCCCAGGAGACCCAGCCGGTCTTCGGGGTGACCGGCATGAAGACGAGCTCGGCGCCGGAGATCTCGCGGGGCGGGTACTCGCTGAGGTTCACCTGGAGGCGGTTGTCGCCGAGCCAGCGGGTCCGGCCCGGTCGCAGGGAGTCGAGCACCGCAGCCCAGCCGCCCTGGCTCACCTGCGCGGTCCGGGCGGCGACGTCCGCCTCCAGGATCCGTCGGCGGCGGTCCCAGTACGGCCGTACCGCCCGGGTCCAGACGTGTTCGAGGAGCGCGGCGGCACGGTCGGGAAGGTCGTCGCGGTGCAGTGCGGCGGGCAGGGGGCCGGCGAGGGAGACGGTGAGGTCGGCGCGCGCCGCGGCGGGGTCGGCCGAACGGACCCGGGCGACGACCTCCTCGAAGGTCTCCCCGTCCTTGGGGGTGGGGGCGATGAAGTCGGCGATCCACGCCCGGCCGAGCGCGGCGCGCACCAGCTGTGCGGTCGTGGGGTCGGCGGCGAGGCGGGCGCGGTAGGCGGGCAGGTGAGCGCGGAGCCAGTCCCGCTCGCCGGGGTGCGCGGGGGTGCCCGAGTGCAGCAGCTTCAGGCTCGCGAAGGTCTCGGCGAAGGGGGAGAGGACGAAACGGCTGCGGGCCAGGGTGTCCGCGTTGAGCTGCCACCATCCCATGCTCGCCCCCGGTGTTTCGCGTCAGCGCGAAACAATACGACCTGCGCGGACACCCCCGCAGACTCCGCGCATGCGCAGCTACCGCGAGCTTTTCCGCACTCCCGAGTTCACCCCGTTCTTCCTCGCCTCCGCGGCCCAGGGCGCCGCCCTGACGATCGGCGGGCTGGCGCTCGCCACGCTGGTCTACCGGGCCACGGACTCGCCGCTGCTGTCGGCGGTGAGCATGTTCGGGCCGCAGCTCGCGCAGATGCTCGGGGCGACCTTCCTCCTGTCGGGCGCCGACCGGCTGCCCCCGCGAGCCGCGCTGAGCAGCATCAGCCTCGCCTTCGCCGGCTGCACCGCGGTGCTTGCGCTGCCAGGGCTGCCGGTCGGGGCGGTCTTCGGCGTCGTCTTCCTCCAGGGCCTGATCGCCTCGCTGGGCGGGGGAGTGACCGGGGGTCTGCTGAACGAGATCCTGCCCAAGGACGGCTTCGTGCTGGGCCGCTCGGTGTTCAACATGGTCTTCGGGCTGGTGCAGGTCGTCGGCTTCGCGACGGGCGGCGCGCTGCTGGCGGTGCTGTCCCCTCGTACCTGTCTGCTGCTGTCGGCGGCGCTGTACGCCACCGCGTCCGTCGTCCTGCGGCTCGGCCTGTCGGCCCGCCCGCCGCGCTCCTCGGGCCGCCCGTCCGTCTCGGCGACCTGGCGCACGAACGCCCTCCTGTGGTCCTCGCGCCCCCGCCGCCTCACCTACCTGGGCATGTGGCTCCCCAACGGTCTGATCGTCGGCTGCGAATCCCTCTACGTCTCCTACGACCCCGGCGCCGCCGGCGTCCTGTTCTCCGCCGCCGCGCTCGGTATGTTCGTCGGCGATCTGAGCGTGGGCCGCCTCGTACCGCCCGCCCTGCGCCCCCGCCTGCCTGTCCCGCTTCTTCTGCTGCTGGCCGCGCCGTACCTGCTGTTCGCGCTGCGGCCGGGCCTGCCATGGGCCGCGCTGATCGTGTGCGTCGCCTCCGTCGGCTTCGGCGCGACCCTGGCCCAGCAGGAGCGGCTGATGGCCCTCACCCCCGACGAACTCGCGGGCCACGCCCTCGGCTTGCGCGGCGCCGGGATGCTCACCATGCAGGGCGTCGCCGCGGCCCTCGCGGGCACGGTGGCCCAACTGACCTCGCCCGGGACGGCGATGACGGCCACGGCGGCCACCTCGCTGGCCGTGACGCTGACGCTGGCGGCGGCAGGCCGCCACCAGGTGCGCGACGCCGAGCCGGTGACGGTTGCCCCGGAGTGACGGCCGCCCGGGGGTGACCGCTGTCCGGGGGTGACGGTTGCCCGTGGGGTGACGGTTGCCCGGGGGTGACGGCCTCCCGGGAGTGATCGCCGCTCGGGGGTGACCGCCCGGGGGTGACGGCCGCCCGGGAGTGACCGCTGCCCGGGGGTGACGGCTCCCCGGGAGTGACCGCCCGGGGGTGACGGCCGCCCGGGAGTGACCGCTGCCCGGGGGTGACGGCTCCCCGGGAGTGACCGGCCGGGAGTGACGGCTGCCCGGGGGTGACCGCCGCCCGGGAGTGACCGCCGCCCCCAAGAGGCCGCGGCGCCGGTGAGGGGCGCCCCGGTCAGCGCAGCGTCAGCTGGGCGTCAGCGGGGGCCGCGAATGTTGTGGGTATGACGTCCATCGTCGCGGTCTCCAGCAGTCTGCCCGACACCATTCCCATCGCCCGGTTCCAGCACGAACTCGGGCTGACCGACGTGCAGTTGAGGCGCTACCAGCGCTTCTACGGCCTGTCCGAGGTCTGCCGTGCCCCGGAGGCCCGCGAGACCGAGCTGCTGTTGCGCGCCACCGCCAAGCTCGCCGAGCTGCGCGGTCAGGAACAGCGCGTGAAGTACGTCCTCCAGGCGCGGACCATGCCCTCGCCGCTGCCCTATCCGCTGACGTCCCTCGCACCGCTCCAGGCCGAGCTGGGCCTGGAGCACGCGAGCGGGTTCGTGGTCTCGCACCACGCCTGCGCCTCGGGCCTGCTCGCCCTCGACATGGCGGGCACCCTGCTCGCCGCCGACCCCGACCCGGACGCCCTCGCCCTCGTCCTCACCGGCGAGAAGACCGGCACCGGCAAGACGCAGTCCATCCCGGACGTCACGGTGATGGGAGAGGGCACCGCCGCGTTCCTGGTCAGCGCCGACCGCTCCGGCCGCGACCGGATGCTCGGCTACGCCGCCCGCACCCACACCCGGTTCGGCACCGACTTCATCATGGGCGAGGCCGCCGCCAAGGACTTCCAGGACCTGTACGGGCCCGGCCTGACCGAGGTGATCGGCGCCGCCCTGGACGAGGCGGGCTGCAGGCTGGACGAGCTGGCGCTGGTGCTGCCGCACAACGTCAACCGGCTGTCGTGGATCGGCGTCTGCAAGGCGCTCGGGCTGCCCCTGGAGAAGGTCTTCCTGGACCTGGTGGCGCATACCGGGCACTGCTTCTGCGCGGACCCCTTCATCAACCTCCAGCGGGCCACGGAGCTGGGCCGGCTGCGCCCCGGCGACCGCTACCTGATGACCAGCGTGGGGCTCGGGGCGACCTTCGCGGCGATGGTCCTCGAGCACTGACCACCACATGAGAATGACGAGGTCGACACAGATGCAACCACCGCCCTCCGGCTTCACCAGGCGCCTGAAGCGCGCGATCACACCGGCCGCCGACACCCCCCTGGTGTTCCTGGGCAACTTCGAGGTCGAGAACCAGTGGGCGCTCGGTGAACCCGCGCTGCCCCGGGTCGGCGCGCACGCCGGCAGCGCCGTCGTCAACCGCATGGACGAGTTCGCGCTGCTGCTCGGCGGCAAGGACGACCACGTCGTCCTCAAGACCCCCCTCGACGACGGCTACCGCGCCTACCTGGAGGGCCTCGGGCTCGCCCTGCCCACGGTGCACGTGGTGGCCGGGCAGGACCCGCGCCGCACCGTCAGCGAGGACGCCCTCGCCGACCCGGAGCTGCTGCGCACCTTGTCCGCGCTGGCCGCCGGCGGTGCCCGGCTGACCGCGCACGGCATCTCCACCGTGGAGGAGGAGCTGGCCGAGCGCACGGGTCTGGCGCTCGCCGCGCCGGACGCCGCCACCTGCAAGCGGGTCAACAGCAAGGTCTACAGCCGCCGCCTCGCCGACGAACTGGGCATCCGGCAGGCACGGGGGTGGGCCTGCGAGACGCCGGACGAGCTGGCGGAAGCCGTCGCAGCGGCGGGTGAGCTGCTCGCCGCCGGCCGCAAGGTCGTCGTCAAGGACGCCTTCGGGGTGTCCGGCAAGGGCATCGTCGTCCTCGACAGCGACAAGCGGCTCGCGCGGCTGCACCGGATGGCCCTCACGCAGGCCGAGCGCGCCGCGGGCGAGGGCGGCACGGTGCGCACCGCGCTGGTCATCGAGGAGTGGGTCGCCAAGCGGGCCGACCTCAACTACCAGTTCACGGTGGGCCGGGACGGCTCCGTGCACTTCGACTTCGTCAAGGAACTGCTCACCGAGAACGGCGTCCACAAGGGCCACCGCATGCCCGCCCGGCTCACCGAACGCCAGGTCGCCGAGATCGCCGCCACCGCCGACCTGCTGGGCGAACGCCTCGCCGCCGACGGCTACTTCGGGGTGGCCGGCGTCGACGCCATGATCGACCCGGACGACGGTCTCTACCCGGTCGTGGAGATCAACGCCCGCAACAACATGTCGACGTACCAGAGCGTCGTCCACGAGGGCCTCGCCGGACCCGAAGAGGTCGCCGTCGCCCGCCACTTCACCGTACGTCTCACCCGGCCGCTGCCCTTCGCCGAGCTGCGCGAGGTCCTCGACGGGCTGCTGCTGACCGAGCGCGGCCCGCGCCCGCGCGGCCTGTTCGTCAACAACTACGCCACGGTGAACGCCGCCGCTGCCGACGCCGGCGCCGACGGTTTCGAGGGCCGGCTCTACGGCGTCCTGGTGGCCGCCTCCGACGCCGAGGTGGCCGCCCTCGACACCGACATCACCCGCCGCCTCGCGGCCCGCACGGATCGGAGCTGAACGTGAGCCTCGCCTACGAGGTGCAGGGCCTTCGCATCACCGAACTCGCCGAGCAGTACGGCACGCCCCTCTACCTGTACGACGGTGCGGAGATCACCACCCGCTTCCAGGGCCTGCGCGGGCGCCTGCACCCGGCGCTGGAGGTCTTCTACTCGCTGAAGGCCAACCCGAACGTCTCCGTCTGCGCGCTGCTGCACCGCTGCGGCGCCCGCGCCGAGGTGTCCTCGCTGACCGAGCTGGTCACGGCCCGCCGCGCCGGCGTCGCCCCGCACGACATCATCTTCCTCGGCCCCGGCAAGTCCCGTACCGAGCTGGCCGCCTGCCTCGACGAGGACATCCACGCGATCGTGTGCGAGTCCCTCGACGAGCTCGCCCTCATCGACGAGGTGGCACGGGAGAAGTTCGTCACCGCCCGGGTCGCGCTGCGCGTCAACCCGTCCTTCTCCGTCAAGGGCTCGGGCCTGACGATGGGCGGCAAGCCCCGCCAGTTCGGCATCGACGAGGAGCAGCTGCTCGCCGAGGGCCCGCAGCTCGCCTCCCGCTACCCGGCCGTACGCCTGATGGGTGTCCAGGTCTACCTGGGCACGCGCATCCTCGGCGAGGACACCGTCGTGGAGAACACCCGGCGCATCCTGGACCTCGCCGAACGCGTCTCGGCGCACCTCGGCTTCCCGCTGGAGACCGTCGACGTCGGCGGCGGCCTCGGCATCGCCTACTTCGACAACGAGAAGGACCTCGACCTCGACGAACTCGCCGCCGGGCTCAACCCGGTCGTGGACGCCTTCGCCGTACGGCATCCCGGCACCCGCATGATCATGGAGCTGGGCCGGTTCCTGGTGGCCGCGTCCGGCACCTATGTGACCCGGGTGCGCTACACGAAGCAGTCGATGGGCGAGAACTTCGCGGTCACCGACGGCGGCACCAACCACCACATGGCCGCCGTCGGTATCGGCTCCTACGTCAAGCGGAACTTCCCCATCGCCGCCCTGGAGCGCCTGGACGCCCCGGCCACCGAGTCCTGGCACATCACGGGCCCGCTGTGCACGCCGAACGACGTCGTCGGCAAGAAGGTGCCCATGCCGCCGCTGCAGGCCGGCGAGCTCATCGGCGTGCGGCGCTCCGGCGCCTACGGGCCGACCGCCTCGCCCGTGCACTTCCTCAGCCACGGCTACCCCGCGGAGGTCCTCGTCCTGGACGGACGGGCGCACCTGATCCGCGAGCGCGACGACGTCGAGGTGATGCTCGGCCGGCAGCGGCTGTACGACGCGCCGGGCGCCGACGACCACCGAACCCGGAACTGACCGAACCAGCAAGGAGAACCGGCATGACCGAGAACACCGCAGTCGTGGACACCGCCGAGCGGGCGCGCTTCGTGGACGCCGTCCGGGGGGGCCTGAGCGAGGTCCTGAACAAGGACGTATCCGGCGCCGACGAGGGCGTGCGCCTCTTCGACGAGCTGGGGCTCGACTCCAGCAGCGCGCTGGAGCTGCTCATCACCATCGAGGAGATCCTCGACGTGCAGTTCGACGCCGAGGACCTGGAGATGACGCACTTCGAGACGGTGGGCTCGCTCGCCGACTTCGTCGCGTCGGAAGCGGGCGCCTGAGCATGTTCCGCACGGCAGCGCCCGTACGGCACCCGGGGGCGGCGGGCGACGGACCCGCGGGGTCCGGTCCGTCGGCCGTGCCCCGGCTGGTGCGGGCGGCCCGCCACGCGCCGACGGCACCGGCGTCCGGCTATGCGCCGGTGCCCGAGCTGGAGCAGTTCTACGCCGAACTGGGCGCCCCCCACGGGCTGCCCTTCGCACGCGAGCGGTACGCCGCCTCGCCCCGGCGCACCTCCGTGGAGCTGGCGTTCGGCGCGCTGGACGCCCTGGGCGAACTGCCCGAGGACCGGGCGCCCGAGCTGGTCGTGGTCGCCTACGCCACGCCCGACTTCGTCCACGCCGAACTGGTCGCGTCCTGCGTGAAGGGGCGGCTGCCGGGCTCGCCCCTGGCCTTCGCGCTGTCCGACCAGGGGCCGCTCACCGGGTTCAGCGCCCTGCGGGTCGCCGTGGAGTACGCCCGGCGCTGCGGCTTCACCCGGCTGCTGATGCTGGTCGTGGACCAGAGCACGCAGCCGTTCGCGGTGCCGGACGAGGCGGCCGCGCACACCGACTCGGCCGTGGCGCTGCTGCTGGACTGGGACGGCGGCGCGGCCCCGGTCCGGGGCATGGCGCAGGGGCCGCTGTCGGCGCCGGGCCTGTTCGCCGGCTGGGATCCGGCGGCCGCGGTCGTGGCGGGCACGGGGCTCGCCGGCGCCGACTGCCGACTGCCCTCGTACGAGGGCCCGTCGGTGACCGCCGGGCCCGGACTGCCGGGCACCGGCGTCTGGACGGCGCTGCTGGACGCGGTGGGCCGGGGGATCACCGGGCCGGTGGTCGTGGCCGACCACGACCCGGGACGCGGGCTGCTGGCGCACTGCGCGCTCGACTGCGCCGCTGGGCTTCTGGGCCGGGAAGTCGGGGAAGCCGATGACGTCCGCGGGGGTGTGGTGGGCCGTGACCCTGGGCGGGGTTTGTCGGCGCACGGTGCGCTCGACCGCGATGGCGAACTTCCGACACGGGGGAATGGGGAGACCGATGACGGTTCCGGCCGAGGTGCGTGAGCACTGCCTTCAGGCGCGCGGCAACGCGCGCGCGGACGGACTGGTGCCCGCGCTGACGCTGCTGACGCGGGCCCTGTCGCCGAAGGCGGCGCCGCGCGGGCCGCGCGGGCACGCCGTCCTGCCGAAGGAACTGCTCGACGAGTTCGCGGTGATGGAGGCCGAGGACGCCGCCCGCGACGAACGCCACGACGACGTGCCGGTGCCCGGTCTCGGCGTGCTGCGGCCCGCCGGGGAGCAGGGCGCGGCCGAGGCGCCGGAGGGGCCCGACGCGCACGCCTGGGGCACGGGGCTCGCCTGGCTGCGGCTCGGCATGTCCGAGCGGCTGCGGGAGGCGTGCGTCGCCTATCTCGCGGCCCGGCAGGTCGAGGGCACCTCGCTGCTGATGCAGCAGATGGTCAAGGGCACCCTCGCCGACGTACTGATCGACCATCTGGAGATCGAGGGCGTCCTGGAGGAGCTCACCGAGGGCCCCGACGGCGACCGCGTCCTGGACCTGCTCCAGCGGCAGATCACCCGCGCCGACCGCACCCTCCTGCGCCTCCTCGGCGCCCACGGCTTCACCGCGGACGGCCCCGGACCGGCGGCCCACGCCTCGGAGCTGCTCGCCGACGTGTACCGCGGGGAGGACGCGTGATCAGCCTGCCCGCCCCGCTCGTCACCACCCGGGAGCACGTACGGCGCTGGGCCGGGGACCTGCGGGAGCACGCCCTCGAACTCGACGCGGACCCCGAGGCGATCCGGCGCCACCTCGATCTGCCCGCCGTGCGCTTCCTGGCCGGGCACCAGGTGCCGCCCGACTGGCAGCGGGCGAGCGAGGCGGCGGGCGCGGGCCCGGCGCACGGGCGGCCCACGCTCGAACGGGTGCTGGTCAGCGAGGAGTTGGCCCGCGGGGACGCGGGGATGATGCTGGCCTCGCCGGGCGCCTCGATGTGCGGGGCGCTGCTCGGCGTCCTCGGCAGCCAGGAGCAGCGGGACTGGGTGTACGGCAGGCTCGCCGAGCGCCCGCGCTGGACCTGCTTCGCCCTGACCGAACCCGAACGCGGCTCCGCCATCGGCGAGATGACCGCCACCCTCACCCCGGACGGTGCCGGCGGCTACCTCCTCGACGGCGAGAAGCGGTACGTCGGCAACGCCGCCCGCGCCGACGTCGGCGCCGTCTTCGCCCGCGTCGCCGGGACCGAACGGCTCGGGGTGCTGGCCGTCCTGGTGGACACCGCGGACCCCGGCTTCCGTGCCGAGCCGCTGCCCACCGTGGGGCTGCGTGGCGCACAGCTCACCCACATCACGCTGGAGCGGGTGCGGGTGCCCGCCGAGCGGGTGCTCGGGGCGCATCTGCCGCCGACCCGGCGCGGCATGTGGAGCATCGTCGCCGTCTTCAACCAGCTGCGGCCCAGCGTCGCCGCCATCGCCCTGGGCATCGCCCGCGCCGCCCACGACTACGTCGCCGAACACCGGCGGCTGCTGCGCGGGCGCGAGCGCGAGACGTACGAGGAACTCGGCCACCGCATCGACGCGGCCCGGCTGCTGACCTACCGGGCCGCCCTCGCCGTTGACCGGCGTCCGGCGGCCGGGCATCTCGCGTCGGCCGCCAAGGCCCGCGCCTGCGAGCTCGCCGAGGACGTGACCCTCGCCGCGCTCGGCCTGTTCGGCCCCGGTGCCCGGCTGGACCATCCGCTGCTGGAGAAGCTGGCCAGGGACGCCCGGGGCGTGGAGTTCATGGAAGGTACACGCAACATCCAGAAACTCAATCTCTTCCAGGGACTGCACACCGGAAAGGTGGGCCGTCCGTGAGCGCCGCGGTCGAGGTGTGGCGCATTCCGCTTTCTGTCGAACCGGAACCGGAGGACGGCCCTTCCGTTCTGGAGGATCTGCTGGACGACAACGAGAGATCCCGGGCCGGGATGGGGAAACTCCCCGGAATGCGGCGCCGTTTCGTACGGGCGCACGCCGCGGCCCGGATCATCCTCGGCGCCCGCCTCGGACAGCCGCCGGACACCGTGCGCTTCACCCGCGGACGCTGGGGCAAGCCCGCGGTCGAGGGCGCCCGCGGGCTGCACTTCAGCCTGTCCCACTCGGGGGAGCTGGCGCTGCTCGCGCTGGCGCCCGGACCTGTCGGCGTGGATGTGGAACTGGCCCGTGCCGAACTCGACTTCACCCGGCTGGCCAGGCGTTTCTTCCCGGAAGCGGAACGTGATTCGGTGGCGCGCGGCGGCCGGGGCGCCTTCGTGCGGCTGTGGACCCGCAAGGAGGCGTGCGTGAAGGCTGCGGGCGGCCGGCTCACCCAGGGCATGGGCCTGCCGGTGGCGCACCACGCGCCCCAGGCCGTCGTACGGGATCCGACGGGGGCCCTCGAAGGTCCCTGGCGGGTCGCGGACCTGGCGCTGCCCGACGGATATGCGGGCGCCGTCGCCCTGTCCGGCGGCGCTCCCTTTTCCGTGTCATCGCGGATGTGGTATGACATGCCGCCGGAAGAATCCGACGCCATGTCGGTCACCCGGGGTGTCAAGTAGAAGAAACTCCCCCTCGAATCGGAGTACTTGTACCCGTGATCGCGCACCGGGCCGTCAGTAGGTTTTGTTCAGGCAAGAGCGCGCGGTAATCACCACCGGCCGGAATTTCGAACCCAGGCGCGTGTCCGTGATCCCGGGCAATTCATTCGAGAAGGGGAAAGCAAAGTGGGAGGCAGGAACCTGATCACCAGGGCCGCTCGCTGGAGCGCCGTCCACCCCTGGTGGGCGATGACGCTCTGGGTGGTGTTCGTCCTGGGCGCCCTCGTGGTCGGCGGAATGACCGGCACACGGTCGGCGACCGACTCGGACCTGGCCATCGGGCAGTCCGGCCGCGCGGCCGAGATAGCCAAGGACGGCGGCCTGGAGAACCGGGCCGTGGAGAACATCCTGGTGACCCCCTACGAGGGCGGGCTCGACCAGGACAGGGCACGGGCGGCTGCCGACGACGCCGCGGACGCGCTGCGGGGCGCCGAGGGCGTCACCGCGATCGGCAGGCCCGTACCGGCTCCCGACGGTTCCGCCCTGCTGGTGCCGGTCACGCTCGGCGGGGACCCCGAGACCGCGAGCGAACGGGTGCAGCCCCTGCTCGACAAGGTCGAGAGGGCCGGCGAGAGGCACACCGGGGTCCGGGTCGAACTCGTGGGCGCCGGCTCGATCAAGGCCGGGCTCGACGACATGCTCTCCGAGGACCTGGGCCGGGCCACCGGGCTGAGTCTCCCGGTGACGCTGATCGTGATGGTGTTCGTCTTCGGCGCGATCGTCGCCGCGAGCGTCCCCGTCATCCTCGGCATCTCCTCCGTGCTCGCCGGCCTCGGACTGTGGGGCGTGGCCTCCCAACTCGTCGCCGACCCGGGCCCGGTGACCCACATCATCGTGCTGATGGGCATGGCCATCGGCGTCGACTACTCGCTCTTCTACCTCAAGCGGCAGCGGGAGGAGCGCGCGCTGGGCGCCGACAACATCGACGCCATCGAGATCGCCTCCGCCACCTCCGGCCACTCCGTGATGGTCTCCGGACTGGTCGTCATGGTCTCCATGGGCGCCCTCTACCTCGCCGGGCACATCGCCTTCGAGTCGATGGCCACCGGAGCGGTCCTCGTCGTCGCCATCGCCATGCTCGCCTCGCTGACCGTGCTGCCCGCGATGCTCTCCAAGTTCGGCCGCTACCTGGACCGTCCCCGGGTGCCGCTGGTGTGGCGGCTCACCCAGCGCGCCGGCACCAAGCCGCGCCTGTGGTCGGCGATGCTCAAGCCGTCCCTGCGGCACCCGGTCATCTCCCTGGTGCTGTCGGTGGGGGCGCTGCTCGCCCTCGCCGTGCCGGCCATGGACCTGAAGCTGAAGGCAACCGGCGTCGACGATCTGCCGCACTCCATCCCCGCCATGCAGGCCAACGAGCGGCTGACCGAGTCGTTCCCGAGCCAGGCCGACACGCACACCGTCGCCGTACGGGTCCCCGCGGACCAGGCCGGCCGGCTGCCCGACGCCGTGGCCTCACTCGTCGAACGCACCCAGCGCTCCGGCCTGTTCGTGCACACCCCGGCGCCCGAGGTGCGTACCTCCAGGGACGGCACGGTCGTCACCGTCGCGGTCGGAACCCGCTTCGACAGCAACTCCGAGAAGGCGCGCGAGTCCCTGACGGCGCTGCGCGAGGACATCGCGCCGGGGACCGTCGGCCGGGTGCGGGGAGCGGAGTTCGCCGTCGGCGGCAGCGACGTGGCCTACGACGTGGACTACCGGGCCAACGTGGTCGACAAGATGCCCTGGGTGCTCGGGGTGGCGCTGCTGCTGACCTTCCTCGTCATGGCGATCGCGTTCCGCTCGATCATGCTCGCGATGATCACGGTGGTGCTCAACGTCCTGTCCGCGGTGGCCTCGTTCGGGCTGCTGGCGCTGATCTTCCAGCGGACCTGGGCCGAGGGCTTCCTGGACTTCGAGTCCACCGGCCGGGTGGTGGCCTGGCTGCCGCTGATGCTCTTCGTGATCCTGCTCGGCCTGTCGATGGACTACCACGTCTTCGTGGTCAGCCGGATCCGGGAGGCGGCGCGCGGCGGGCTGCCGATCCGGGAGGCCGTCGAGCAGGGCATCACCCGCACGGCCGGCGTCGTGACGAGCGCGGCGGTGGTGATGGTCAGCGTGTTCGCGCTGCTGGCCTCGCTCAGCTTCATCGAGATGAAGCAGATGGGCGTGGGCATGGCCTGCGCGGTACTGCTGGACGCCACGCTCATCCGGATCGTCGTCCTGCCGTCGGTGGTCACCCTGCTCGGCTGGAAGACCTGGTGGCCCTCGCGGCTCGCGCATCAGAACGAGGCACGGCCGCCGCGGATTCCGGCACTGCTCGCGCGGCGGGCACCGATTCTCTGAGATTCTCCGACCACGGACTGGAGACGAAGGGGCGGCCCACCGGGCCGCCCCTTCGGTCACGTCTGTCACCTTTCGTGCCGGACCCGCGCTAAACGTCCTGTGAATTGTGTGGGCTGGACTTGGGAGTCCTGTGTCGAAAGTTGTGAGAGTTGTACACTCAGACGCGCGTTCGGCGGTGAGCGACCAACTGATACTTCACCGACCCATTGGGTGAATCATCAACATCCCGGCGGACGCGACGACGGGGGAACTGGGCGATCAGGGGGATATGTCCATGCACGGTGACGACGGCATGCCGTCGGCGCGTTGGCAGACCGAGCTCACTCGCGTAGGAGCGCTTTCCGATCGCGAGTTGCAGGTCTTCGCGCTCCTGGGTGCCGGACTTTCCAATCGCGGTATCGCGACCCGGCTCCAGGTCACGGAGCGCACGGTGAAGGCGCACGTCGCGAGCATTCTGACCAAGCTGGAGGTGGAATCCCGCCTTCAGGTCGGCTTGGTCGCCCAGGCTCATCAGCTCATGTACGAAGGTACAGTTTCGAACAGCTCGGACGTGATTGATAATTGATCGGTTCGAGTAACTCCCAGGTAATTCCCTTGTCGGGCCCGACGGAATGAGTCGCTTTCGTTCCGCGTGCTGCGCCCGAGGCCGTGAGGTGGGAGCTCGCGGCCGAATTCTTGGATAGGGATGGGAATTTTTGTGTACATCTCCATATTGGGCCCGCTGCTGATAGGGGACGGTCAGCGGACTGTCGGTCTGCGGGCGAAGAAGATACGGGTCATGCTGACCATGCTCGCGTTGAATCCCGGCCAAGTGGTCGCCTTCGACGAACTGATCGACGAACTGTGGGGCGAAGTCCCTCTCAAGAACACGCGCAACGCTCTTCAGGCCAACGTCAAGCGCATGCGCAGGGCGCTTGCCGAGTTCGGATTCGAGGATCCCGACCAGACCCTCATCCGTACCGTGGACAACGGCTACATGCTCGACGTCCCCGAGGAGGCCCTCGACGCCCACCGCTTCCTGCGGATGGCCGAAAAGGGCGCCGGCCTGGTGGGGGAGCGGCCGTACGAGGCGCGGGACCTGCTGCGGCAGTCCCTCTCGATGTGGCGGGGACCGGCCCTGCTCGACGTGAGCGACGGGCCGCGCTGCCGGGCCGTGGCGCTCCGCCTCGACGAACAGCGCAAGACAGCCAGGGAAGATCTGATCGAGGCACAGTTGCAGGCCGGCGAGGCGGGGGTCGTCGTTGCCGAGCTGAAGCAGTTGCTGGCTCAGTATCCCGAACGGGAGCGGTTCAGCGAGCAGTTGATGATCGCGCTGTACCGCTGCGGACGGCAGTCCGAGGCGATCGACATCTTCCATCGCACCCGTAAGTGGCTGGACGAGGAACTGGGACTCAAGCCGTCGCGGCGGCTGCACAGCACGTATCAGGCCATCCTGATGCAGGACCCGTCCCTGTGACTCCGTAGGCCGAACGACGAGGGCGCCGGTGGCTCGTGCTGAGCCACCGGCGCCCTCGTCGTGTCCGTACCGCCTCAGGTCCGCCTCAGGTCCGGCGCAGGGCCCGGTCCGTGAGCGCGCCGATGTGGCGTGCCGCCTCGCCGCTCAGCATCTCCTCGTGCCCGCACGGCACGTCGTGGACCACGACCGCCCCGTCCACGTACGGCCGCCAGCGCGCCGCCGGGTCGCCGGTCGGGGCGTCGGGCTCCGCCGAGGCCACGAAGAGCGTGAGCTCACCCGTGTAGCGGCCGGGGGTGAAGCGGCGGGCGATGTCGGTGTGGTGCCGCATGACCGCCATCAGACGACGCAGGTCCGCCTCCGGGATGTCCGCGCCGCGGGCGTGGTGTTCGAGGAACGCCGTGCGGATCTGCTCGTCGGTGGGGTTCGGGTCGTCGGGCTCGACGGGAGCCACGTCCAGCGCCGCCAGGAAGGCGACCTGCTCGCCCGTCTCCTGGAGCCGGACGGCCATCTCGTGCGCGACCAGTCCGCCGAACGACCAGCCCAGCAGGTGGTACGGCCCCTTCGGCTGGACCTGCCGGATCCGCTCGACGTAGACCGCGGCGAGGGCGGGGACGTCCTGGGGGCGCTCCCAGCCGCCGGGGGCCGCGGCTATGCCGTCCGACTGGAGGGCGTGCACCGGGCGTCGCGTGTCGAGGTGGGCGGTGAGTCCGGCGAAGGGGAAGCCGAAGCCGACGCCGCCGTGAACGCAGAACAGTGGGGGGAGGGCGCCGGTCGGGCGGAGGGGGAGGAGGGGGGTGAGTGCGGGTGCCGGTGCCTGAGCGGGTGCGGGGGTGGGCACGCGGCCTTCGGCGGCGTCGGGGTTCCCACCCGAACCGCCCGCGCGGGTATCGCTGTCGGGTGCGGGTGGCCCCTGTGGGGCGTGCCCGCCGTCGGCGGGCGTCGCGGCGATGTTCTCGGCCGCTGTCGCCAGTGCCTTCACCGTGCGGTGGGTGAAGACGTCCGACAGGGACAGGGCGAGGCCCGCCTTTTCCGCTCGGCTGACAATCCGGACCGAGCGCAGGCTGTCGCCGCCCAGGGTGAAGAAGTCGGCGTCGGCGTCCACTTGGGGCAGGCCCAGGACCTCGCAGAAGATGTCCGCCAAAGCCTTCTCGGCGGGGGTGTGCGGGGGACGGCCGGTGCTTTCGGGGGCCGGGGTGCCCGGGGCCGGCAGGGCGCGGGTGTCGAGTTTGCCGTTCGGGGTCAGGGGGAGCTCGGGCAGGGTGACGAGGGACGCCGGGACCATGTGGGCCGGCAGGGACCCGGCGACGTGGGCGCGCAGGACGGGCACGTCGACGGCGGCGACGCCGGGCACCGGGACGACGTAGCCCGTCAGTTGCCGGTCGCCCGTCGGCGTCGCGGTGACCACCACCGCCGCCTGCGCGATCACCGGATGCCGGGTCAGCGCGGCCTCGATCTCGCCCGGCTCGATCCGGAAGCCCCGCAGCTTGACCTGGTGATCGGCACGGCCGACGTAGTCCAGCGTGCCGTCGGAGCGCCGGCGCACCAGGTCGCCCGTGCGGTACATCCGGGTGCCGGGCCCGCCGAACGGGTCCGCGACGAAGCGCTCGGCGGTGGTGCCGGGGCGGCCGAGATAACCGTGGGCCAGCCCGCCGCCCGCGAGGTACAGCTCGCCGGTGACGCCGACCGGCGTCGGAGCGAGGGCCGAGTCCAGGACGTAGCCGCGGAAGTTGGCCAGCAGACGGCCGATCGGCGGTTTCCCGCCCGCGGTGAGCGGATCGCTCCAGGTGGCGGCGACCGAGGTCTCCGTCGGGCCGTAGGCGTTGCGCAGCGTGACGTGCGGGGCGATCCGCTCGACCACGGCCGGCGGACAGGCCTCGCCGCCGACCAGCAGACACAGGTCGCCCGGCAGCGCGGCCGGATCGGGAAAGCCGGCCACGACGGTGGGCGGCAGGATCGCGTGGTTGACGCCGTACTCGGTGATCAGCTCGGCCAGCAGCGGCGCGGACAGCCGGCTGTCGGCGGTCGCGCACACGAGCGTGCCGCCCGAGTACAGCGAGGCGGACAGCTCCCACACCGTCGCGTCGAAGCTGAACGACGCGAACTGGAGCGCCCGGGTCCCCGGCCCCGCACCCAGCTCCGCCCGCAGGTTGGCGACCAGATTGGCCGCCCCCGCGTGCGGCACGGCCACGCCCTTGGGGCGGCCGGTGGAGCCGGAGGTGTAGATGACGTACGCCGTGTCCCGCGCAGTCAGCGGCCGGGTGCGGTCGGCGTCCGCGAGGTCGGTGGCGGGCAGCGCGCCCAGCTCGGCCAGGGTCGCCGGGGCGTCCAGGACCAGCGCGGACACCCCGGGAAGCCGGACGGCGGCCTCCTCGACGGACAGGACCTCGGCCGGGGCGGCGTCCTGGAGCATGTGGGCGATGCGCTCGGCCGGGTAGTCGGGGTCGACGGGCAGATAGGCGGCGCCGGTCTTCAGCACGGCCAGCAGCGCCACGACCGTACGGGCCGACCGGGGCAGTGCCAGCGCGACCAGGTCACCGGGGCCGATGCCGCGGCCGAGCAGCAGCCGGGCGAGGCGGTTGGCCTCGGCGTTGAGCTCCCCGTAGTCCAGCGGGTCGGCGCCGGGGACGAGCAGCGCCGGACGGGCGGGAGCCTCGGCCACCTGCGCCTCGAAGAGCGCCGGCAGGGTCACCGGAGGCTGCGGCAGCACCCGGCCCTGATGCTCGGTCAGCAGGGCGTGCCGGTCCCCGGCGGTCAGCAGGTCCAGGGCGCCGAGCGGTGCGTCGGGGGTGCGGGCCGCGGAGGTGAGGAGGGTGGCGAGGGCGTGCGCCACACGGTCCGCCGTGGCCTCGGTGAACAGGTCCGCGCTGTACTCCAGCAGGATGTCCAGACCGCCCGGAGCACCGTCCGCGGCCACGCGCTCGGTCACCTCGAAGGAGAGGTCGAACTTCGCCGTGGTGGAGGGGACGGACTCCACCCAGGCCGTGACGCCCGCCATCCCCGGCAGCGGACCGTCCGCGTTCTGGAACGACAGCACGACCTGCACGAGGGGCTGCCGGGCCAGTGAGCGCGCCGGCTTCAGCTCGTCGACGAGATGCTCGAACGGCAGCTCCGCGTGCGCGTACGCCGTCAGGTCCGACTCCCGTACCCGGGCGAGCAGTTCGGTGAAGGTGGGGTCGCCCGAGGTGTCGGTGCGCAGCACGAGCGTGTTGACGAAGCAGCCGACCAGGTCGCGCACCGCGTCGTCGGTACGGCCCGCGACCGGGCTGCCCAGCGGGATGTCGGTGCCCGCGCCGAGCCGGGTCAGCAGCGCCGCGAGACCCGCCTGCACGGCCATGAACAGGCTCGCGCCGGAGCGCCGCGCCAGCTCGGCCAGACGCGCGTGCGTCTCTGCGGGCACGGTGTGCGCCACGCTGCCGCCGCGCCCGCCGGCCCGGGCGGGGCGCGGGAAGTCGGCGGGCAGCTCCAGCTCCTCCGGCAGACCGGCCAACGCCTCGCGCCAGTGCGCGAGTTCCCTCGCGATCAGGCTGTCCGGGTCGTCCTTGGCACCCAGCAGCTCCCGCTGCCAGCGCGCGTAGTCCGCGTACCGCACCGGCAGCGGCTCCCAGTCCGGCGCGCCGCCCGCCAGCCGCGCCCGGTACGCGGTCACGACGTCCCGCGCCAGCGGCTGGAGGGACCAGCCGTCGGCGGCGATGTGGTGCACGGTGAGCGCGAGCACGTGACGGTCCGCGCCGAGCGCGAACAGCCGGGCGCGCAGCGGTACTCGGCAGGACAGATCGAAGGGGTGCGCGGCCTCCGCGGCGAGCGCGCCGGCGAGGGCCGCCTCACCGCTCAGCCGTACGCCCTCCATACGGGCGCCCGCCTCCGCCGCCTCCTCGCGGGACAGCACCAGCTGTGACGGCAGCCCGTCGGCCTCGGTGAACACCGTGCGCAGACTCTCGTGCCGGGCCACCACGTCGGCGAGCGCCGCGGTGAGGGCGGGCGCGTCGAGCGGGCCGGTGAGGCGGACGGCCAGGGGGATGTTGTACGTGCCGGCCGGGGTGCCCATACGGCTGAGGAACCACAGGCGTTCCTGGGCGTAGGAGAGGGGGGCCGAGGCGGTGGGGCGGTTCGGGGCGGGGCGCAGGGGCGGGCGGTCGGTGGGGATGGGGGTGGGGATGGGCGTGGGGGTGTGCGTCGGCTTCGTGGCGTCTGCGGCGGGCGTGGCGGGCGTGGCGGGCGCGGGAAGCGTGCGGGCCAGTGACTCCGCGGTGCGGGTGTCGAAGAGGGTGCGGACCGGGACGTCCACGCCGAGGTCCGCGCGCAGCCGGTTGGCCACCCGGATCGCGGACAGGGAGTGGCCGCCGAGGGCGAAGAAGTCGTCGTCGGCGCCGACCCGTTCGAGGCCCAGCGCCTCCGCGAAGGCCGTGCACAGCAGTTCCTCGTACGGCGTCGCGGGCGGGCGGCCCGTGCCCGTGCGGTCGTCCGGCGGGGCGGGCAGCGCCTTGCGGTCGACCTTGCCGTTCGGGGTCAGCGGGAGGGTGTCCAAGGGGACGTACACGGCAGGGACCATGTGCTTGGGCAGCACCGCGGACGCGCGCTCCCGCAGCCGGTCGCGGTCGGTCCCTGCCGGTACGACATAGGCGACCAGGCGGGGTTCTCCGCCGTGGTCGGTGCGGGCCGTGACGACGGCCCGCTCGACGCCGGGCTGCGCGCCCAGCACGGATTCGATCTCGCCGAGTTCGATGCGGTGGCCGCGGATCTTGATCTGGTGGTCGCTGCGGCCGGCGTATTCGAGGGTGGTGCCGGTGCCGGTGCCGGTGCCGGTGCCGGTGCCGGTGCCGGTGGTTGTGGTCGTGGTCGTGCTTGTGCTTGTGCTTGTGGCGTCTGTCGTCCAGCGGACTATGTCGCCCGTGCGGTACATGCGGGTGCCGGGTGGGCCGTACGGGTCCGCGACGAAGCGGTCCGCCGTCAGGGCCGGGCGGCCCAGGTAGCCGCGGGCGAGGCCGGAGCCGGCGATGTAGAGCTCGCCGTAGGAGCCGTCGGGGGTGGGGCGGAGGGCGGCGTCGAGGACGTACACGGCCGTGTTGGCGATGGGGTGGCCTATGGGGGGTGGGCCCTGGACGTGCGGGGTGAGCTGTGCGGTAGTGGACCAGATGGTGGTTTCCGTCGGGCCGTAGACGTTGGTGACCGAGGCGCAGTGGGTGGTGAGGGCGCGGGCCAGGGGGCCGGGCAGGGCCTCGCCGCCCACGAGGGCGCGGAGGTTCTTCAGCGCGGGGGCGTGGTCGGTGGTGAGGGTCTGCCACAGGCTGGGGGTGGCCTGCATGAGGGTTGCGCCGGTGGTGGTGATGGCTGTGGCCAGGGCGGCGGGGTCGCGGACCGTTTCGCGGTCGGCGAGGACGAGTTCGGCGCCGGTGGCCAAGGGGACGAAGAGTTCGAGGTTGGCTATGTCGAAGCCGAAGGTCGTGACTGCGAGGAAGCGGTCCTGGGGGGTCAGCCGGAAGCGGTGGGACATGTCGTGGACGAGGTTGACGAGGGCGGCGTGGGGGACGACCACGCCCTTGGGGCGGCCGGTGGAGCCTGAGGTGTAGATGACGTACGCGGGGGCGCTCGGGGGCACGCGGCCTGCGGCCGCGTCGGGATTCCCACCCGCACCGTCCGTACGGGTTCCGTGGCCGGGTGCGGGTGGTCCCTGCGGGGGCTGCGCGCCGTCGGCGGCTGCCGCGTCGAGGATCCACACCCTGCCTGGACCGGCGCTCTCCGTGTCATCCGTCGTCAGGAGAGGGGCCACCCTGGTGTGGGTCAGGGTTACCACCGGGGCCGCGTCCGTGAGCATGTAGTGGAGGCGGTCCGGAGGGTAGTCCGGGTCCAGGGGGAGGTATGCCGCGCCTGTCTTCAGGACGGCCAGGGCCGCCACCACCAGGTCGCAGGAGCGGTCCAGGGCCAGGGCCACCACTCGTTCCGGGGCCGCGCCCGCCGCGCGCAGGGCGGAGGCCAGGGTGTCGGCCCGGGCGTGGAGTTCGCGGTGGGTGAGACGGTCCTCGCCGCAGCGTACGGCCGGCGCGTCCGGGGTGCGTTCGGCCCACTGTTCCAGGAGCGGAGCCAGCAGGCCGCCCGGGAGGTCGGCGGCGGTGCGGTTGCGGGTGGTGAGGAGGCGGGTCCGCTCGGGGTCGTCGAGGAGGACGTCCAGGCGGCCGGTGGGGGTGTCCGGGTCGGTCACCGCCGCTTCGAGGAGGCGGGCGAAGCGCAGGCCCAGGGTGCGGGCCGTCGCGTGGGGGACGCGGGACGGCAGGTGGCTGATCGCGAGGCCGAACGGCGTGCCGGGGAACACCGTGAGCGTCAGGGGGTAGTGCGTGGCGGAACGGATGTCGATCGCCGTCACCCGGGGGCCGGACTCCGGCGGCGTCAAGGGGACGTCGCCCATCGGGTAGTTCTGGAACATCAGCGCCGTGTCGAAGAGTTCCCCGCGCACCGGCGTCAGCTGCTGGACCTCGGCGAGCGTGAGGTGCTCGTGCGGCAGCAGCTCGGTCTGACCGGCCTGCACGGCGGCGAACAGCTCGGCCGGTGTGTGCCGGGGGTCCACGTCGACCCGTACGGGAAGCGTGTTGGCGAACAGGCCCACCATCGCCTCGACGCCGGGCAGTTCGGCCGGGCGCCCGGAGGAGACCGCACCGAACAACACCGTGTCCTGCCCGGTCAGCCGCGACAGCAGCAGCGCCCAGCAGCCCTGGACCACCGAGTTGACGGTCAGACCACGAGCACGGGCGAGACGGGTGAGGGCGGCGGTGACGTCCGGGGCGAGCTCGACGGGGACCTGGGCGGGCAGCACGTCGGCCTGCGAGGCGCCGGATCCATCACCGTCGGCCGCCTCCGACGCCGGTGGTGCCGCCTCCGACGCCGGTGGTGCCTCCTGTGGCGTGGGTGCTGCTGCGTGTGGTGCGGGTGGTGCTGCGTGTGGCGCAGCAGGCGCTGCGTGTGGCGTGGGTGGTGCTTCATGTGGCGTGGGTGGTGCTGCGTGTGGCGCAGCAGGCACCGCCGGCGCCGCGGGAGGTGCCTCCTGCGGCGCCGGAGGTGCCTCCTCCGGCACCAGCCGCGTCGGCTCCGACACCCCGGCGAGTGCCCGTCCCCAAGCCTCCCGTGCCGCCTCCTTGTCCTGCGCGCCGAGCCAGGCGAGGTGGGCGCGGTAGTGCGGGACAGCGGGATTGGGGGTGACGTCGAGGCCGGCCGTTGCCTCGGTCCCGGCCGCCCCGCCCAACCCGGCCGCACACTCGGCCAGTTCACGTGTGAGCGTCGCCATCGACCAGCCGTCCACCAGGATGTGGTGGACCGTCCACAGCAGGCGGCTGCGGCCCCCGGCGCCCCTGAGCAGGGTGAAGCGGTGCAGGGGCGGGCGGGTCAGGTCGAAGCGGCGCAGGCGGTCCTCGTGGGCCGGCCGGTCCAGGGCCGCCGCGTCCGTGTCGGGCAGCAGCAGCTCCTGCCACGGCAGTTCCACCGACTTCGGAACGACCTGGACCGCCTCGCCGGTGCGGCGGGTGCGGAAGCATGCCTTGAGGTTCGGGTGACGTTCCAGGAGCATGGCCGCCGCCGCACGCAGCGCCCCGGCATCGGCGTCGGTCAGGTCCTCGAAGTCGACCACCAGTTGAAGGGTGTAGAGGTCCGTTCCCTCACGGTCGTATTCCGCGAGGAACAACAGCCCCTGTTGCAGGGGCGTGAGCGGAAGGACTTCACTGATGGCGGATGGCCGATTCAAGCCGTGCTCCTCACGGAAGAGCTGGGTGGGCGGAAGTCGGGAACATTTCCGACCGCTCGACGATTTCCGATCGCACTGACGCTGAACTGACCGGTAACTGACGACCCGCTGACGCATTCACCGGAGGCCCGCCACCGCGCGGGCCTCCCGCGAAGCACCTCGCCGAGCATCCGGGACACCCCTTCCCGCCCTGTCAGCAGCCCGTCAGCACCTCGTCAGCGCCCGCCGACAGGCTTGGCGGCGAGGCTCATTCGTCGCCGAAGGCCAGGAGTGCCAGTGCCGGTTATATCCGCGTCGCATGAATTCGATGTCAGCGACCTCTTCGTGAATCTGCAACCGCTCTTCGGGCGCCGTCTCTTTCTCAAGGTCGAGGGATTCAACTTCGCCGGCTCCATCAAGCTGAAGGCGGCCCGCGAGATGGTCGCGCAGGCCGAGGCCGCAGGCGGGCTCGGCCCCGGCTCGACCCTCGTGGAGTCCTCGTCCGGCAACATGGGCGTCGCCCTGGCCCTGCTCGCCGCGAGCCGCGGCTTCAGGTTCCTGTGCGTGACCGACTCCCGCTGCAACGCGGTGACCCGGCGCACCATGGAGTCGCTCGGCGCCGAGGTGCACGTCATCACCGAGCCCCACGAGACCGAGGGCTTCCTCGGTGCCCGGATCCGCCACGTCAAGGCGCTGCTGGCCGCCGACGACAAGAAGGTCTGGCTCAACCAGTACCTCAGCCCCGGCAACTGGATGGCCCACTACCGCACCACCGCGCCCGCCATCGCCCGCCAGTTCCCCGACCTGAACGTGCTGTTCGTCGGGGCGGGCACCACGGGCACCCTGATGGGCTGCGCCCGCTACTTCCGCGAGCGCCGGCCCTCGGTGCGGGTGGTCGCCGTCGACAGCGTCGGCTCGGTCACCTTCGGCCGCCCCGCGGCCACCCGGCACATCCCCGGCCTCGGCACCAGCGTGCGGCCCGCGCTGCTCGACGAGTCCCTGGTCGACGCCGTCGTACATGTCCCGGAAGCCGCGACCGTGCGTACCTGCCGGGAGTTGATGCGGCACGGATTCTCCTTCGGCGGCTCCACCGGAACGGCCGTGACCGGAGCGCTGAGCTGGCTCTCCGAACAATACGGCGACACCACGTCGGGCATTCGCGAGCAGGTGACCGCGGTGACCATTTCCCCGGACCTCGGCGAGCGCTATATGGAGACCGTTTACCACGACGAATGGGTCACGCATTCCCTCGGGCCGGAATCCCTCATGGAGAACGCCGAAGGGGCCTGGGCGGGCACGGAATCGACGGCCGGCCTCGAGACGGTCTCCGGCTGAACGGCACAAGCGGACGAATTGGTTGAGGCGCTGAGAATGACGGAGAGCAAAGCGATGACGACAAACCGAGGCGCCGTCCTCCCGCTCACCGCGGCGCAGGCCGAGATCTGGTTCGACGAACAGTTCGCGACCGGTCCGCTCGGCTACAACATGGCCGACTACATCGACCTGCGCGGACCGCTCGACGCGGACCTGCTCGGCCGGGCGCTGGGCCGGCTGGGCCACGAGGCCGAGGGCCTGCGCGTGCAGTTCGTGGAGGAGGACGGCGCCCCCGGCCAGATCATCCGGCCGCTCGCGCAACTCCCCCTGAAGCGGCTCGACTTCGCCGACGAGCCCGAGCCGAGCGTCGCCGCCGAGGCGTGGATGCGCGCCGACCACGCCGACCCCCTGAAGGTCACCGACTTCCCGCTGTTCCGCGGTGCCCTGATCCACCTCGGTCCCGAGCATCACCTGCTCTACCTGTGCATGCACCACATCCTGGCCGACGGGTTCAGCCGCGCCCTGCTCTACCCGAAGCTCGCCACCCTCTACACCCGGCTCGCGGCCGGCGAGGACGAGCACACCCTCGACGCCGACGCCATGCCGCCCTTCCACCGCCTGCTGGACGCCGAGCGCGACTACCTCGACTCCGCGCACGTCGAACGCGACCGCAAGCACTGGACCACCCGCCTCACCGCCGGCGCCCACGGCCCCGCACCCGAACTCGTCTCCCTCTCGGCCCGGCAGCCCGCCCCCGGCCGCAGCGCGCTGCGCCACACCGCCCGGCTGTCCGCCGAGGCCACCGACGCGGTACGCGCCCTCGCCCGGGACGGCAAGGTCACCATGCCCGTCGTCATGGTCGCCGCGGCCGCCGCCTACACCCGGCGCGCCACCGGCGTCGACCGCCCGCTGCTCACCCTGCCGGTGACCGGCCGGGTCGGCGCCGCCAGCCGCGAGATCCCCGGCATGCTCGCCAACTACCTGCCGCTCGCCGTGCCGGTACGCCCCGACACCACCCGCACCCAGCTGCTGCGCCAGGCGTGGATCGAGGTGTCCGGGGCGCTGAAGCACCAGCGCTACCGCGGTGACCGCGTCCGCCGGGACATCGGCCTGCGCACCGACGACCGGCGCCCCTTCGGACCGTTCATCAACGTCCTCAACCAGGACCCGGCGCTCGCCTTCACAAGCGCCTGCGACGGCACGATCGTCAACCTGTCCACCGGCATCGTCAACGACCTCATCATCACCGTCCTGAACACCACCGACGGCACGATGGAGATCCACCTCGACGGCAACCCGGAGCTGTACACCTCGGCCGAGCTGGCCACCCACCTCGCCCGCTTCGAGACCTTCCTCACCGACCTCGCCGCCCTGCCGGCCGACCATCCCGTGGGCCGGATCGGCCTGGGCGCCCCCGGCGAGCCCCGCGGTCTGCTCGGCACCTGGGACCGCGACGCCGAACAGGCCGACTACGAGGGGCTCGTGGAGCGCGTACGGGCCGTCGCCGAGACCTCGCCCGGTGCCGTCGCCGTGTCCGACGGCACCGAGAGCGTCACCTACCGCGAGCTGCTGACCCGCGCCGCGGGTGTGGCCGCCCGTCTGCGTGCCTCGGGCATGGAGCCCGGCGCGGTGGTCGCGATGCTCGCCGATCCCGGAGTTCCGTTCGTCGCCGGTGTCCTCGGCGTCCTGGGCGCGGGCGGCGCGTACCTGCCGCTGGACCCGACCGCCCCCGCCGCCCGCAACGCCGGCCTGCTCCAGGACAGCGGCGCCCGCCACCTCCTGACAGGCGCCACCCACGAGACTCCGGCCCCGGACGTCACCGCCCTCCCGCTCACCGACCCCGCCGACACCACCTGCACGACCGGACTCCCCGCCGTCGGCGGTGGTCTCGATCTGGCGTATGTGATGTTCACGTCGGGGTCGACGGGCCGTCCGAAGGGGGCGATGGTGCAGCGCTCGGGGATGGTGAATCACCTGTGGGCGAAGGTGGGGGAGCTGGACCTTGCTGCTGGTGAGGTGGTGGTGCA
Organism: Streptomyces sp. bgisy027; assembly: GCF_057710365.1. Classification (NCBI taxonomy): domain Bacteria; kingdom Bacillati; phylum Actinomycetota; class Actinomycetes; order Kitasatosporales; family Streptomycetaceae; genus Streptomyces; species Streptomyces sp. bgisy027. Next base: position 160,127 of record NZ_JBYIVZ010000010.1, read on the forward strand.
GAACGCTCCGCTGACGTTCGACGTGTCGGTGTGGCAGATGCTGGCGCCGCTGCTGGTGGGTGGTCGGGTGCGGGTGTCGGGTTCGGAGATGGCGGCGGATCCGTCGGGGCTGTTCGCGATGGTGCGTGCGGAGCGGGTGGCGGTGCTGGAGGTGGTGCCGTCGCTGCTGCGGGCCGCGCTGGATGCCTGGGATCTGGACGGGAGGGTGTCGGAGCTGCCGGATCTGCGGTGGCTGATGGTGACGGGTGAGGCGCTGCCGGCCGATCTGTGTGAGCGTTGGCATGCCCGGTATCCGCAGATCCCGTTGATGAATGCGTACGGTCCGACGGAGTGCTCGGACGATGTCACGCACGCGGTGGTCCGTGCCGAGGACGATCTCGGTGGCCGGGTGCCGATCGGCGGCGCGGTCCGCAACACACGGCTGTACGTCCTGAGCGACGAACTCCAGCCTGTTCCGGTCGGCGTCCCGGGTGAGTTGTACGTCGGTGGCGCCGGCGTCGGACGCGGCTATCTGCACGACCCGTCCCGCACCGCGGGCACGTTCATGGCCGACCCCTTCGGGCCCTCGGGCTCCCGTATGTACCGGACCGGCGACCGCGTGGTCCAACGCCCGGACGGGCAGCTGGAGTTCATCGAACGACGGGACCACCAGGTCAAGATCCGCGGGCGGCGCGTCGAGACCGGTGAGATCGAGGCCGTCATCCGCTCCCTGGAGAGCGTGGTGGACGCCGCGGTCGCCGTGCTGCCCGACGCGTCCGGCAATCCGCGTCTGGTCGGCTATCTGACCGGGCCGGGTGTGGACGCCGGTCAAGTGCGCGACGAGCTGGCTCAGTTGCTGCCCGCCTACATGATCCCGTCCACCTGGCTCGTCCTGGACGCCATGCCGCTCACGCCGAACGGCAAGCTCGACCGCAAGGCCCTGCCGCAGCCCGCGCTCGGCGGGCAGGACGCGGCGCGCGGGCCGCGTACCGAGCGCGAGCGGGTGCTGTGCGGGATCTACGCGGAGGTGCTCGGCACCCGGGACGTCGGGATCGACGAGGACTTCTTCGCGCTCGGCGGCGACAGCATCCGCTCCATCCAGGTCGTCAGCCGCGCCCGCAGCGCCGGCCTCGTGCTGACCACGCGGGACGTCTTCGACCACAAGACCGTCGCCGCGCTGGCCCGCGCCGCCGGCAGCCTCGACGCCGACGCGAGGCGCGAGCCGGAGGACGACTCGGGCGGCGTGGGGCCGTACGAACTCACGCCGATCATGGGGCAGTTGCACGAGGACACCCGGTCGCTGACCGGGCCCGTCGTCAAGTACAGCCAGCATGTCGTCGTGCATGTGCCGGCCGGGCTCGACGCCGAGCTGCTCGACGCAGCCCTGCACGCCCTGGTCGATCACCACGACGCCCTGCGCACCCGCGCCACCGAACCGGCACCCGGGCTGTGGCACACGGAGGTGCTGGAGCGCGGCGCGCTGGCCGGCGTACGGCTGGTGGCGAGCGCGGACGCGGGTGACGCGCGGGGCAAGGACCTGCTCGCGTTCGCCGAACGGCAGGCCGCGGCGGCGCGTGCGCGGCTGGACCCGGGCGCGGCGGTGATGCTCCAGGCAGTGCTGATCGACCCCGCCGCTTCCGACCGCGGGCCGGCGGGGGCTGGTCGCGCAGTTCCCCGGGCCCCTGGGGCGGTGGTCGGTTCGGCCGTTTCCGACTGTGGGTCGGTGGGGGCTGGTCGCGCAGTTCCCCGGGCCCCTGGGGCGGTGGTCGGTTCGGCCGTTTCCGACTGTGGGTCGGTGGGGGCTGGTCGCGCAGTTCCTCGCGCCTCTGGGGCGGTGGTCGGTTCGGCCGTTTCCGACTGTGGGTCGGTGGGGGCTGGTCGCGCAGTTCCCCGCGCCCCTGGGGCGGCTGCCGCCGGGCCGGGTTTCGGGAGTGTGGGGGACGGCGCTGCTGGGGCGGCGGCCCCTGGGCCGACCTTCAGGGGCGCGGGGAACTGCGCGACCAGCCCCCACCCACCCGCAGCCGGCGACGCACCCGAACCCACCCCTCCCGGCACCGCCCTCCTCGTGCTGTGCGGCCACCACCTCGTCGTGGACGGAGTCTCCTGGCGCATCTTCCTGCCCGACCTGGCAGCCGCCTGTGCGGCCCTCGCCGAGGGCCGCACCCCCGCACTCGACCCCGTCGGCACCTCCTACCGCGCCTGGTCCCGGCTGCTCGCCGAGCAGGCCCGCACCGAGGTGCGCGGCGCCGAACTCGCCCTGTGGCAGGGGATCCTGGACGGCCCCGACCCGCTGGTCGGCACCCGGCGCCTCGACCTCGCCAAGGACGTCCACGGCACCCGGCGCACCCTCCGTCTCGAACTCGGCCCCGACGTCACCGGCCCGCTGCTCACCGACGTCCCCGCCGCCTTCCACGCCGAGGTCAACGACGTCCTGCTGACCGGGCTCGCCCTGGCCGTCGCCGACTGGCGCCGCCGGCACGGCCACACCCACTACGCACAGACCCTGATCGAGCTGGAGGGCCACGGCCGCGAGCAGCTCACGGACGCCCTCGACCTGTCCCGCACCGTCGGCTGGTTCACCAGCGCCTTCCCGGTGCGGCTCGACCCCGGCGCCCTCGACTGGGACGAGGTGTGGGCGGGCGGCGCGGCCCTCGCCACCGCGCTCAAGCGGGTCAAGGAACAGCTGCGCGCCCTGCCCGACCGGGGCGTCGGCCACGGCCTGCTGCGCTACCTCAACCCGCACGCCGCCCGCGTCCTCGCCCGCTACGAGCGCCCCCAGCTCGGCTTCAACTACATGGGCCGCTTCGACGCCCGCGAGAACCGGCTGTGGGAACCCGCGGGCGGCGACGGCGTCGTCGGCACCGGCGCCCACCCCGCCATGCCGCTGCCGCACCTCCTCGACGTCACCCCGGCCACCGAGGACCGCCACGACGGCCCGCACCTGATCGCCAACTGGGCGTGGGCCGGGCAGGCGGTCGCCGAGGACGACGCCCGCGACATCGCCGAGACCTGGTTCCGCGCCCTGGACCTGCTGGTCCGGCACACCGCCGAGCCCGGCACGGGCGGCCGCACACCGTCCGACCTGCCGCTGGTCGACCTCACGCAGGACGAGATCGAGGCGTACGAGACCGAACTCGCGGATGCCGGCACCGCCCTGACCGACGTGCTGCCGCTCACCCCGCTCCAGCAGGGCCTGCTCTTCCACGCGGACTACGACCGCGACGCCACCGACGTCTACACCCTCCAGATCGTCGCCGAACTGGAGGGCGACATCGACCCGGCCGTGCTGCGCGCCGCCGGGCAGGCGCTCCTCGACCGGCATCCCAACCTGCGCGCCGCCTTCCGCGCCCGCGCCGGCGGCGACCCCGTGCAGCTCGTCCCCGACCACGCCGAACTGCCGTGGCAGGAGACCGACCTGCGCGATCTGCCGGAGCCGCAGCGCAGCGCCGAGCTCGACCGGATCACCGAGGCCGAGCGCACCCGCCGCTTCGACCTGACCGCCCCGCCGCTGCTGCGGTTCGCGCTGGTCACCCACGACGAGGGACGGCACCGCTTCATCTGGACCAGCCACCACATCCTCGTCGACGGCTGGTCGATGCCGCTGCTCGTGCGGGAGCTGTTCGCCCTGTGCCGCACGGACGCGGACGTCACGCTGCTGCCCGACCCGGCCCCGTACCGCGGCTACCTCGGCTGGCTCACCGGCCAGGACCGCGATGCGGCCCGCGCCGCCTGGCGGGACGCGCTGGACGGCGTCGACGAGCCGACCCTGCTCGTCCCCGCCGACCCCGACCGGGCCCCGGTCCTGCCCGAGGCCGTGCACGCCGAGGTGCCGCGCGAACTGACCGCCGCCCTGTCCGGCTGGGCCCGCACCCAGGGCCTCACCCTCAACACCGTCGTGCAGGGCTGCTGGGCGCTGCTGCTGGGCCGGCTCACCGGACGCCAGGACGTGGTCTTCGGCGCCGTCACCTCCGGCCGCCCGGCCGAGGTGCCCGACGTCGAGTCGATGATCGGCATGTTCCTCACCACCGTGCCGGTCCGCGTCCCGCTGGACCCCGGCGCCACCCTGACCGAGCTGCTGCACACCCTCCAGGACCGGCAGACCGCGCTCATGCCGCACGAGCACCTGGGCCTCGCCGAGATCCACAAGGCGGCCGGCCTCGCGGGCGAGGTCTTCGACACGGTGGTCCTCTTCGAGAACTTCCCGCTGGACGCGGACGGCACCGACCCGGGCGCCGACGGCGTCCGGGTGCTGCACACCGAGGCCAGGGACGCCCGCCACCACCCGCTCAGCATGGCGGTCTTCCCCGGCGACACACTGACGCTGCGGCTCGACTACGCACCCGACCGCCTCACCCGCGCCGACGTCGAACGCATCGCCCTGATGTTCCGGCACCTGCTGCGCACCGTCGCCGACCACCCCGCCCTGCCGCTCGCCTGGATCGACGTGACCGCGCCGACGACCATCGCCGGACCCGGCGCTCCCGGCGAACTCGGCGGTCTGCTCGGCACCTGGGACCCCTCGGTCCCCGAGGAGAGCCTCGGCGTCGTCGAGCGGGTGCGCGCGGTCGCGGACCGCATCCCCGACGAGCCCGCGGTGACGGACGGCACGACCTCCCTCGCCTACCGGGAACTCGTCGAGACGGCCGGCGGCCTCTCCGCCCGCGTCACCGCGGCCGGGGCCACCACCGGCTCCGTGATCGCGATGCTCGCCGATCCCGGCGTGCCGTTCGTGACGGGCGTGCTCGGCGTCCTGGGCGCGGGCGGCGCGTACCTGCCGCTGGACCCGACCGCCCCCGCCGCCCGCAACGCCGGCCTGCTGCGGGACAGCGGCGCCCGGTACCTGCTGGTGGGAACGGCGTACGAGGCACAGGCCCGCGAGATCGCCGGTGACGTCACCGTCCTCGTCCTGGAGGACAACCTCACCGACCGTGCCCTGCCACCCGCCGTCGGCGGTGGTCTCGATCTGGCGTATGTGATGTTCACGTCGGGGTCGACGGGCCGTCCGAAGGGGGCGATGGTGCAGCGCTCGGGGATGGTGAATCACCTGTGGGCGAAGGTGGGGGATCTGGACCTTGCTGCCGGTGAGGTGGTGGTGCAGAACGCTCCGCTGACGTTCGACGTGTCGGTGTGGCAGATGCTGGCGCCGCTGCTGGTGGGTGGTCGGGTGCGGGTGTCGGGTTCGGAGATGGCGGCGGATCCGTCGGGGCTGTTCGCGATGGTGCGTGCGGAGCGGGTGGCGGTGCTGGAGGTGGTGCCGTCGTTGCTGCGGGCCGCGCTGGATGCCTGGGATCTGGACGGGCGGGTCCCGGAGCTGCCGGATCTGCGGTGGCTGATGGTGACGGGTGAGGCGCTGCCGGCCGATCTGTGCGAGCGTTGGCATGCCCGGTATCCGCAGATCCCGTTGATGAATGCGTACGGTCCGACGGAGTGCTCGGACGATGTCACGCATGCGGTGATCCGTGCCGAGGACGATCTCGGTGGCCGGGTGCCGATCGGCGGCGCGGTCCGCAACACACGGCTGTACGTCCTGAGCGACGAACTCCAGCCGGTCCCCGCGGGCATACCCGGTGAGCTCTACGTCGGTGGCGCCGGCGTCGGACGCGGGTACCTAGACGACCCGGCGCGCACGGCCGGCACCTTCATGGCGGATCCGTTCGCCGGACCCGGCACGCGGATGTACCGGACCGGCGACCGCGTGGTCCAACGCCAGGACGGGCAGCTGGAGTTCGTCGAACGACGGGACCACCAGGTCAAGATCCGCGGCCGGCGCGTCGAACTCGGCGAGATCGAGGCCGCCGTACGAGGGCTCTACCAGGTGACCGACGCCGCCGTGGCCGTCGTACCCGACGCGTCCGGCAATCCGCGTCTGGTCGGCTATCTGACCGGGCCGGGTGTGGACTCCGGTCAAGTGCGGGACGCGCTGGCGCAGTTGCTGCCCGCCTACATGATCCCGTCCACCTGGCTCGTCCTGGACGCCATGCCGCTCACGCCGAACGGCAAGCTCGACCGCAAGGCCCTGCCCCTGCCGGAGCGGGCGGACGAGGCGGAGCGGGCGCGTGGGCCGCGTGACGAGCGCGAGGAGATCCTCTGCGGGATCCTCGCCGAGGTGCTCGGCATGCCGGCCGTCGGCGTCGACGAGGACTTCTTCGCGCTCGGCGGCGACAGCATCCGCTCCATCCAGGTCGTCAGCCGCGCCCGCACCGCCGGCCTCGCCCTGACCACGCGGGACGTCTTCACGCACCGTACGGCCGCCGAGCTCGCCCGTGCCGCGGGCGGCGTCGAGGCCGAGCCCGCCCCGGAGCCCGAGGGCGACCTGATCGAGCTGACCGACGAGGAACTCGCCGATCTGGAATTCGAGTTGAGTGAGGATCTGTCGTGACCGAGCCGACGAACGCGACGAAGAGCGGCCCCAGATCGAGGATCAGCGCGGTGCTGCCGCTCTCCCCGCTCCAGCAGGGACTGCTCTTCCTCTCCTCCTACGACCGCACCGCCCCGGACCTCTACACCCTCCAGTTCGTCGCGGACATCGACGGCGACGCAGCCGACCTGGAGCGCCGGCTGCGCACCGCGTCCGCCGCGCTGCTGCGCCGTCACCCCAACCTGCGGGCCTGCTTCCGCAACCGCAAGAACGGCGAGCCCGTCCAGGTCGTCCCGCACGAGGACGAGGTGCGGCCGCCGTGGGCGGTGCACGACCTCACCGACCTGCCCGAGGAGGAGCGCGAGACGCGGGCCCGGCGGATCGCCCGGGAGGACCGGCTGCGGCGGATCGACCCGGCCCGCCCGCCGCTGATGCGGTTCGCGCTGCTGCGGCTCGGCGAGCGCCGCTGCCGGCTGGTGTGGTCCGTGCACCACATCCTGGTCGACGGCTGGTCGCTGCCGCTGGCCGTGCGTGAGCTGACCCTCCTCGCGGACGAGCGCGGCGCGGCGGCCCTGCCCGAGCCGGCCGGCTACCGGTCCTTCCTGAACTGGCTCGGCACCCGCGACCGTGCCGCGGCCCGCGCGGCCTGGGCGGGACTGCTGGACGGGCTCGACGGCCCCGTGCGGGTCGCGCCGGAGGCGACCGGCACGGACACCGAACTGCCCCAGTCCGTAAGGGACTTCCTGCCCGAGCGGGAGACGGCGGCCCTCACGGCCTGGGCGCGCGGGCGCGGGCTCACCCTCAACTCCGTGGTGCAGGGCTGCTGGGCGGTGCTCCTGGGCCGGCTCACCGGCCGCGAGGACGTCGTCCTCGGCGCCGTCACCTCCGGGCGGCCCGCCGAGGTGCCGGGTGTCGAGTCGATGATCGGGCTGTTCGCCAACACCCTTCCGGTACGGGCCGACGTGCGGCCCCAGCGGCGGGCGAGCGAGCTGATCGAGGAGCTGGCCCGGCAGCAGCTGGCGATGATGCCGCACGAGCACCTGCCGCTCGCCGAGGTCCAGTCCGCCGGCGGCATCCAGGGCGAACTCTTCGACACCGTCCTCGCCTTCCAGAGCTACCCCCTGGACGAGGAGGGCCTGCGCCGGGAGACCGGCGGAGCGGTGAGCGCGGCCCGGGTGCACTCGGCCACCCACTACCCGCTCCACCTCACGGTCCTGCCGGGGGAGCGGCTGGAGATGCAGCTGGCGTACCGGAGTTCGGTGCCGGGCGCGGAGAGCGTCCTCGGCCGGCTCGTGCGGGTCCTGCGCCAGGTCGCCGACGACCCGGACGTCCTCCTCGCCCGGCTCGGCGGCCTCGACCCGGCCGAGGAGCGGCGGATCCTCACCGAGTGGAGCGGCTCCGCGCAGTCCGGTCCGGCCCCCGCCCGCCGTACGACGATCCCGGAGCTGTTCGCCGAGCGGGCCGCGCGCACGCCCGGCGCGGTGGCGGTGACCGCCGGCACCGCGAGCCTCACCTACCGGGAGCTGGACGAGCGCGCCAACCGGCTCGCGCACCTGCTCGCCGACCGGGGCGCCGGGCCCGAGACGTTCGTGGCGATCGCGCTGCCGCGGAGCGCCGACCTGATCGTCGCCGTCCTCGCGGTCCTGAAGTCGGGCGCCGCCTACCTCCCCCTCGAACCCGCCCACCCGGCCGACCGCGTCGCCCACACCCTGCGCGACGCACGCCCCGTGCTGCTGCTGACCGGTGCCGGCGCCGACCTGCCCGTAGTCCCCGACCTGCCGCGCGTCGACCTCGCCGCCGACGCGACCCGGGCCGCGCTCGCCGCCTGCCCCGCCACCGACCCCCGCGCGGCCGTGGCGCCCGAGCACGCGGCGTACGTCATCTACACCTCCGGCTCCACCGGCCGCCCCAAGGGCGTGGTCGTCCCGCACCGGAACGTCGTGCGGCTGCTCGACGCCACCGACGACTGGTTCGGCTTCGGGCCCGACGACGTGTGGACGCTGTTCCACTCCATCGCCTTCGACTTCACCGTCTGGGAGCTGTGGGGCGCCCTGCTGTACGGCGGCCGTCTCGTCGTCGTGCCGTACGACGTCTCCCGCTCGCCCGACGCCTTCCGCGAGCTGCTCGCCCGCGAACGGGTCACCGTCCTGAACCAGACCCCGTCCGCCTTCTACCAGCTGATGCGCGCCGACGCCGAGACGAGGAGCGAACTCGCGCTGCGATACGTGGTGTTCGGCGGTGAGGCCCTCGACATCGGCCGGCTCGGCGACTGGTACGCACGGCACGCCGACGACGCCCCGCGCCTGGTCAACATGTACGGCATCACCGAGACCACGGTCCACGTCTCCCACCAGGAGCTGGACGCCGCCACGGCCGCCGCCGGCGGGGGCGGCGTCATCGGGCGCGGCATCCCCGACCTGCGGGTGTACGTCCTCGACGGAGCCCTGCGCCCGGTGGCGGCCGGCGTGCCCGGCGAGCTGTACGTCGCCGGTCCCGGCCTCGCGCGCGGCTACCTGGGCCGCCCCGACCTCACCGCCGACCGCTTCGTGGCCTGCCCCTTCGGACCGGCCGGCGCGCGCATGTACCGCACCGGCGACCTCGGCCGGTGGCGGGCCGACGGCACCCTCGCATACCTGGGCCGCGCCGACCAGCAGGTCCAGCTGCGCGGCTTCCGCATCGAACTCGGCGAGATCGCCACGGTCCTCGGCCGCCACCCAGGCGTCGCCGAGGCGGCGGTCGTGGCACGGGAGGACCGTCCGGGGGACCAGCGGCTGGTGGCGTACGTGGTCTCGGAAGCCGAACTGGGTACTGAGCTGCGAGAGTTCGCAAGCACCCGGCTCCCCGACTACATGGTCCCCTCGGCCGTCGTACGACTCCCCGCGATCCCCCTGACCGCCAACGGCAAGCTCGACCGCCGCGCCCTGCCGGCGCCCGAGTACGCCACCTCCGACCGCGCCCCGCGCACCCGCGAGGAAGAGACGCTGAGCGCGGTCTTCGCCGAGGTGCTCGGGCTCGAACGCGTCGGCGTCGACGACGACTTCTTCGCACTCGGCGGCCACTCCCTCCTCGCCACCCGCATCGTCAACCGCGCCCGCGCCGAGCTGGGCGCCGAGCTGGGCATCCGCGACCTCTTCGAGGCCCCGTCGGTGTCCGCGCTGGCCGCCCGGATCCCCACGGCCGACCCCGGCCGCCCACCCCTCACCACCCGCCCCCGTCCCGACACGCTCCCCCTGTCCTACGCCCAGCAGCGCCTGTGGTTCATCGAACACCTCGGCGCCCCCGACGGCCTCTACAACATCCCGCTGGCGGTACGACTGTCGGGACCGCTGGACGTGCCGGCGCTGGAGGCGGCGCTGGGAGACGTGGTGGCCCGCCACGAGTCGCTGCGGACGGTGTTCCCGGCGCGGGCGGGGACTGTGTCCGACCCGGACGGCAGCGCCGTTCAGGGGCGCGGGGAACTGCGCGACCAGCCAGGGCAGACCCGCAGCCGGCACACCACGCGGCACGGCACGTCCGCACGCGCCATCGGCCCCGCCGAACAGCGCGTCCTCCCGCCGGCCGAAGCCCCCGTCCCCCTGCCGGTCACCACCGTCGACGAGGCCGCCCTGCCCGACGCACTGGCCATGGAGGCGGCCCGCGGCTTCGGCCTGGAGCACGAAATCCCGGTCAGAGCACACCTCTTCACCCTCACCCCCGACGACCACGTCCTCCTCCTCGTCCTGCACCACATCGCCGCCGACCGCTGGTCGCTGGCCCCCCTCACCCGCGACCTGACCACGGCCTACGAGTCCCGCCGCACCGGCCGGACCCCCGAACTCCCCCCACTGGCCGTGCAGTACGCCGACTACACCCTCTGGCAGCGCGACCTGCTCGGCGACGAGACCGACCCCGACAGCGAACTCGCCCGCCAGCTCGCGCACTGGAGGAAGGCCCTCGACGGCCTCCCCGAGGAACTCCAGCTCCCCTTCGACCTCCCGCGAGGCACCCGCTCCGGCCACCACGGCGGCCTCGTGCACGCCGACGCTCCCCGAGAACTGGTCACGGCGCTGCGGCACCTCGCGGCCGACTGGGGCGTCAGCGTGTTCATGGTGCTCCAGGCCGCCCTCGCCGCCCTGCTCACCCGGCTCGGCGCGGGCACCGACATCCCGCTCGGCTCCCCGGTGGCGGGCCGCGCCGACGAGCGCCTCGACGACCTGGTCGGCATGTTCGTCAACACGCTCGTGCTGCGCACCGACACCGGGGGAGACCCTGGCTTCCGCGAACTCGTCGCGCGCGTACGCGAGTTCGATCTTGCCGCATACCGCAACCAGGACGTGCCGTTCGAGAAGCTGGTCGAGGTGCTCAACCCCGAGCGGTCGATGTCCCGGCACCCCCTGTTCCAGGTGATGCTCGGCCACCAGCAGGAGGCCGACCTGCCGCAGGGCGCCACGAGCGGCGGCCTGTCGGTACGGCCGCAGGAGGTGCCCGGGGCCACCGCCAAGTGGGACCTGTTCTTCCAGCTCACCGAGGAGGGCACCGACGGTCTCTCGCTGGCCCTGGAGTACCGCACCGACCTCTTCGAGCCCGCCACCGCCCGCCGGATCGCCGACTCCTACCTGCGGCTGCTCGCCGCCGCGCTCGCCGAACCCGGCCTGCCCCTGTCCCGACTGGACCTCCTCGACCCCGCCGAGCGCACCGGCCTGCTGGCCCGCGGCACCCGCCGCACCGGCACCGAACGCACCACCCTCACCGAGCTGGTGGCCCGCCGGGTCGCCGCCGCCCCGGACGCGGTGGCCCTGGTCCACGCCGACCCCGGCGGGGCCCTGGTCAGCACGACGTACGCCGACCTCGACGCCGCCGCCAACCGGCTCGCGCACCTGCTCACCGGGCGCGGCATCGGCCGCGGCGACCTGGTCGCGCTGTGCCTGGAACGCGGACCGGCCACCGTGACGGCGCTGCTGGCCATCGCCCGGACCGGCGCGGCGTACCTGCCGCTGGACCCGGCGTATCCGGCGGAGCGGATGCGCGGGATGCTCGCCGACAGCGGCGCCCGGCTGCTGCTGACCCAGGAGTCGCTGGCGCAAGCTGTGGACCCGTTCCGGGCCGAACGCGTCGTCCTCGACGACCCCGCCGTCCGCGGCAGCCTGATCCACCTCCCGGTGACCCCGCCCGCCGTCGCCCCGCCGGCCCCGGACGACCTCCTCTACGTCATCTACACCTCCGGCTCCACCGGCCGGCCCAAGGGCGTCGCCGTCTCGCACCGCGCCGCCGCACGGCTCGTACAGGGCCTGCCCGAGCTGGAGTTCGGCCCGCACGACACCTTCCTGTACTTCGCGCCGGTCGCCTTCGACGCGTCCACCTTCGAGATCTGGGGGCCGCTGACCCAGGGCGCCCGGCTGGCGATCTGTCCGCCGGGACCCGCCGACCCCGAGGCGCTCGGGGAGTTCTGCGGCCGGGCCGGGGTGAGCGTCGCCTTCCTCACCACCCAGTTCGTCAACGCGGTCGCCGACACCCGGCCCGCCGCGCTCGCCCCGCTGCGGATCCTGCTCACCGGCGGCGAGGCGCACTCCCGCGACCACCTCCAACGGCTGCGGGCCGCGCTGCCGGACACCCGCGTGTACAACGTCTACGGCCCGACCGAGACCACCACCTTCGCCACCCTCCAGGACCTCGCCGCCGCCGCGGACACCCCGGTGAGCGTGCCCATCGGGCTGCCCATCGGCGACACCTCCGCCTACGTCCTGGACGAGGCCCTGCGGCCGGTGCCGCGCGGCGTCGTCGGCGAGCTGTACCTCGCGGGGCCGGGGCTCGCCCTCGGGTACCTCGGGCGGCCGGCGGCGACCGCGGAACGGTTCGTGGCCTGCCCGTTCGGGGAGCCCGGCGAGCGCATGTACCGCACGGGGGACCTGGTGCGCTGGGACTCCCGCGGCCGCATCGACTACGTCGGCCGGGCCGACCAGCAGGTGAAGATCCGCGGCTTCCGCATCGAACCCGGCGAGATCGAACGCCACCTGACGGCGCACGTCGATGTCGCGCGGGCCGCGGTCCTCGCCCCCGCCGGGCCCGGCGGACAGCGCCACCTGGTCGCCTACGTCGTCCCCGCGGACGGCCGTGCGGCGCCGGAACCGGGCGAGCTGCGCGCGCACCTGGCCCGCACCCTGCCCGGTTACATGGTGCCCGGCGCCTTCGTCCCGCTGGCCGACCTGCCGCTCACCCCGAACGGGAAGCTCGACGTCCGGGCCCTGCCGGCCGCCGAGGCCGCTCCCGCCGACCGCGTCGTACGGCCGCCGGGGAGCGAGGCGGAGCGGGTGCTGTGCGAAGCCGTCGCCGAGGTGCTCGGGTGCGGGGCGGTCGGTCCGGACGACGGGTTCTTCGCGCTGGGCGGGGACAGTCTGAAGGCGATTCTGCTGGTGGGCGCCGCCGGTCGGGCCGGGTTGCGGATCGGTCTCGCGGCGGTGTTCGAGCACCGGACGTTGCAGGCTCTGGCCGAGAGCGGCGAGGCGGCTCGTCGGTCGGGTGCGGCGCCGTCGGGGCCGGTCGCGCCCGCGCGGCGGAGCCGCGCAGGTCACAGCCCCGCGCCCCTGTGGGGCGCTCCGGTGCTGCCGATTCGCTCCACCGGCTCCCGACCCCCGCTGTTCTGCGTCCACGGCGGGCTCGGCTTCGGGATCCCCTTCGCCGCGCTCGTCGGGCATCTCGACCCCGAGCAGCCCGTGTTCGCGCTCCAGGCCCGCGGACTCGACGGCGACGAGCCGCTGCCCGGCGATCTCGCCGAGGTCGCCGACGAGTACGTGGAGCGGATCCGGGGCGTGCAGCCCAGTGGGCCGTACCACCTGCTCGGCTGGTCCTACGGCGGAGTCGTCGCCCATGAGATGGCGGTGCGGCTGCGGGCGGCCGGCGAGGAAGTGGCCTATCTCGCCAACCTGGACGCCTTTCCCGACGACGCGCACGGCGCGGCGCCGACCGACGAGGAGTTCCTCGCGGACTTCCTCACCGAGGCGGGCGTCGGCACGGACGGCGTCGGCCGGCTCACCCCGGCCGCCGTCGCCGCGCACCTCGAGCGCACCGGCGGCCCGCTCGCCGGGCTCGGCGCGGCGACGCTGGAGCGGCTCATCGGCGTCATGCGCAACAACCTCGCCCTGTTCCAGCGGTTCACGCCCGGCCGGTTCGACGGCTGCCCCATGACGCTGTTCCTGGCGACCGGCGGCGGCCTCGGCCAGGAGGAACGCGCGCTGCGCAGCAAGAGCTGGGAGCCGCACCTCGCCGGGGCCCCCGACGTGCACGACGTCGACTGCGGCCACCAGCAGATGCTCGGCCCCGGCCCGGCGGCGGTCATCGGCCGTCGCGTCGAGCGCGACCTCGCCGCGCTGACGGCCGCCCGCTGAACCCACGTACCCGAATGTCCGACCCATCCGCACAGATCTGGAGAACCGTCATGGCCAACCCCTTCGACAACGAGGACGGCACCTTCCTCGTCCTCGTCAACGACGAGGGGCAGCACTCCCTGTGGCCGTCCTTCGCCGCCGTGCCCGACGGCTGGCGGGTGGCGCTCGACGCGAGCGACCGGGCCACCGCCGTCGCCTACGTGGAGAGCAACTGGACCGACATGCGTCCGCTCAGCCTCCAGCGGCCGGCGGGCTGAGCGTGTCCTCGTCCGACATCGCCATCCTCGCCGAGGGCCTGGGAAAGACGTACCGGTCGCACACGGCGCTGCACGGCATCGACCTGTCCGTGCCGGCCGGCAGCGTGCTCGGGGTGCTCGGGCCCAACGGCGCCGGCAAAACGACCACCGTGCGGATCCTCGCCACGCTCGTCCAGCCGTCCGCCGGGCGGGCCACCGTCGCCGGGCACGACGTCGTGCGCGACAGCGTCGAGGTGCGCAGGCGCATCGGGCTCGCCGGACAGTACGCGGCCGTCGACGAGCTCCTGACGGGCCGCGAGAACATCGTGCTCCTCGCCAGGCTGCTCAGGTTCGGGCGGCGCGGAGCCGCCCGGCGCGCCACCGAACTGCTCGAACGCTTCGAGCTCACGGAGGCCGCCGACCGGCCCGTCGGCACCTACTCCGGAGGGATGCGCCGCCGGCTCGACCTGGCGACCTGCGTCATCGGCGAGCCCGAGGTGCTGTTCCTCGACGAGCCGACGACGGGGCTGGACCCGACGAGCCGGGTCGTCCTGTGGGACGTGGTGCGCGACCTGGTGGCCGACGGTGTGACCATCCTGCTCACCACCCAGTACCTGGAGGAGGCCGACGAACTCGCCGACCGCATCGCCGTGATCGACGCCGGCCGCGTCATCGCCGAGGGCACCCCGCAGTCCCTCAAGCGGCAGGTCGGCAGCGAACGCCTGGAGGTCACCGTGGCCCGCCCGGAGAGCCTCGGCGACGCGGTGGCGGCCCTGTCCACGCTCGGCGGCCGGCCCCCCGTCGTCGACGAGACCGCCCGCCGCGTCTCGGTCCAGCTCGGCGACGACGGCCTGGACGAAGTGGCCCGCGCCGCGCTCGCCCTGCGCGAGAAGGGCGTCCCCACCGCCGACTTCGAACTGCGCAGGCCCACCCTCGACGACGTCTTCTTCGACCTCACGGGCACGGGCCGGAAAGAGGTGACCCAGTGACGGCCACCGCAACGCCGACGCGCCCGGCCCCGTCCGGCGGCGCGCTCGCCGGGCACCTCGGCGACACCCTCGCGCTGGCCGGCCGGCACCTGAGGCATCTGCGGCGCTCGCCCGGCCGGCTGATCCTCGTCACCATGAACCCGCTGGTGATGCTGATCGCCGTCGGCTACCTGTTCCGCAACTCCATGCAGGTCCCCGGAGGCGTCGCCTACGAGGACTTCATCATGGCCGGCATCGCCATCCAGGTCGGCCTGACCAGCGTCGGCCCCACCGCCATCGGCGTCGCCATGGACCTGCGGCACGGCCTCGTGGACCGGTTCCGCTCGCTGCCGATCTCACCGGCCTCGGTGCTCGTCGGACGCACCCTGTCCGACCTGTTCGTCGGCGCCGTCAGCCTCACCGCGGTGTCCCTGGTCGGCCTCGCCGTCGGCTGGCGCCCGCACGAGGGCGTACTGCGCACCGCCGCCGGATTCGGCGTCCTGCTCGCCTTCGTCTACGTGATGCTCTGGGTCGGAATTCTGCTGGGCACCACGCAGAAGAACATCGAGGCCATCGACGGCACCGGCGCACTCGTCCTCGTCGTGTTCAGTTTCCTTTCCAACGCCTACGTCTCGGTGAGCGGCCTGCCCGGCTGGCTGCGTCCGGTCGCCGAATGGAATCCGGTGACGTCCGTGATCACCACCTGCCGACGGCTGTGGGGCAATGACCCCGCGGGCGCCGCCGGCAGCGGACTCCCCGCGGAGCACCCCGGTCTGGTCACCGCCATCACCCTGTCCGCGCTGCTGGTCGTGGCGGTCGCGGGCAGCGTACGGGGCTTCCGGCGGGCCGTCGGACGCTGACCGGCAAACCCCGTCAGCGGTCCATCAGTTGGACGTCAGCGCGCAGTCACCGGCGCTGACTAATTTCGTGCGAGAGCTGAAACGCAAAGAGAGGAACAGAAAATGACCACGGTCGCGCCCGAGCGCCTCTCCCGTATCCGGGAAATCATCGCCGAGAACATCGACGTCGACCTCGACGGGCTTTCCGACACCGCCCTGTTCATCGACGAGCTCGGCGCGGACTCGCTGAAGCTCATCGACGTCCTCAGCGCCCTGGAGATGGAGTACTCCATCGTCATCGACATGAACGAACTGCCCAAGATGACCAACGTGGAGGCCACCTACCAGGTGACCGCCGCGGCCGCCGGTTGGTGAGCAGAACCCACGGGGGGAGGAGAACCCACATGTCCACCGCAACCGCACGCCGCCGGGTCGTCCTGACCGGCTTCGGGGTGATCTCCAGCATCGGCACGGGGGTCGAGGAGTACACGGCGGGGCTGCGGGCCGGCCGCTCCGGAGCGCGGCCCATCACCCGGTTCGACACCGAGGGCTTCGGCCAGAACACCGCCTGCGAGGTCCCCGACTTCGAGCCCGGGCGCTGGATCCACCACGTCCCCCTGGACGACATGGGCCGCGCCGGCCAGTACGCGGTCGCCGCGGCGCGGATGGCCGTCGACGACGCCGGGCTCACCGAGGACGACCTCGGCGAGCGGCAGGCCGTCATCACCGTCGGCACCACCGACGGGGAGTCGCACGACATCGCCGTGCTGCTGGAGCAGGAACTGGCCGCCGGGGACCCGGAGGCGATGGACCCGGTGCTGGCCCGCCGTATCAACGCGGGCCGCCTGTCCACCGTCATCGCGCGTGAGCTGCGCATGCCGAACGTGGAGGCCACCACCGTCACCACGGCCTGCGCGGCCGGCAACTACTCCGTCGGCTACGGCCTGGACTCGATCCGCTCCGGCGAGGTCGACATCGCGCTGTGCGGCGGCGCCGACGCCGTGTGCCGCAAGGCGTTCGCCCTGTTCAAGCGGTTCGGGGCGCTCACCCCCGACGTGGTGCGGCCCTTCGACAAGGACCGCCAGGGCATCCTCACCGGCGAGGGCGCCGGCATCCTCGTCCTGGAGAGCCTGGAGTCCGCCCTCGCGCGCGGCGCCCGGATCCACGCCGAGGTCCTCGGCTACGGCCTGTCCTGCGACGCCGCGCACCCCACCGCGCCCAACCGCGACGGCATCGCCCGCGGTATCCGCCTCGCCCTGGACGACGCCGGCGTCGAGCAGGAGGAGATCGACTTCATCTCCGCGCACGGCACCGGCACCAAGGCCAACGACAAGACCGAGTCGGCCGCCATCGTCGACGTGTACGGCGACGCCCCGCCGCGCACCGTCGCCGTGAAGTCGATGCTCGGCCACTCGATGGGCGCGGCCAGCGCGCTCGGCGCCATCGCCTGCGGCCTCGCCATCGAGCACGGGTTCATCCCGCCCACCATCAACCACCGCGAGACCGACCCGGACTGCCCGCTCGACGTCGTGCCCAACCGGGCCGTCGAGGCGGACGTGCGGATCGTGCAGAACAACTCCAGCGCCTTCGCCGGCAACAACGCCGTCCTGATACTCGGCACGTACGGGGAGTGAGTGACGACCATGAGCACCGCAACAGCCAGACCGGAGGCCACGCTGCCGCCCGGCACACCCGTCATCACCGGCTGGTCGGCGGTCTCGCCGTACGGCATCGGCCGTGCTGAGTTCGCCGCCGGGGTGCGCGCCGGGGCCAAGACGGCCGTCAAGGCGGACGCGGGCCTCGGGCCGCTGCCGTCGTCCGACGTGTGCACGGTGCCCGGCTTCGACATCCAGGAGCAGCTCGGCCCGCGCGGCACCGCCAAGATGGACCGGCTCACCGCGCTCGCCCTGGTCGCCTCCGACGGACTGCTCCTGGACGCCGACGGCAACCGGGCCGTGGCCACCGACGAGCTGACCGGTGTCGTCCTCGGCATCACCATGGGCAGCCTGGAGAACGTCACCGACTTCCTGCGCCAGTCGTACACCAACGCCCGCCCCTTCTACGTCGACGCGGGCCGCATCCCCTTCGGCAGCCTCAACCACGCCGCCGGCGCCACCGCCATCCGGCACGACCTCAAGGGCCCCAACACCACGGTCGCCGGCGGCCGGGTCAGCGGGCTCCTCGCGCTGAACTACGCGCGTCGCCTGATGGGTCAGGGCCGGGCGACGAAGTATCTGGTGGGCTCCGCCGAGGAGTTCTCCGCCGCGCACGCCTGGTTCGAGCACACCGCCACCGCGTCCGGCGACCCCGCCCCGCTGCTCGGGGAGGGCTGCGGACTGTTCCTGGTCGAGCAGGCGGAGGCCGCCGAACGCCCGCCGCTGGCCGCCGTGCTGAGCGTCGAGACGCGCGTCGACATCGACGACGACCCCGGCGCGGCCGTCACCGCCTGCGCCCGCCGTGCCCTTCGGCGGGCAGGCGTCGACGCCGGCGAGGTGTGGGCGGCCGTGCCGTGCGCCGCGCCCACCGCCGCCGGACGCGCCGAGCACGAGGCCCTCGCCGCGCTGGTGCCCGCCGACGCGCTCTCCCGTGTGCCGTCCATGGAACTGCTCGGCGACACCGGTGCCGCCTCCGCGTCCTTCCAGATCGCCGCGGTGCTCGCGGCCGCCGAGGCCGACGCGGACTCCCGGGGCCGTATCGCCCTGGTCTGCGCCGTCGACCGGGACGGCGCCGTCGCCGTGGCGGTCCTGCGACTGATCGGGGAGCAGCGATGATCGCGCTGGTCAGCGGTGGTTCCCGGGGCATCGGCAGGTCGATCGTGCTGCGCCTGGCGCAGGACGGCCACGACGTCGCCTTCTGCTACCGCTCCAACGAGGACGCCGCCGAACGCCTCGCCAAGGAGGCCGCCGAGCACGGCACCCGGGTCACCGCGACCCGCTGCGACGTCGCCGACGGGGACGACGTACGCGACTGGTTCGCCCGCACCGAGCGTGAGCTCGGCCCCGTCGACGCGGCGGTCACCTCCGCCGGCATCACCCGGGACCGGCCGCTGGTGCTGATGCCCGAGGACGACTGGAACCAGGTGCTGCGCACCAACCTCGACGGCGTGTACCACGTGTGCCGGGCCGCCGCGTTCTCCATGAGCAAGCGCAGGTCGGGCGCCATCGTCAACCTGTCCTCGGTCGCCGGCGTGTACGGCAACGCGGGCCAGGCCAACTACGCCGCCTCCAAGGCCGGGATCATCGGCTTCACCAAGTCCCTCGCCAAGGAGTGCGGGCCGCGCGGCGTACGCGCCAACGTGGTCGCACCGGGCCTCATCGAGACGGACATGGTCGGCGACATGCCGGAGGCGGTGCTGCACAAGCAGCTGAAGAACGTGGCGCTGGGCCGCCTCGGCCGGCCCGAGGAAGTGGCCGACCTGGTCTCCTTCCTGGTGTCCGAGCGGGCCGCGTACATCACCGGCTCGGTCTTCGAGATCCACGGCGGCGGCACCTTCTGATGAACCCCAGAACGCGAGAACACAGGCGCGGCGCACAGGACCTCGACGGCCGGCACTTCGACGCGATCGTCGTCGGCAGCGGCATCGGCGGCCTCGTCGGCGCCGGATATCTGGCCGCCGACGGCCGCCGGGTCCTCGTCCTCGAACAGCACGACGTGGCGGGCGGCAACGCGCATGTGTTCCGCCGGCGCCGCAAGTACGAGTTCGACGTCGGCACCCACTACCTCGGCGACTGCGGCGAGGACGGACTGCTCCCGGCCGTCCTGAACGGGCTCGGCGTGCGCGACCGGGTGCGCTTTCGGCCCATGGACAACGAGGGCGGCTTCGACCGGATCATCACGCCCACGGCCACCGTGGACGTGCCCGCCGGCTGGGAGCCCTACCGCGCCCGCCTCAAGCGGGCCCTGCCCGCCGAGGCCGACCGGATCGACCGGTTCATCGACCTCGCGACCGCCGTGGCCGGCGCGAGCCGGGCCGGGCTGATGGGCGAGTCGATGGTGGAGCTGTTCCGCCGGTCCCCGGGGACCATGCGCTGGACCCGCCGCACCCTCGGCATGGCACTCGACCACTGCGAGCTGTCCCCGAAGGGCCGCACCCTGCTGGCCGCGCAGGCCGGCAACTACGGCGCCATGCCCGACGGGATCGGCTTCGCCGAGCACGTCAACATCATGGACCACTACCTGCGCGGCGCGTACTACCCCGAGGGCGGCGGCCAGATGCTCGTCGCCGCGTTCGTGGAGGCCCTGGAGTCCTACGGCGGCGAACTGCGCACCCGCAGCGAGGTGCGCCGCATCCTCATCGACGACGGACGCGCCACCGGCGTCGAACTCGCCGACGGACAGAAGGTGTTCGCGCCGCTGGTCGTCTCCAACGCCGACTACCGGCGCACCGTCCTCGACCTGTGCGGCGGGGAGGCGGCCTTCCCCGCCGACCTCGTGGCCCGCACCCGCGAGGCGACCATGCGCAGCGCGGTCGTCGCCGTGTACGTCGCCCTGGACACCGAGCTGGAGGGCCTGCCCAACGCCAACATCTGGTGGCACGACAGCGACGACATGGAGTACGCCCACGCCTCGGTCCGCGAACGCTACGAACGCGACGGCGTCTTCGACCGCGTGCCCCAGCTCGCCTTCTCCTTCGCCTCCCTGAAGGACTCCGGCTCCGCGGCCGTCTGTCCGCCCGGCCACAGCAACTTCCAGCTGATGACGGGCTGCCCGCCCGGCTACGGGTTCTGGGGCGTCGGCGGCGGCCCGGCCGACGGCGAGCCCTACCGCCGCAACCCCGCCTACCTCGCCCGCAAGCGCGAGGTCACCGAGCTGATCCTGGACGCCGCCGAGAAGGTCCTCGGCCCGATCCGGGACCGCGTCACCCATGTGGAGACGGCGACCCCGCTCACCAACGAGCGCTACATCCGCGCCAGCGGCGGCACCCCGTACGGCATGGCCAGCTGGGGCTCCGAGGGCCGCCGCCCCGACGTGCGCACCGACGTCGAGGGCCTGTACGTCGTCGGCCAGAACGTCCGCTACGGCAGCGGGGTCGGCGGCGTCGCCACCGGCGGCATGGCCGTGGCCTCGCAGATCCTCGACCGGCCGCTGCTGGCCGAGGTGTACGCCGGCTCGGTCCTCGGCGACCCGGCCCGGCTGCCCGAACGGCACGCGGACTGGGACCCGTTGCTGGTGTCCCGTGGGCGGGCCCGGCACGGCGCGAAGGGGCTCGCCCGCATCGGCTGACGGCCGCGCCCCGAGTCCCTGCGACCTTCCCTCACTTCTCAGGAGCAGCATTCCCATGAATCAGGTCCCACCCTTCGCCGTGGTCTCCGGCGCCCACGTGCACGAGGTGCTCGACGGGCACGAGAGCGAGGTCGTCGCGGCGGTCGAGGCCGCCTACCGGCTGCACGGCGAGGGACAGACGGTCAACCCCGACTCCTACTTCCTGCGCTTCCCGGACCGCCCCTCGTCCCGGATCATCGCCCTGCCCGCCTCCGTCAAGGGCGAGGTCGGCGTGCACGGCATGAAGTGGATCTCCAGCTTCCCTCAGAACGTGGCGGCGGGCATCCCGCGCGCCTCGGCCGTGCTGATCCTCAACGACGCCGAGACCGGCTACCCGTTCGCCTGCCTGGAGAGCTCCATCATCAGCGCCGCCCGCACCGCCGCCTCCGCGGCCCTGGCGGCCGACCGGATCGGCACGGCACGCGGCACCCGGCCCACCCGGGTCGGCTTCATCGGCGTCGGCCTGATCGCCCGCTATCTGCACACCTACCTCGCCGCGAGCGGCTTCGGCTTCGAGGCGATCGGCGTGCACGACCTGTCCGCCGAGCACGCCGAGGGCTTCACCGGCTATCTGCGGCGGGCGGAGGGCGACGACGTCGAGATCACCGTCCACGACAAGGCCGAGGACCTGATCCGCGCCTCGGACCTGGTCGTCTTCGCCACCGTCGCCGGGGAACCGCACGTCACCGACCCGCAGTGGTTCACGCACAACCCGCTGGTGCTGCACGTCTCCCTGCGCGACCTGTCCCCGGAGATCGTCCTCGACTCCTGGAACGCCGTCGACGACATCGAGCACTGCATGAAGGCGGGCACCTCGCCGCACCTCGCCGAACAGCGCGTCGGCCACCGCGACTTCGTCGCCGGGACGCTGTACGACGTGCTCGCCGGGACCATCACCCCGCCCGCCGACCGCCCGGTGATCTTCTCGCCGTTCGGCCTCGGCGTGCTCGACCTGGCCGTCGCGAAGTACGTCTACGACCGGGTCGCGGGCGCGGGCGAACTGCACACCGTGCCCGGCTTCTTCCACGAGATGAAGCGGTACGGCTGACGGCACCGCCGACGCATCCGCTGACGAACGACTGACGGCGCGCTGACGGCCGGGTTCCCTGGCCGAGGCGCGCCTTGTCCCTTCCCCCGGCCGCACAACAGAATCGAAATCATGAGATCTTTCGCCAACCTGGCCGATTTCTCCGCCGCCACCGGTGAACACCTGGGCTACAGCGATTGGCTGGAGATCACCCAGCACAAGGTGGACCAGTTCGCCGACGCCACCGGCGACCTCCAGTGGATCCACGTGGACCCGGAGCGGGCGGCGAGCGGCCCGTTCGGCGGGACCATCCTGCACGGCTACCTGACCCTGGCGCTGCTGCCGGAGATGATGCGCGCGATCTTCGACATCGAGAAGATCGAGATGGGCGTCAACTTCGGCCTGGACAAGGTGCGTTTCCCGCGCCCGATTCCCGTCGGCGCCCGGGTGCGCGGCGGCGCCAGGCTGACCGGCGTGCGCGAGACGCCCGCCGGCCACCTCGCCGCCGTACGCATGACGGTCCAGGTGGAGGCCGACGGACAGCCGCAGTCGGCCTGTGTGGCGGACACACTGTCCCTGTTCATCGCTCCCGCAACCGCGGGCGGGTAGAAGAAGCACCCCTTTTCGGCCGCCCAAGAGGGGAGTTTTTCCCACCGCGCCGGCACCCCGACGGTCGCAACAATGAGGGCACGGGCGCTTCGGCCCTTGTACCGCACAGGCAGCAGAGAGGAGCGAGTCGCATGGACCGCACGATGCAGCTCGGGGTGAACCGCCCGCCGGAGGGGATCAGGGGATTCTCGGTCGCGGCCGGAATGGTGGGACTGCGGCGGGCGATGGCCCTGTGCTGGATGTCCATGTCGGCCTTCGGCAGGTCCCTGGCGGTCTCCGGCGCGATCTGGCTCGTCGGACCCGGCCTCGGCGTGGTGCCGCGCGCCATGGAGGGCGTGCGCAACCTGGCCGCCCGCCAGCGCGAACTGGCACTGCGCTGGTCGGGGGTGGAGATCCCCGGCCCGCCCGGACCGCTGCCGCCCGTGCCCGAGGGCGCCTCCGGGGCGGCCGCCCGCTACCGGTGGATCATGAGCGATCCGCAGACCCGGCGCGAGTGGGTGTGGGTGCTCGTCGACCCGCTGGCCGGCGCGTTCTTCGCGTTCTTCCCGCTCGCCCTGATCCTCAGCGGTGTGTGGGGCGTCTTCCTCGCCTTCTTCGGTGTTCCGCTGTCCGTCGAGTGGGACGGCCTGTGGTACCAGTTCATCCCGATCGAGGGCCAGGCCACCGCCGTCCTCGCCGGTGTCCTCGGCGTCCTCCAGCTGCCGCTGGCCCTGTGGTCGGCGCCGCGCGCCGTGCGCCGGCACGCCCTGTACACCCGCGCGATGCTCGCCCCGAGCGAGAGCGAACTGATGGCCAGCCGCATCCAGCACCTGGCCACCACCCGCTCCGACGCCGTCGACACGCAGATGGCGGAGATCCGGCGCATCGAACGCGACCTGCACGACGGCGCCCAGGCACGGCTGGTCGCGATGGGCATGACCCTGGACGCCGCCGAACACCTCCTGGAGACCAACCCGGAGGCCGTGCGCGCCCTGCTCATCGAGGCGCGCGAGTCCTCCTCCAAGGCGCTGGAGGAACTGCGCAACCTGGTCCGCGGCATCCACCCGCCGGTGCTCGCCGACCGCGGACTCGCCGATGCCGTAAGGGCGTTGGCCATGGTCTGCCCGGTCCGCACCGAGGTCCAGGTCGACCTGCCGGGCCGCCCCGAGATGCCGGTGGAGTCCGCCGCGTACTTCGCGATCTCGGAGATCCTCACCAACGTCGCCAAGCACTCCGGCGCCGACCGGGCCTGGATCGACATCCGTTACGATCGCGGAATGCTGCGCATCACCGTCACCGACGACGGTCACGGCGGCGCCGACGCCTCGCGCGGCAGCGGCCTGCGGGGCATCGAACGCCGGCTCGCCACCTTCGACGGGGTGCTGGCCGTGAACAGTCCGGTGAACGGACCGACCATGGTGACGATGGAGCTTCCGTGCGTATTGCCCTCGCCGAAGACCACTTCCTCCTGAGGGACGGACTCATCCGCCTCCTCGGCGCCTACGGCCACGAGGTCGTCGCCGCCGTGGACAACGGTACGGAACTGCTGGACGCGCTCATCAAGAAGCAGCCGGACGTCGCGGTCGTCGACGTCCGGCTGCCGCCGACGTTCACCGACGAGGGCCTGCGGGCGGTGCTGGCGGCCCGCGAGCAGATGCCGGACCTGCCGGTGCTGCTGCTGTCCCAGTACGTCGAGCCGCTCTACGCGCGGGAGTTGCTGGCCAGCGGCGGCCGGGGCGTCGGCTACATGCTGAAGGACCGCGTCACCAACGGCGCCCAGTTCCTGGACTCCATCCGCCGGGTCGCCGAGGGCGGCACCGCGATGGACCCCGAGGTGATCTCCAAGCTCCTGGTCCGCAAGGAGCGCGACGAGGCCGTGGGCAGCCTGTCGGAGCGGGAGCGCGAGGTACTGGAGTGGCTGGCCCAGGGCCGCTCCAACGCCGGTATCGCGCAGGGCCTGTTCATCTCGGAGAAGGCCGTCGCGAAGCACATCAGCAACATCTTCACCAAGTTGGGGCTGCTGCCGACGGACGGCGACAACCGGCGGGTGCTGGCGGTGCTCACGTATCTGGACCAGTGAGGTCCGGGCCTCGTCGACGTGGCCCTCTCCAGCAGGCTCTTCCTGGGCCGTGCCGTGCGCCGTCTCGCCGGTGAGGCGGGCATCCGGCAGTTCCCGGACATCGGCACCGGCCTGCCGACCGCCGACAACACCCACCGGGTCGCCCAGAGGGTGGCCCCTCACGCCCGGATCGTCCACGTCGGCAACGGCCCCACCGTGCCGGCGCGCGCGGACGCCCTGTCCGGGTTCCCGAGTGGCGCCCCGGCACCCACGGGCCGACGGATCCGGCGACGGCCGCGCTGGACGCGTACTGCGCTGTGGGCCGGAAGCCGTGAGGGCGCCGGTGCCCGCTCAGCCGGCCTGCGGCTGTCCCCCCTTGTGACGCTGGTAGTGCCGGGCGACCCGCATCCGGTTGCCGCAGCGGGCGGCCGAGCACCAGCGGCGGCGCGGATGGGTGGGCAGGAAGAGCATCACGCAGTCGTCGGCCTCGCACTTGCGGATCGAGCCGACCGCCGGATCCGCCAGCAGCTCGACGGCGGCCTCCGCGAGCCCAGCGGCCAGCCGCACCCCGGGTGAGCCCTCGCGCCGCCGCGCGACGGCGACCCCCGACCCGTCCCACACCAGCGCACTGATCGCCGGCGCGGCACGCTGCGCCTGGTTGAGCCCCTCGACGTCCTCGTCCGGGGGCCGCTCCCCCCTGCGCACCCGGTCGAGGGCGCGCGCGATGTGCTCCCGCACGGCGAGCACCGCGGCCAGATCCGCGCCTTTGACCTCCTCCGGCAGGTCCTCCGGCAGCCGGTCGGCCTCCAGCGCCCACCAGGTCCGCAGCTCGTCGGGCGTGGTCAGCAGGTCACCGGTGGACGGCCGGGTGTTGACCAGGTCCAGGGCCAGGGGCTCCCCGGTCAGCGGTGCGGAATCGCTCATGAGACTAATGGTACATCGAGGGGTTGACACGTTAGTAGAGGGAGGCGCAGGCTGGTTCTAACGCATGAATCAATCCCCAATCCATTAGAAATCTCGGCTCGCTCGAAGGAGACCGGTCATGCTCGCTCCGACCCCCCGCACCGTCCACCGCCAGCTCGACGTGGACGGCGTCCGCGTCTTCTACCGGGAGTCCCTCCCCGACCGCCCCGACGCGCCCGTACTGCTGCTCCTGCACGGCTTCCCGTCCGGCTCGCACCAGTTCCGCGGCCTCATCGACGCCCTCGGCTCGCAGTACCGCCTGATCGCCCCGGACCACGCCGGCTTCGGCCACACCCAGGCCCCCGACGGCTTCACGTACACCTTCGACCGGCTCGCCGACATCACCGAGGGCTTCGTCCGGGGCCTGGGCCTCGACCGGTTCGTGATGTACGTCTTCGACTTCGGCGCCCCCATCGGCATGCGCGTCGCCGAGCGCCACCCCGAGTGGATCGCCGGACTGGTCGTCCAGAACGGCAACGCCTACGAGGAGGGCCTGTCCGACATGGCCCTGGGCCTGATCGGTCTCACTCCCGAGACCCCGGGCGCCGACGCCGCCATCGACGGCGTGCTCACGCTCGACGGCACCCGGAGCCAGTACACGACCGGCGTCGCCGACCTCTCCCTGATCGCGCCCGACAACTGGACCCTCGACCAGCACTTCCTGGACCAGCCGGGCCGCAAGGACGCCCAGCGGTCACTGATCTTCGACTACCGCTCCAACTTCGCGCGCTACGGCGACTGGCAGGCCTGGCTGCGCCGCCACACCCCGCCCACCCTCATCACCTGGGGCCGCAACGACCCCTTCTTCACCGAGCCCGGCGCCCGCGCCTACCTGCGCGACCTGCCCGACGCCGAACTGCACCTCCTCGACACCGGCCACTTCGCCCTGGAGACGCACCTGCCGGAGGTCGCCCCGCTGATCGCCGGCTTCCTGGACCGCGCCTGGAAGTAGCCCGGGACGGCCGGGCCTGCGCGGACCCGCGCCAACGGTGCGAAAATCGATACGGACCTCTGTGGCGCGGGGAGCTCCGCAAAGCCGGCGCGGAGAGGGAACGCCGATGGACCTGGAAACTGTCGCCGACGAGCTGTACCGGCTGCGTCCGGAGGAGTTCACCGCCACCCGCGCGGCCCGGATGGCCGAGGCCCGCACGGCCGGCGACCGCGCCCTCGCCGACCGCATCGGCAGACTGCGCCGCCCGAGCCTGTCGGCCTGGGCCGGCAACCTCCTGGTCCACGAGAGCCCCGGCGAGGTCGAACCGCTGCTCCGCCTCGGCGAGGGCCTGCGGCAGGCCCACCGCGACCTGGACGGCCCGCAGCTGCGTGAGCTGAGCCGACAGCAACGGGTCCTGGTCACCGCCCTGTCCCGGCAGGCCGGACAACTCGCCGCGCGGGCCGGCCACCCGATCACGGAGGCGGCCCGCCACGAGGTCGAGAACACCCTGCGCGCGGTGCTCGCGGACCCCGACGCGGCGCGGGAGTGGGCGAGCGGCAGGCTGGTCAGGCCACTGGCCGCGGGCGCGGGATTCCCCGCGGCGGCGGAGGGCGCCGCGCCCGCGCCGCCGCGTCCGGCCGCCGAGTCCGCCGAGCCCGCCAAGGTGACGGGGGCGACGAAGGCCGCGGCCGCCGACCGCCGTCGGCGGCTCACCCGGGCCCGCAAGGAGGCGGACCGGGCCGCGCGGGAGCTCCGTACCCGGGAGAAGGCGGCGGCGACCGCGAGCCGTGAGGCGTTCGCGGCCAAGAAGAACTGGGACGGGGCCCAACAGCGCGTCGCCGACCTGACCGCCGAACTCCAGCACGCCAGGGAGGTGCAACAGCAGGCCCGCTCCGCGGAACGGACGGCACGCGAGCGGGCGCGCACGGCGGACCGGGGTGTCAGGGAGGCGAGGCGGAAGGCGGACGCGGCGGCGGAGGAGGTGCGGCGCCTGGAGACCCAGGAGCAGTGAGGCCGGCCCGCCCGGTCCACTCTGCGGCCCACCGATCCGCCCGTACGCCGCCCGCTCCTCGCCGTGGACCCGGCTGCCCCCGCCGCCTCCGATGTCACGGAACCCGAACTCCCCGCGGATTGAGGCCGTTCCGGCATGAACGGATCCGGTCCGCGAGCCGTATCCTTACCCGATCGAGGTGCGCATTAGGGGCGAATTCACCGATCTTCATGGGGTTTGTGCACACGGGTCGCGAGTACCGCGACCCCGGGGGGATGAGAGGCGACCATGACGACAGCGAGCAACGCGGTGCGCAGCGGCACCGTGCTTCCGGTGCAGGCGGCACGCGGGGCGATGTGGACATTCGTCATCGTCAACGTGGTGATCGTCGAGGCGTTGTTCATCAGCGCCGGTGAGGGCAAGAACGGCGTGCTGACGGTCGCCAAGTTCTTCGGCCTGCACGCGGCCCTGCTGATGCTGTTCCAGCTGCTGCTGGTGGCCCGGCTGCCGTGGCTGGACCGCCGTATCGGCATGGACCGCCTCACGGTGTGGCACCGCTGGGTCGGCTTCACCCTGCTGTGGACCGTCCTCACCCACGCCACGCTGGTGGTGCTCGGCTACGCGACGCTCGACGACACGTCCATGGGCAAGACGTTCGTGGCGCTGAGCGGCGTGCCGGCCTCCCTGCTCGGCATGCTCGCCGCGAGCCTCATCCTGGTCATCGCCGTGATCTCCACCCGCGGCCTGCGCCGACGCCTCCAGTACGAGGTCTGGCACGGTCTGCACCTGCTGCTCTACGTGGCTCTGGGCCTGGCGTTCGTCCACCAGTTGCAGGAGACGACGACGTTCACGTCCTCCGCGTTCGCCACGGCGTACTGGTGGATCCTGTGGCTGTTCGCCTTCGGCTCCTTGCTGACGGGCCGTCTCGTCATGCCGCTGTGGCGCAATTCCTACCACCGGTTCACCGTGGCCGCGGTGGTGCCCGAGTCGGACAACGTGGTCTCCGTGTACGTCACCGGCCGGCACCTCGACAAACTCCCCGCCCGGGCGGGCCAGTTCTGCATCTGGCGGTTCCCCGGACACCACCACTGGTGGCTGGCCAACCCCTTCTCCCTGTCGGCGGCGCCCGACGGCCGGGGGCTGCGCCTCACGGCGAAGGCGGCCGGCACCACCAGCGCGGGCCTGCGGAACGTCCCCGTGGGCAGCCGCGCCTATGTCGAGGGCCCGTACGGCGCGTTCACCTCGCTGCACCGCACCCGCCCCGGCGCCCTGCTGATCGCCGGCGGTGTGGGCATCACCCCGGTGCGCGCCATGCTGGAGGACCAGACGACCGGCGACTTCGTCGTCCTCTACCGCGTCCGCAGCGAGGCCGACGCCGTACTCCTGGACGAGGTGCGCCACCTGGTCGCGCTCCGCGGCGGACGTCTCCACCTCCTCACCGGCCGGACCGGCGAGAACGCCGTCCCCCCCTTCGACCCGGCCAACCTGCACCGACTGGTCCCCGACATCACCGAACGCGATGTGTACGTCTGCGGCCCGCCGGCCATGACCACGGCCGTACTGGGCGGACTGCGGCAGTTGCGGGTGCCGGCGGGACAGGTGCACGCGGAGAGGTTCGGGCTGGCCTGACCGGCCCGTCGCCGCGCAACGCGGTGACCGCGTGTCCCCCTGACGGCCCAGCCGCAAGGCGACGTCGACCGCGGATCCAGCCACCCTCCAGCATCCGGGACGAGTATCGGAGGCCACCGGGGGTGGCCCGGGATGCGGACGCGGTGAGGCGGAGGTGGCATGCCCATGGGCGTGACGGCGGTCGAGGCGGTAGTCGAAGTCACGGGCGATGACCACAGGAGTGGGTCCGGCGGGGAGGACCTCCTGGGCGGGGCACGGTTCGAGGCCGCCCCGGCGGATGCCCGGCCGCAGGCCGGTCGGATGCGCGCCGAGCCTCGCCATCTCCGTGTGCACGTCATCGACGGCGGCGGTGTCCCCCTGCGCGGACCGGACATCGGCGAATACACCCTGACCGACCTCCTGGGAAGCATCTTCGATCTCACCCACCGTCAGCTGTCCGGGCAAAGGCCCGCTTGAGCGGGCGGTAGGCCCGGGATTTGCCGAGCCCCTGCCGGCGCCTCCGGCGGGGGCGAGGCGTCGTGCCGAGGCCCCGCGGCGAGGAGGCAGCGCCCATGACCGGCTTCGAGCTCACACCCACCGCCACGACGAGCGAGGTGCGGGAGGCCGCCGAACTGGCCGCCCGGCACGCCGCGGCCGCGGACCACGCCCGGCGGCTGCCCGGCGAGGTCGTCGCCGGGCTGGTCGCGGCGGGCTTCGCACGGCACTTCGTGCCGCTCCGCTGGGGCGGGAGGGCCGGCGGCTTCGTGGAGCTCCTGGACGGGGTGTCCACGGTGGGCGAGGGCTGCACCTCCGCCGCCTGGGTCGCCGCGGTCGTGGCAGGCGCCGCCCGGATGGGCGTGTACCTGCCGGACGAGGGCCAGCGCGAGCTGTGGTCGGCCGGCCCCGACACCGTGATCGCGGGCGCGCTCAGCCCCAGTGGGCGTGCCACCCCCGACGTCGGTGGCTGGCGGCTCACCGGAGAGTGGCAGCGGGTCAGCGGCGTGGACTTCGCCGACTGGACGCTGGTGTGCGCCTCGGTGCCGCGAGGGGAGCACGCGGTGGCCCGGTTCTTCGCCGTGCCGCGCCGGGACTACCGCGTCAGGGACACATGGTTCGACCTCGGCATGCGGGCCACGGGCAGCAACACCCTGGTCGCGGACGGCGTGTTCGTCCCCGAGCACCGGTCCGTGGCCCGCGGCGACGTCCGGCGGGGCCGGGCCGTCGGCTCCGAGGCACCGTGCCACACCGCCGGACTGAGCACGATCGGCGGGACGCCGTTCGCCGCCCCCGTGCTCGGGGCGGCGCGCGCGGCCGTGCGGGCCTGGTCGGCGCGGCCGGCCGGCAGGCCCGCCCAGGGGACGCCCGCTCCCGGGGACAACCCGCTGGTGCGGGGCGTGCCGGCCCGGGCCGAGGCGAAGATCGAGAGCGCGGCCCTGCTGCTGCGCCGCGTGGCACAGACCGGCGACGACGGGTCGGGCGCCGACGACGAACCGGCTCGCGCGCCACGGGACTGCGCGCTGGCCACGGAGCAGTTGGTCGACGTGGTGGAACGGCTGTTCCGCTCGGCCGGCTGCGGCGCGCGGGCGCAGGACGACCCACTGCAGCGCATCTGGCGTGACGTGCACTGTGCTGCGCGCCATGTCGCTCTGCGCCTCGACACGGCGGGCAGCGCGTACGGAGGTCAGTCGCCGGGCACCGTGTGATGCCGTCGGCGGGCCGGTGAAAGACAGGGACGACACGGTGACGGGGAAACAGGAGGTGACGGTTCCCTTTCGGCCCGGACCGGCGACGGATCCGCTCACCGATCCCGGCCTCTCCACGTAGCTCCGAGCCCGTCGCGGCCATTTCCGTGGCCTTGGTCACCGGTTCCCGTAACTTCCGCTGCAGTAGACTTCGAAACGCGGTTACGGGGAGCCAGGGGGCGACGTGGAAATCAGCGGCAGAGCGGGCAATCGCCCGGCGAGGTGGAATTCTCCTTTCCGCTTTTTCGAGCGTTCGGGCGGGCGCGGATTTACGGGCGCTCACCGGTTCACCCTGGGCGTCTTCGGAGGTTAGGTGACTCCGGAACCTGTGCGCATAGTCGTCGTCGACGACCATCGCCTGCCACGCGAAGCCCTCTGTCTGGTCCTGGACTCCGAGCCGGACCTGGAGGCGCTCGGTGTCGACTCCGGACCGTCCGCGGTACGGGCGGTCGTCGAGTGCCGGCCCGACGTAGTGCTGCTGGACATCGCGACGCCAGGGCCGGACCCGGCGTCGGCGGTGCACGCCCTGCTGGACTGCGGCCATCCGGTGGGCATCGTCGTGCTGCACACGCAGAGCGACCCGCTGCTGATGCGGCGGCTGCTGGACCTGGGCGTGCGCGCCTATCTGCACAAGAGCGTCAGCCGGGGCCTGCTGCTGTCGACCGTCCGGGACATCGCGGGCGCCAAGCAGCAGACGGTCACCATCACCGTGCCGTCGGGCTCCGCGCGGGCGGAGGCGGCGGTGCCGCGGCCGGCCGCCGATCCGGCCCCGGACGCCGCTTCCGACCTGCTGTCGGCGCGGGAACTGGTGGTGCTGACCCTGGTGGCCGAGGCGCTGACCAACCGTCAGGTCGCGGCCAGGATGGATATCACCGAGGCCACGGTGAAGCGCCATCTGCGGAACATCTTCACCAAGCTGGGCGCCACCTCGCGCATCGACGCGGTCAACAAGGGGATCAATGCCCTGGTCATCCAGCCTCCGGCGGCGCGTCACCGGAGGTGAGCCGCCCCCGGTGTCAGGAACGCTGGTTCGAAAGACGCATCACCACGCGTCGAGGGCGGGCTGGAGGATCGCTACGTAATACTTCACGGCGAAATGTCCATGTATCACCCCGTGTAGCCCTTTGGGTTGGTTTCTTTGGTGTACCGACTGGTCGGTAACAAGGAATTCACAATTGCTGAACCTGATTTTGCTTGTTTGCGGTGGAGTTTCGCGACCGCGGTATCCAAAGAGGCATTCGCACTACACCTTTTGGCGTTTCGTGGGCTCAAGCGCGGCTCGAGGGGGGCTTGGAAGATTGTGGCGTACGGCCCAGTGAAAGGGCATTGTTGCACCTGCGGGCTCGGTGGGAAATTGGTTGAAAGTGAATCGACTCCGCATCGAGGTGAACGAGGCAACTCTGGACGGGGGAAAAGATCGTGGTCACGTTCAATGTGCTGGGGCAATTGGAAGTCATCGCGGGCGGACGCGACCTGGCACCGACCGCACCGCGGGTGAAGGCGGTGCTGGCGCTGCTGGCGCTCAACGCGAACCGGGTGGTCAGCACCGACACCCTCTTCGCCGAACTGTGGGACGACCGGCCGCCACGCAGTGCGGCCACCACTCTGCAGACCTACGTCTACCAACTGCGCCGCATCCTGGATCCGCTTCCCCAGGGCGAGCGGCGCTGCGACATCGTCACCAGGGCACCCGGCTATGAGCTGCGCACCGGACGGACCGACGCCGAGCGCTTCCTTGCCCTGGCCGAACAGGGCCGCTGTCTGTGGCGTCAGGGACACGCCGCGGAGGCCGCCGAGCGGCTGCGGCAGGCACTCGGCCTGTGGCGCGGCCGGGCGCTGGCCGACATCAACCTCGGGCCGGAGCTGACCATCCACAAGGCACACCTGTGCGAACTGCGGCTGCGCGTCCTGGAGTTGCGCATCCAGGCGGACGCCCGGCTCGGCCGGCACCAGGAGCTGATTCCCGAACTGCGATCGCTGGTCGCCGAGCACCGGCTCAACGAGCGGCTGCACGCCCAGCTCATCGACTCGCTGCGCGCGGCGGGCTACCGCGCCGAGGCCCTGCGGGCGTACCAGGACCTGCGCAGGGTGCTCAAGACCGAGCTCGGCCTGGAGCCGGCCCCGGAGGTGCAGCGGCTGCAGGCCGAGGTGCTCAGCGGTGTACGCAGCGGCTCGGTGAGCACCCTGCTGCGCACCGGCTGACCCGGCGTCACTCACCCGACAGGTCCGGGGCGGAGCGATCGCTCCGCCCCGGACGGCCTTCGGCTGCCCGCGCGCGGCCGCGCCGCCTCCGCTCCGGGGCGGCGACGCTGTCATCGTCCCGTTAGGAGAACCCTGGCAATGACGCATGATCCATCCTCGTCCGGCGCGGGCGAGCCCGAGGACGACCCGCCCCGTTCCCGCAGCACGGCGCGTGCGGTGCTCAGCTACGGGCTGCTGGTCCTGGTGCCGCTGGCGCTGGCGCTGCTGCTCCTGAGATACGGCATCGCGCACCCGGTGAAGGAGACCGTCGGCGGATCGAAGCCGCCCGAGCCGGCCGACGTGTTCGGCCGGGTGCTGGTCGCCGGGGTCGTGGTGGTCGCGGCGGCGGGGCTGATGGGCCTGGCGGCCCGCGCGGTCGGCCAGTCGCCGGTGGTCGGCGAGATCCTGGCCGGACTGCTGCTCGGTCCTTCGGTGTTCGGGGCCCTGGCACCCGGTCTCTCCGAGGAGGTGTTCCCGCCGGCGGTCACGCCGGTCATGGACAACCTGGCGCAGGTCGGTGTGGTCTTCTTCATGTTCCTGATAGGTCTTGAGATGCCGCTGACCATGCTGCGCAGGCTCGGCGGCAAAGTGCTCTCCGCCGGGCACGCGGCGCTCGCGGTGCCGTTCCTGCTGGGCATGTCCGCCGCCCTGTCGCTGCGGGACGACTACCAGCCGGCCGGTGTGGAATCCACACCGTTCCTTCTGTTCGTGGCGCTGTCGGTGTCGGTCACCGCGTTCCCGGTGCTGGCCCGGATCCTCTCCGACCGAGAGCTGATCGGCACCCGGCTGGGCGCGATGGGCCTGGCGATGGCCGGTGTCGGCGACGTCACCGCCTGGTGCGCGCTGGGCGTGGTGGTCGCCGAGGCGCGCAACGACTCTCCGCTGGGCGTACTGGCCGCCGTGGTCGAGGTGGTGGCCTTCACCCTGGTCCTGTGGTTCGTGGTGCGCCCGGCGCTGGCGCACGTTCTGCGGGTGCTGGAGAGCCGGCGCGGCGGGGTACTGCCGATCGGCGTGCTGATCACCTCCTTCGTGCTGATCTGCGCGGTGGTCACCCATGCGCTCGGGGTGCACGCGATCTTCGGCGCCTTTCTGGCGGGCGTGGTGATGCCGCGCTCCTCCCGGACGGTGCGGGACTTCGCGCACCGGACCGAGGGGCTGGCGCTGTGGCTGCTGCTGCCGTTCTTCTTCGCCGCGGTGGGCCTGCAGACCCGGCTGCAGTCGGCGTTCTCCCTCTCCGCGCTGGGCGTGCTGGGGCTCGTGCTGCTGGTGGCGGTGGCCGGCAAGATCGGCGGGACGTACGTGGCGGCCCGGCTGGCCGGTGAGGGCAACCGGGAGTCGTTGGGGCTGGGCGTGATGATGAACTGCCGCGGCCTGACGGAGCTGGTGGTGCTCAACGTCGGCCTGTCCCTGGGGGTGATCGACTCCCGGCTGTTCGCGGTGCTCGTGGTGATGACCCTCGTGACCACCGTGGCGACCGATCCGCTGCTGCGGCTGCTGCGGCTGGACCGCCTGTCGCAGCCCCCTGGAGGCACCTTGCCCCAGGCCGAAGCCCCCACCCGGACCCAGGAGAGGGCCGGGGCACGCCGGCCATGAGAGCCGGGGCGTGATCCGACGGCCTGCCCCGGGTCCGCCGACGCGGGAGTACGGCAGACCACAGCGGTGTTCAGGGCCGCTTCGAGTGGCCGTCGAGCGCCCCGGACGACAGTGGCCGCATGGCAGTTTTCACCGGTGCACCGAGACTCGAAGAGATAGCCGAAGGGGTCCACGCCTTCCTGCAGCCCGACGGCGGATGGTGTCTCAACAACGCGGGGCTGGTGGTCGACGGCGGCACCGCGCTGCTGATCGACACCGCCGCCACCGAGGCCCGGGCCGGGCGTCTGCGCGAGCTCGTCGCGGGCACCGCGCCGCAGCTCCCGCGGCTGCTGGTCAACACCCACGCGCACGGCGACCACACCTTCGGCAACCACCTCTTCCCCGAAGCGGTGGTGGTGGCCGCCGAGCGGACCCGGCAGGAGGCGGTCCGCACCGGACTGCACCTGACCACCCTGTGGCCCGACGTGGACTGGGGCGCGGTCGAACCGGCCGCGCCCCACGTCACCTTCGCCGAGGAACTCACGCTGCACGTCGGCGAGCAGCAGGTGCGGCTGCGCGCCTTCGGCCCGGCGCACAGCTCCTGCGACACGGTGGCCTGGCTGCCGGAGCGCCGGGTGCTGTTCGCCGGAGACCTGGTGATGAACGGGGTGACCCCGTTCGTGCTGACCGGCTCGGTCGGCGGCCTGCGCGACGCGGTCGCCCGGCTGCGGGCGCTCGACGCGGTCACCGTCGTACCCGGGCACGGCCCGGTCGGCGGCCCGGAGCTGCTGGAGACCACCGAGCGCTACCTGGCCTGGCTGCTGGACGTGGCCAAGGCCGGCCTCGCCGGGGGAGCGGACCCGTCGGCGGCGGCCCGCGCCGCCGACCTCGGCGAGTTCGCCGAGTACCTGGACACCGAACGCCTGGTGCCCAACCTGTACCGCGCCTACGGCGAACTGCGCGGCGGACGCCCGGAGGACTTCGCCGGCATCGACGAGATGGTCCGCGGCATGGCGGAGCTGCACGGCGGCTTCCCCGCCTGCCACGCCTGACAACCCATCGATTCCCGGCGATTCACATCTATTCCCACCGAATTTCCCACGGGAGAGGACGGCAACGTGAGCACGGAGCAAGAGAGCGGCCCGGTCACCCTGATCGCGGTGCTCGAAGCGCCGGTCGAGAACGCCGAGGAGTTCATCGCGGGCTGGAGCGGCCACCTGGAGCCGATGCGCGCCGCGCCCGGCTTCCGCGGCGCCCGCCTGCACCGGGCGTTGCGCGCGGACCACCGCTTCCAGCTGGTCGCGGTGGCCGACTGGGCGTCCGTCGCGGACCTGGCCGCCGCGGTGGCCGGCGAGCAGGGCGGCCCGGGGGCCAAGAAGTACGCCAAGACCGTCCACCGGGGTGTGTACCGGGTGATCGGCGAGGCCGCCTCGGGGAAGCAGCCGGACGGCGCGGGCGTGACCATGATCAACGCCTTCGAGCTGCCGACCGGGCGGGTCGAGGAGTTCCTGGGCGCCTGGCGGCCCCGGGCGCAGCGGGCCGGCGAGTCACCGGGCTTCGTGGACTTCCGGATGCACCAGGCGCTCGGCGACGCCTCGCTGCCGCTGGTGAACGTCGCGCACTACGCCAGCGTCGAGGCGTGGAAGGCCCTGCAGGCCGACCCGGAGTTCCAGGCCAGGAAGGCCGTCAACCCGCCGTACGCCACGGCCAATCCGGGCCTGTTCGAGGTGGTCGCCGAGGTGCTCTGACCCTCGGCCGGCCGCTTCCACGCGGGCTTGAGCGGGCCCCGAGAGCGCCCGCACAGACTTCTTGACGTCTTGTTACCAGCAGGAGGAGCGATGGTGGATCAGGCTACGACCGATGTGGTGATCCTCGGCGGCGGCCTCGCGGGTCTCACGCTCGCGGTCCAGCTCAAGAACGCCCGTCCGGAGACGGACGTGGTGATCCTCGACAAACGGCAGGGCCTGGCGCCGGAGGCGGCGTTCAAGGTCGGTGAATCGACGGTGCCGGCGGGCGCGCACTACTTCGCCCAGATCGTCGGGATGAAGGAACACCTGGAGAAGTTCCACCTGAAGAAGAACGGCCTGCGGTTCTTCCAGCCCGCGGGCGGCAACGAGGACCTCACCAGGCGGATCGAGCTCGGCCCGCGGGAGTTCCCGGCGCACGACAACTACCAGATCGACCGCGGCCGGTTCGAGAACGAACTGACCCGGATGGCGCTGGACGCCGGCGTGGACCTGCGGCAGGGCGCCGCGATCACCGACGTGGAGCTGCGCGAGGGCGACGAGGACCACACCGTGTCCTACACGCAGGGCGGCGAGCAGCGCGCGATCACCGCCCGCTGGCTGGTCGACGCGGCCGGACGCGCCCACTTCGTCAAGCGCAGGCTGGGCCTGTCCCGCGAGGTGTCGCACACCATCAACGCCTCCTGGTTCCGTCTCACCGGCGGCATCGACCTGGAGGAGTGGGGCAAGGACGACCCGCGGTGGATGGAGCGGATGAACCGCACCGGCATCCGCAAGTTCTCCACCAACCACCTGATGGGCGACGGCTACTGGGTGTGGCTGATCCCGCTGGGCTCGGACCACATCTCGGTCGGTGTCTGCGCCGACCCGCGCATCCACCCGTACGACGAGATCCAGACCTTCGAGAAGGTCCAGGAATGGCTGCGCGTCAACGAGCCGCAGCTGGCCGAGGTGGTCGACGGGCGCACCGGTGACGTCGCGGACTTCATCACCCTGAAGGACTTCGCCTTCGGCACCGAGCGGGTGTACTCGCCCGACCGCTGGATGCTGGTCGGTGAGGCCGGCGCCTTCGCGGACGCCTTCTACTCCCCGGGCTCGGACATGATCGGCTACGGCAACAGCGTCACCACCGACCTGGTCACCCGCGACTTCGCCGGCGAGGAGATCACCGAGAGGCTGGAGTTCTACAACGACTTCCACCTGCGGACCTTCCAGTTCGTGGTCTCCAAGGTCGAGGACCACTACCCGGCCTTCGGCAACCCCGCGGTGATGGTGCCGAAGCTGTGCTGGGACGCCATGCTCAACCACGTCGGCGTGGTGCTGATCTTCGTCAAGAACCGCTTCCTGGACTACGGGTTCATGCAGCGGGTGCGCGGCGACATCGAGAAGCTCTTCGCGGTCAACGACCGGATCCAGCAGATCTTCCGCGACTGGAACGAGCTGGAGAAGGCCGTCACCGACGGACCGGCCAACGCCTACGTGCCGGCCAAGGCGATCAAGGACAGCCACGCCACCCTGGTGGTCGACTACAGCGACGACGAACTGGCCGCCGAGATCTCCCGTGACGTCCGGGTCGCCGAGGCGCTCGCGGTCGCCGTCTTCCACCGGGCCGCCCGTGGGCTCGGCGTGACGCCGGACCCGGAGACCCCGGTCAACCCGTACGCGATCAGCCTGCGTCCCGACGACTGGCAGACCGACGGCCTGTACACCGGGCCGGTGCTGCTGACCCTGGCTCAGGCGGAGGAGATCTCCGAGGGCAGCCAGGGCCTGTTCGTCGACCCGCTGCTCGACGGTGCGGCATGAGCGAGCGCGGCACGGCGGGCGTACTGCAGCCGGACCCGGCCCTGGTGGACCCGCAGGCGCTGCGCAGCGTCTGCGCCAACTGGGCCACCGGCGTCACGGTGATCACCAGCGGCAGCACCGAGCGTACGACGGGACTGACGGTGAACTCCTTCACCTCGGTCTCGCTCGACCCGGCGCTGATCCTGGTCTGCATCCACAACGACTCGGGCGAGCTGCCGGTCCTGCGGCGGACCGGCGCCTTCGCGGTGAACATCCTGGCCGCCGACCAGGAGGAGCTGTGCCGGTCCTTCGCCAGCCGGCACACCCGGCACAGCGTCAAGGCCGACACCCGGCCGGGGATCACCGGCGTGCCGGTGCTCTCCGACGCGCTGGCCTATCTGGAGTGCCGGATCGAACGCGAGGTGGACGCCGGTGACCACGTGATCGTGATCGGCGAGGTGATCGACCTGGCCGTGCAGCGCGAGGAGGGGCCGCTGACCTTCTTCCGCAACACCTTCCACCGGCTGCCGGCCGCCTCCTGAGTCCCCGAGAGTTGAGGAGAAGACAGATGCCCACCGCCGGGTTGTCCACCGCCGCGGCCGCGATCGCGCCGGCCGCGGGCCGCCGTGCCGAGGCCGCCGAACGGGCCCGGGATGTCGACCCCGGCGTGATGGGGGAGATCGTCCGGGCGGGATTCGCCCGGCACTTCGCCCCCGCGGCGGTCGGCGGCGACGCCGGATCCTTCACCGAACTGGTCGAGGCGGTCGAGGTGATCGCCGAGGAGTGCCCGGCCAGTTCCTGGTGCGCCTCACTGATCGCCTCGATCGCGCGGATGGCGGGGGCGTTCCTGCCCGAGCAGGGCCAGGCGGAGATCTGGGCGGCCGGCCCGGACGCGGTGTTGGTGGGGTCGGTGACGCCGTTCGGCACCGCCCGGCCGGCCCCCGGCGGCTGGCTCGTCGCCGGGCGCTGGCCCTACATCAGCGGCATCGCCCACTCCGACTGGGCGCTGATGTGCGGCCTGGTGGAGTCCGGGACGGGCAGCGAGGCGCGGCTGTTCGCCCTGCCGCGCTCCGCGTACCGGATCGAGGACACCTGGCACAGCGTCGGCATGACCGCCACCGGCAGCAACACCCTGGTCCTCGGCGAGGTGTTCGTGCCCGAGCACCTCTCCTTCGACCGGGCCGACCTGTTCGCCGGGCGCACCAGCGAGGCCTGGGGCGGGGTGCCCGCGGCCTGCCACCGTGCCCCGCTCCAGGCGGTCAACGGGCTGATGTTCGCCGCGCCGGCGGTCGGCGCCGCACTCGGCATGGTCCGCACCTTCTCGGCGTACTTCGCGGAGAAGGTGGGCAACGCCCCCCAACTGCCCGGCACCACCGGGGTGCAGGGCGTGCGGGGTTCCGCCGAGCAGGCGCTGGCCCGCTCGGCCGGCGAGGTGGACGCGGCCCGGCTGCTGCTGGAGCGGGCCGCCCGGCTCGCCGACGAGGGCGCCGCCACCAGCCCGCTGCAGACCACGCGCAACCTGCGGGACTGCGCCCTCGCCGTCGATCTGTCGGTGACCGCGGTGGACCGGCTGTTCCGCCAGTCCGGCACCCGCGGGCAGGCGGTCTCCGGTTCGATGCAGCGGCTGTGGCGGGACGTCACCGCCATCTCCACCCATGTGGCGCTGCAGTTCGAGCCGGCCGCCCGGGGCTGGGTCGATCAGGTGCTCAAGGCCTGACCCCGGTCGACCGCACAACGCCAGGGCGCCGGGGACCTCGACCGAGGTCCCGGCGCCCTGGCGCTTGCTCCCGCAGCCGGTCCGATCAGTAGCTGCCGACCAGTAGCTGCCGATCAGTAGTTGCCGAGGCCGCCGCAGACGTTCAGCGCCTGCGCGGTGACCGCCGCGGCGCCCGGGGAGACCAGGTAGGACACCATCGCGGCCACCTCGCTCGGCTCCACGTAGCGGCCCATCGGCACCCGCGTGGTGATCCGGCTGTGCACCTCCTCCTCGTCCACGCCCCAGATCCCGGCGTAGTGCTCACGCACCCGCTCGGCCATCGGGGTCTCCACGAAGCCCGGGCACACCGCGTTGACGGTGATGCCGGTCCTGGCCAGCTCCAGGCCGAGCGACTTGGAGAAGCCGACCACGCCGTGCTTGGAGGCGGTGTACGGCGCGGCGTGCACCACGCCCTGCTTGCCGCCGGTGGAGGCGATGTTGACGACCCGTCCGGTACCGCGCTCCAGCATGCCGCCGCCGGTCAGTGCCGCCTTGGTGACCAGGAAGACGCTGTTCAGGTTGGTGTTGATGACGTCGAGCCACAGCTCGTCGGAGACCTCGGCGGTGGCCCCGCCCCCCGGCCGGCCGGCGTTGTTGACCAGGACGTCGAGCCGCCCGTAGCGCTCGACGACGGCCGCGATCAGCGCCCGCACCTCCTCGGACGAGGTGACGTCGCAGGTGCTGCCGTCGACGTCCAGGCCCTCGCCGCGCAGCTCGGCGAGGGTGTCCTTGAGGGTCTTGTCGGTGCGGGCGCACAGATAGACGGCGCAGCCCTGGCGGGCCAGG
The DNA here is from genome assembly GCF_057710365.1 of Streptomyces sp. bgisy027. NCBI lineage: Bacteria > Bacillati > Actinomycetota > Actinomycetes > Kitasatosporales > Streptomycetaceae > Streptomyces > Streptomyces sp. bgisy027. The sequence continues at coordinate 200,921 of NZ_JBYIVZ010000010.1, forward strand.
GTGCGGGCGATCTCGTGTCCGATGCCGCTGGTGGCGCCGGTGACCAGCGCGACCTGGCGCTCGGTGTCGGCGGAAGTGGATGCGTCCATGCACACCACCGTCCCGGCCGCGGCTCGCGCCCCGGTCGAGCCCCGCTCCAGCCCCGCGACGAGGCGTTGAGGCGGCCTCGACCGCGGCTCTTGGACGCGATTGAAGACTGAACGCATCCAACGGCCGCGTGAAGGAGTTCGAGGAGATGGAGTCGACCGGCGTGAGCGCCGAGTTGTACGCAGAGGTTCTTCAGTACTACGCGCGCCAGATGCAGGCGCTGGACGCGGACAAGGTGGAGGAGTACGCCGCCACCTTCACCGAGGACGCGGTCTTCGGCCACACGCCCGGCCGTCAGCCGGCGCGCACCAGGACCGGCATCCTGTCCGACCTCTACGAGGTGCGCGAGCGAATCACGGCGGACCCGCAGCAGCGGCGTCACATGTTCACGATGGTCGACGTCGAGCAACTGGCGGACGGCCGGCTCCGCAGTACCTGCTACGCACTGGTGCTGACCACCCGGCCCGGCAACGGCCCGCAGATGGTCCGCAGTTGCGTGGTGCGCGACGTCCTGGTCCGCGAGGACGGGCGGCTGCGCAACCAGGAGCGGCTCGTCGACCACGACGGTTTCGATGAGAGGTGGTTGTGATGAGCCGACGAGTGGTCATCACCGGCATCGGCGTACGCGCCCCGGGCGGCCGGGGCACCAAGGAGTTCTGGGACCTGCTCACCGCGGGCCGTACCGCGACCCGGCGGATCAGCTTCTTCGACCCGTCGGCCTACCGGTCGCAGATCGCCGGCGAGGCGGACTTCGACCCGGTGTGGGAGGGCCTGAGCCGGCGGGAGATCCGCCGCATGGACCGGGCCACCCAGTTCGCCGTGGTCTGCGCCCGGGAGGCGATGCAGGACAGCGGCCTGGACTTCGCGGGCATCGACCCCGCGCGGATCGGCGTCACCCTGGGCAGCGCGGTGGCCGCCGCGACCAGCCTGGAGCGCGAGTACCTGGTGCTGTCCGACTCCGGCCGTAACTGGCTGGTGGACAGCGAGGAGTGGCTGTCACCGCACATGTTCGACTACCTGGCCCCCAGCGTGATGCCGGCCGAGGTGGCGTGGCAGGTCGGCGCGGAGGGACCGGTGTCGCTGGTCTCCAACGGCTGCACCTCCGGTCTCGACGCGGTCGGGCACGCCCTGCAGCTGATCCAGGAGGGCTCCGCCGACGTCATCGTGGCGGGCGCCACCGACACCCCGATCACCCCGATCGTGGTGGCCTGCTTCGACGCGATCAAGGCGACCACCGCCCGCAACGACGAGCCGGAGACCGCCTCCCGCCCGTTCGACCGTTCCCGCACCGGCTTCGTGCTCGCCGAGGGCGCCGCCATGTTCGTACTGGAGACGCTGGAGTCGGCGCGGCGCCGTGGCGCCCCGGTCTACGCCGAGGTCACCGGCTACGGCACCCGCTGCAACGCGTACCACATGACGGGCCTCAAGCCGGACGGCCGGGAGATGGCCGAGGCGATCCGGGTCGCCCTGGACCAGGCCCGCGTCAACCCGACCGACGTGGACTACATCAACGCCCACGGCTCCGGCACCAAGCAGAACGACCGGCACGAGACCGCCGCGGTCAAGCGCGCCCTCGGCGACCACGCGTACCGCACGCCGGTCAGCTCGATCAAGTCGATGGTCGGCCACTCGCTGGGCGCCATCGGCTCCGTGGAGATCGCCGCCTGCGCGCTCGCCATCAGGAACGGCGCGGTGCCGCCCACCGCCAATCTGCACGAGGCCGACCCCGAGTGCGACCTCGACTACGTGCCGCTGACCGCGCGGGAACTGGACGTGCGGACCGTGCTGACGGTCGGCAGCGGCTTCGGCGGCTTCCAGACCGCGATGGTGCTGCAGAGGCCGACCGGGGAGAAGGAATGAACCGGGGAGAAGGAATGACCAGGACGGTAGTCACCGGGATCGGCGCGCTCGCCGCCAACGGGTTCGGCACCCAGGACTTCTGGGCCGCCACCCGCGAGGGCCGGCACGGCCTCGGCGAGCTCACCCGGTTCGACGTGACGGAGTACCCCGCCAAACTGGCCGGCGAGATCCGCGGCTTCGACGTCACCGACCACCTGCCGGACCGGCTGCTCCCGCAGACCGACGTCTCCACCCGGTACGCGCTGGTCGCGGCCGGCTGGGCGCTTCAGGACGCCAAGGTCGACCCGGCCGGCCTGGTCGACTACGACATGGGCGTGGTCACCGCCAACGCCCTCGGCGGCTTCGAGTTCACCCACCGCGAGTTCCACAAGCTGTGGACCGAAGGCCCGCAGTCGGTCAGCGTCTACGAATCCTTCGCCTGGTTCTACGCGGTGAACACCGGCCAGATCTCCATCCGGCACGGCATGCGCGGCCCCTCCAGCGCCCTGGTCACCGAGCAGGCCGGGGGCCTGGACGCGATCGGCCACGCCCGGCGCACCGTGCGCCGCGGCACCCCGCTGGTCGTCGCGGGCGGCGTCGACTCCGCGCTGGACCCGTGGGGTTGGGCCGCGCAGATCGCCGGCGACCGGCTGTCCACCAGCACCGACCCGGGCCGCGCCTACCTGCCCTTCGACCGGGACGCCGACGGCTACGTCCCCGGCGAGGGCGGCGCGCTGCTGGTGCTGGAGGAGGCCGAGGCGGCACTGCGCCGCGGCGCCCCGGACATCCTCGGTGAGATCGCGGGCTACGCCAGCGGCTTCGACCCCGCCCCGGGCTCCGGCCGGCCGCCGGCGCTGCGCCGCACGATCGGAGCGGCACTCGCCGACGCCGGGGTGACGGCCGACCAGGTCGACGTGGTCTTCGCCGACGCGGTGGGCGTGCCGGAGCCGGACCGGGCGGAGGCGGACGCGCTGCGCGAGGTGTTCGGCACGGCCGCGGTCCCGGTGACCGCGCCGAAGGCCGCGTCAGGGCGTACCTACGCGGGCGGCGGCTCACTGGACGTCGCCACCGCGCTGCTGTCGATCCGCGACGGCGTGATCCCGCCGACCGCCGGCACCCGCGAGGTACCCGCCGAGTACGGCATCGATCTGGTCCGCGACCGGGCCCGCGAGGCGGACGTGCGCACCGCGCTCGTGGTCGCCCGCGGCCTGTGGGGCTTCAACTCGGCCGTCGTCGTCCGTGCCTGGGACGCCGACGCCACCAACGACCTTTCCTGAGGAGACAGCTGTGAACATCACCGTGGAAGAGATCCGCCGCATCATCGTCGCCAGCGCCGGCGCCCCCGAGTCCGGGGCCACCGACGCCGACTTCGCCGACACCTCCTTCGACGAGCTCGGCTACGAGTCGCTGGCCCTGATGGAGACCGCCTCCGCGATCGAGCGCGAGTTCGGTGTGTCGGTGCCGGACGACCTGCTTTTCGAGGCCCGTACGCCGCGCGAGCTGGCCGAACTGGTCCGCTCCACGAAGGAGGCCGCGGCCGCATGAGCCCGCTCATCCGAGAGATGGAGCACAGCCGGGTGGTGCGCGCCCCCGCCGACCGGCTGTACGCGCTGGTCGCGGACGTCAGCCGCTGGCCGGTGCTGCTCGGGCCGTGCGTGCGGGCCCGGCAGATCGAGCGGCACGGCGCCGACGAGCGGATCGAGCTGTGGGCGCGGACCAACGCCAGGGTGGCGACCTGGACCTCCCGCCGCACCCTGGACCCGGTGGCCCTGCGGATCTCCTTCCGGCAGGACCGCTCCACCGCGCCGGTCGCCTCGATGTCCGGCGAGTGGTCCTTCCACCCGGCCGGCGACGGACAGACCCGGATGGTGCTGACCCACACCTTCACCGCCGTCGACGACGATCCCGAGTCGCTGGAGTGGATCGCCAAGGCGGTGGACCGCAACAGCGTCGAGGAACTGGCCGCGCTCGGCGCCTTCGCCGAACGCCCGCATCCGCTGGAGCAGTTGGTCTTCGCCTTCAGCGACCGGGCGGAGGCGCCCGGGGTGGACCCGGCCGACGTGTACGACTTCGTCAACCGGTGCGACCTGTGGCCCGAGCGGCTGGAGCACGTCGGCCGGGTCGACCTCACCGAGGACCCGGCGGGCGTACAGCTGATGGAGATGGACACCGTCACCCCCGACGGCCGTACGCACACCACCGCCTCGATCCGGCTGTGCGAGCCGGGCGAGCGGATCTCCTACAAGCAGACCGTGCTGCCCGCCCTGCTGTCCGGGCACAGCGGCCTGTGGGAGTTCGAGAAGTCGGCCGGCGGCGCGGCGATCGTCTCCCACCACACCGTGGCGGTCGACCCGGCCGCGGTGGAGCGGGTGCTCGGCGCGGGCACCACCTTCGAGGAGGCGTGCGCGCACGTCCGCGACACCCTGGGCGCCAACAGCCACGCCACCATGGGCGCGGCGTGCACGTACGCGGCATCGGTGGTGCGGCGCCCATGACCCCGACGCGGAAGCTGCTCGGCCTCGCGCTCTCGCCGGACGCCGAGGCCGACCGGGTGTGCATGGTCGCGGGCGCACACTCCTTCACCCGGCGCCAGGTCCGCAGCGAGGTGGCCCGGGTCCAGGCCGAGCTCATCGAGCGCGGCCTGACCGCGGGCCGGCGGGTGCTGGCGCTGCTCGACCACGGACCGGAGGCGGTGTTCTTCCTCGCCGCGGCCAGCTCGCTCGGCCTGCACCTGCTGATGCCGTACGGCCTGCAGGCGGCGGCGCTGTCCGAGTGGCTGTCCATCGCGGACGCCGCGAAGCCCGACGTGGTGCTGCACTTCAAGCGCGACCGGACCGGCCTGGACGAGCTGCGCGAACGCTGCGCCACCGTCGTGGAACTGCCGTTCCCCACCGGCGAGGCACCCGAGGCGGAGGTGGAAGTGCTCCACCCCGAGCCGGTGGAGCACTTCCTGGTGCTGTTCACCAGCGGCACCACCGGCAGGCCGAAGGCGATCAGCATCAACGAGGCGCACATCTGCGCCCGGATCGGCTGGGTCACCCGGACCATGGGGTACGGCCCGACCGCCCGGATCTTCATGACCGGCCTGATGAACAACACCACCGGCGTGATCAACTCCTTCGGAGCGCTGTCGCACGACGCCACCGTGGTCTTCCCGGAGACCCCGAACCCCGCCCAGTGGCCGGCCCAGGTGGCCCGCCACCGGGGCACCCACCTGGCGTTGCGTCCGGTCGCGCTCAAGCAGTTCGTGGCCGCCGCGGCCACCGGCGAGGACGACCTGTCCTGCCTGCGTGTGGTCTCCTACGGCGGGGCCGCCGTCCCCCGTGCGGTGCTCGAACAGGGCCGTGAACTGGCGCGCTGCGACTGGATCCAGGGCTACGGGCTGACCGAGACGTACGGCCCGTTCTGCTTCCTGGCCGAGCAGGGCCACGCCGAGACGCGCTACCTCAAGCACGTCTACTGCATCGGCCGGCCCGACGACTCCCTGGAGGTGCGGCTGGAGCCGGTGGCCGGCCACCCGGAGGGCGTCGGCGAGATCCTGGTCCGCGGGGACTTGGTGATGGAGGGCTACGTGGACGTCGCCACCGGGGTGATCCAACCGGTCGGCGAGTGGCTGCGCACCGGCGACCTCGCCGAGTGGAGCCCCGACGGCGACCTGGTCCTCAAGGGCCGGCTCGCCGGGGTGCTGCTCAGCGAGAACGGCCACCGCGTCTACCCCGAGGAGATCGAGGCGGTGCTTGCCGACACCCCGGGCGCGGACGAGGTGGTGCTGGTCGGCCTGCCGAACCCGGACGGCCCGCACGAGCTGCCCGTCGCCTGCCTGTGCGGCCCCATCGGCGAGCGCGGCGACGCGGAGCTGCGCGAGCTGGTCACCGCGGAGTTGCGCCGCGCGCTGGCACCGGAGAAGTGGCCGGACCGGATCTGGGCCACCCCGGAGCCGTTCGCCCGCAGTACCAACGGCAAGATCATGCGCGGCGAGGTGGCCGCCGCCGTCGACCCGGCGGGGGTTGTGTGGCTGGGGGGTGGTGCTGGTGGGTGAGGCGGCGGTGTGTGTGCGGGTGCGGGGGCGTCTGTGTTGCGGCCCGGCGGGGGTTGTGT